>CAZPOG010000127.1:0-6356 GCA_964588105.1 uncultured Ruminococcus sp. | reverse complement strand
TTGCCCTTTCAAGCCTGAAACTGAGAACATCCGCAGCTGCAGTGTTTCCGCTACCGCGGCGTGCGGGGTCTCTGATTGGGGAGTAGTGTTCGCGCCCCCTACATGCTCCCCTTCACCGGATCAGTCGCGGGTTACTCTCCAGGCCTCGACCACAAGAGCAGTCACCGAACAGAGAACACCCCGAAGTCGGAGGGCAAGTGCGAGGCGGGGTCAGGCACACGGGCCAGCACTCCCGGGTGGGGCCGGCCGCGTACCTGATCGCAACTCTGCCACAAGACCAGCTCAAGAAAGCGCGACCCGGCGGGGGCATGCACCTGTCCTTGGCGCGGGCGGCCGTGGCCATCCGGCCACTCTCTTTTCCTCCTTTCTGAAGTTCTTTTTCGGGAGACCACATCGGATAGTCGGTGCCGAAGAGAACACGCTCAGCGCCGTAACGATGAATGAGCTCCTCTGTCGTACCTAAGGGTAAGCCAAAAGGCATTGTAGAAGAACAGTCAACATACAAATTCGGAATATCACACAGCGCCTTGGATGCTTCCTCCCAGATCGACCAGCCGCCGAAATGCGCGCCGATCAACGTCAGATTGGTATAGATCTTCAATATCGGTACCAGACGGTTGGGATTGGAATAGTCGTATCGCTTATCGCCTGTGTGCATCAGGATCGGAAGATGAAACTCCTCGCACAGCTCGTAAATCTTCAAACAACGGTAGTCATCAATTTTGAACTGCTGGATATCGGGATGGAGCTTGATACCGATCAAACCAAGATCGACTAAATGCTGTACATCCGCTCTCAGATCATCGGAATCCGGGTGCATGGTGCCGAGCCCGGTCAGTCTGCCGTTTGACTCCTTCACCGAACGCGCGATGAATTCGTTAATGGATCGCACCTGCTTGGGCGTTGTCGCAACGGACTGTACGATGCTGTGGTCGATACCGGAGTTCTGATCCTGTATCACCAGATCGGCAGGAGTGCCTTTACAGGCAGCGACGGTATCATAGAATCTATCGGTACCGGCTACCGCCTTATCGGCTATCTTTTCGGGATAAATGTGACAGTGGGAGTCAATGATATAGTAACCTTCTCTCATATTGATCTCCCTTACGCGGTCTCGATACCCGCGGCCTTCTGTAAGCCGAGCTTCTCGATCGCGTCTTCACGCATTTTATATTTTAAGATCTTGCCGGCGGCATTCATCGGGAAGGTGTCGACAAAGTCAACATACTTCGGCACCTTATGACGCGCCATGTTCGCACCGATGATAGACTTCATCTCTTCCTCGGTCATGGTCTCCCCTTCTTTAAGGATCACGCATGCCATGATCTCCTCGCCGTACTGCTCGGAGGGCACGCCGATGACCTGTACATCGGAAACCTGCGGGATGGTATAGATGAACTCTTCGATCTCTTTGGGATAGATATTCTCACCGCCGCGGATGATCATATCCTTCAGACGACCGGTGATCTTGTAGTTGCCTTCTTCGGTCTTGCAGGCGAGGTCTCCGGTGTGGAGCCAACCGTCTTTGTCGATCGCCTTGGCAGTTTCTTCGGGCATTTTGTAGTAGCCCTTCATAATATTATAACCGCGCGCAACAAATTCACCGGTGACATTCGGAGGACACTCCTCCCCTGTCTCGGGATCAATAATCTTACACTCGATCTCGGGGAGCTCTTTGCCGACGGTGGAGACTCTGACCTCGATGGAATCCTCGGTAGAGCTCATCGTACAGCCGGGAGAGGCTTCTGTCTGACCGTAAACGATCGTGATCTCGGTCATATTCATCTTGTTGACAACGTCGTTCATTGCAGAAATCGGACAGGGAGATCCCGCCATGATACCGGTTCTCATATAGGAGAAATCTGTCTTGGGAAAATCTTCATGCTCCAACATCGCAATAAACATTGTCGGAACGCCGTGGAAAGCGGTGATATGCTCGTTGTTGATACATGCCAGCGCAGGCTTAGGTGAGAAATACGGCAGCGGCAGCATCGTAACACCGTGGGTTACGGATGCGGTCATCGCCAGCACCATACCGAAGCAGTGGAACATCGGTACCTGGATCATCATACGATCGGCGGTAGAAAGATCCATGCGATCGCCAATATTCTTGCCGTTGTTAACAATATTATAATGGGTCAGCATAACTCCCTTGGGGAAGCCTGTGGTACCGGAGGTGTACTGCATATTGCAGACGTCATCCTTGGATACCTGCGCCGCCATTTTCAGGACTTCGGATCTCGGCGTCTTGGATTTATACTCGAGAGCCTTTTCCCAAGTCAAACAGCCTTTCTGCTCAAATCCGACAGTGATAACATTGCGTAAGAACGGAAGACGTTTTGCGTGAAGCTGTTCGCCGTCTTTAACGTTATCCAGTTCAGGACACAACTCACGAATAATCTGACCATAGGAAGTAAATTTATCGCCGTAGGTGATCACCAAAGTGTGGGTATCACTCTGCTTGAGCAGGTATTCCGCTTCATGAATCTTATAAGCAGTATTCACGGTCACCAAAACAGCGCCGAGCTTAACGGTAGCCCAGAACGCGATATACCACTGAGGAACATTAGAAGCCCATACAGCAACATGGGATCCTGCCTTTACGCCTAAAGATACCAATGCTCTGGCGAAATCATCGACGTCGTCGCGGAACTGACTGTAGGTTCTGGTATAATCCAGAGTCGTATACTTAAAGCACAGCTGATCGGGAAATTCTTCTACCATACGGTCAAGAACATCGGAGAAAGTTGCCTCAATCAATGTTTCTTTCTTCCAAACGAACTTTCCGGTATGGCGATTATTATAATACAGCGCACTCTCGTTCTTTGAAGTATCCGAGAAACGGCTCATAAAGCTGATAAACTGGGAGAAAATGATCTCCATATCATCGAGCTCGGGGAAGTACTTCGGATCCCAGACAAGCGAGATAAATCCGTCGTAGTTGACTGATCGAAGCGCTTTCATCATCTCTTCGATCGGAAGATCACCTTCACCCAACAAACGATACTCGATACCATCTTCTGTCTTAACAGCGTCATTGAGATGAACATGTCTGACATAGGCGCCGAGGTTAGAGATGATCTTTGCGGGACTCTCACCCGCAGCAAAATACGCCGCGGACATATTCCACAGTGACGCGACAAAGTCGCTTGCAAAATACTCCAAAGTATCTCTGAGAAGTGCGGTATCAGCAAAGACGCCGGCAGTCTCAATCAAGAGAGTAATTCCCTCTTCCTGTGCTTCGGGAAGTACTTCTTCGATAATCGACTTAACGTTCTTTACCGCAGCGGGAATATCGTCAAACTTTTCGGCGCGGAGACGGATATTCGGGATATGGAGGTTAGAAGCGATCTCCATACATGCTTTGATCTCTTCAATGGAATTATCGTTTAATTCTAAATTAGAAATATCGGCAATCGCGTCGATACAAGGCAGGCTTAACTTCTTCTCATAGAGCTTGCGTAAAGTCTGCGCAGCGGTATGACTATGAAAAGCGCCGTCTTTCGCAGTAAACAGCTTATTATGAATGTTATGAGGCTCTATGCCTTCAAACTTCAAATATTCGGCAATATCACAAAATTCTTCAAAAGAATTATCATGCCATCCTTTTGTGGAAAATGAGAACTTCATACTCAATCCTCCTCGTATACGATCTTGTTGACAGCGTTGAGATACGCTCTGATGGACGCGCCGATGATATCGGTGGAGAGACCGGTACCGGAATAAATCCTGCCGCCGGTGCGCAGACGAACCAATGCATTACCCATCGCTTCTTTCTCACTTGTCACGGTCTGGATACGGAAATCATCCAACTCAAAGTGCCTGTCAAAGATGGAGTCAAGCGCTTTGAAAGCTGCATCGATAGGACCGTCACCGGTAGCGATGCCGTCCACTCCCCTGCCGTTTTTGAGCAGTTTGATTTGAGCGGAAGCGGTAATAATGTTACCGGAGTTAATGACATAGCTGGAAAGCTCATAGGTAGAAGGAACCTGCAGCGCGGAAGACGCGACGATCGCGTCCAGCTCCTTAGAATTAACCTTCTTCTTTCTGGCGATCCTGCGAAACTCAGAATATACCTTGTCTATATCCTCATCGGAAAGGTCATAGCCAAGTTTAGAGATATTTTCGGCTACCGTTTCTTTGGTATCATTGATATCCAGCGTAACAGGCGCTTCTTCTACGGTTGAAGATGAAGCGGGAGAAGACTGAGCGCTGTCGGAATTGATGATCCACTCGATCTGATCGATCGCCCTGTGGAGTTCGGTGGATCGGATCGAAAAATCGAATTGGTAAT
This sequence comes from uncultured Ruminococcus sp., assembly GCA_964588105.1. Lineage (GTDB taxonomy): Bacteria > Bacillota > Clostridia > Oscillospirales > Acutalibacteraceae > Ruminococcoides. The sequence goes on along the minus strand of CAZPOG010000127.1, from coordinate 2,062 downwards.
TTTCTCTTAAAGAACTAAGCATCGCGCCGAAGCCTCTCAGCGGTGTGACGTCTCCCTGAACAGCCGTCTTGACACAGGAAGCGCCTTTCTGAACGGAAAGAATAGACGCGGCAACAGAGAGGAATGTTCTGTTGCAGCAGGATACGCCTACGGGTACGGAAAGCGTAGAAGCGTATTGTTCAACAAATGACGCAAAATCATCAGGCAGCATGATACATGCGGTATCACAAAGCGTAACCAGAGTAGCGCCTGCCGCAACAGCGACGTCTACCGCTTCTTTCAAAAATTCACTCTCGGCACGTGTCGCATCAACTGCACAGAACTCAACATCTTCACAGTATTTCTTTGCTTCTTCTACCATAGAGCTGATATAAGCACTCATCTTGTTCTGCTTGATATGAAGAGAATACTCCATGATCGCAGCGGTAACGGGAAGCTCAATACGGATCCTGCCGCGCTCGGTATTCTTCAGAGAATCCGCTGCAGCGCGCACGCTGTCAAGAGACTTTGACGCGGCAACGGAAATCACGGAATTCTTCACAAAAGTGGAGATCGTGCGTATCAGAAGTTTATCTGCTTTTGCGCTCGTAATCTCGGGAAGCTCAATCGCATCAACAGAAAGTCGCTCAAGCTTCCTTGCAATCTCGAGTTTCTCCTTGAAGGATAAAGCGTTCTTCTCCATACAAAGGGTTGTGTCAAAGATTTGGATCTGTTTCATACATATACCTCTTTTACTAATGAAATATGAATAATGAAATATGAAATGAGAAGGGAATGATAAACAACAAAAAGCCCTGAGGTCAAACGACCTCAGGGACGAAAAATCGCGGTACCACCCTGATTACCGTAAAAATACGGTCACTCACTGAGCTCAGACAAGCTCTCTGCCATGATAACGGGACATGCCGTAGCCGCTTACTGAGGTTCAGCGACTCTGCTCCGAAATGAGACTTCTTTGATACTCTCATACCGCCTCACACCCGCCGACGGCTCTCTGAAATGCCGAAATATCAAGAATAATTTCATCAACGCATTTAAACTTCTTGTATTTTAGCACTTTCGATTCTTTTTGTCAACAGGGAAAAATAATTTTTTTACAGAAAAACGGAGGCGTGAAAAACGCCTCCGAATGTGCTTGTTCTTTAGATTTCTACAGTCCAGCCAAAGGGATCTTCGATCTTGCCCCACTGGATACCGGTAAGGGTATCATAGAGGTGCTGTGTCAGTTCGCCGATCTTGCCGCCGCAGACAGTATACTTATGATCTTTGTAGCACAGCTCACCGATAGGAGAAACGACAGCCGCAGTACCGCAGCCCCATGCTTCTTCCAGAGTGCCGTCCTTCATTGCATTGGTCAGCTCTTCCAAAGAGAGCAGTCTCTCGGAAACATTGTAGCCCTCGCTCTTGAGCACTTCGATGATCGACTTTCTGGTGATGCCGGGAAGGATAGAACCGGTAAGCTTAGGAGTAACGATCTCACCGTTGATCTTAAACATAACGTTCATAGCACCAACTTCTTCAATATACTTGCGCTCAACGCCGTCAAGCCACAGGACCTGAGAATAACCCTTAAGCTCCGCTCTCTCGCCGGCACGGTTGGAAGCCGCATAGTTGCCGCCGCACTTTGCATAACCTGTGCCGCCGCGAACCGCTCTGACGTCCTCGTCCTCGATCATGATCTTGACGGGATTAATGCCTTCAGCGTAATAGGAACCGACAGGAGAAGCAATAATCAGGAATTCCGCGTTATGAACCGCGTGAACGCCTAAGCTCTCGTCGTTGCCGAACATAAAGGGTCTGAGATACAGAGAAGTACCCTCAGCAGAAGGAGTCCAATCCTGCTCTAAGCGAACGAACTCTTCTAATGCGTAAAGCGCATCCTCTTCGGGAAGCTGAGGCAGGCAGAGACGCTCTGCGGAATTATTCATTCTGCGGATGTTCTCGATGGGTCTGAAGAGCTGAACTTTACCGTCAGCTCTTCTGTACGCCTTTAAGCCCTCGAAGATCTCGGAGCCGTAGTGAAGCACGGTAGAAGCCGGATGGATAGAAAGGTTCTCAAAGG
>CAZPOG010000126.1:0-6398 GCA_964588105.1 uncultured Ruminococcus sp. | reverse complement strand
AAGAATCTGTCAAGATATTCTTCGATATTATATACGGTCACAAAAACCGTCACAACAGGTTCCTTCATCATACTACTCCTTTTGATCAGAATCACCTTGCGATATGATAAAACCGCCATACAGGTCGATTCTCTCCGCGCTTTTCTTTTCGCTTACGACGTCACATTATTCTTCGGATTCGTTTTCAAGGTCATCCGGTTCTTCTTCGGATGCTTTATCATCTGAACGGACGAACAGCTCCGCCAGTTGTCTTGCGATCTTGTTCTCATCAAAAAAGCCCTGTCTCTCGACAGCTCGCTTTTTGAAATATTCGAGCAGCTCGGGTTTTTCGTAATACTCCTTGATACCGCGATAGATACCGTCCTCGCTGTTGGAAACGAGCAAACCGTATTTCCCGTTATCCAGGATCTCACACGGTCCGGAGCAAACAACGCTCAGTACGGGTGTTCCCAGAACCAGCGCCTCCGCTACCGTCAGGTTGTATCCCTCATAGTAGGAGGAGCAGACCAGAACATCCGCCGCTTTGATGTAAGGGTAGGGATTCCTCTGGTCGCCGACCAAATAGACATGATCTTCTTCGTTCATCACACGCAGATAGTCGCGGATCATATCGCGGTCCGGTCCGTCTCCGACGACCGTCAGAGAAATGTCATATTCTTCTTGTCTTAAACGGCTGAAGGCGGTGATCAGCCTGAGATGGCCTTTTGCCTTATCGAGCAGTCTTGCTACGATCACGAGATTCAGCCGCGCCTTAGGCGCCGGATCCGGCACCTCCGTCAGCGCCATCTTCCTGATCCTTTCCACCGGGATCATATTATAGATCGTCGTCAGGTTTCCCGTATCGCCGATGACCTCCTTGAAGCCCTCGAGCACTTCGTTGGAAACGCAGATAACATTATCAAATGTCTTATACGCTTCGACGACCTCTTCCATGCTGTTGAAATACTGGTCATATCCCTTTGCATGACGAAAATCGGAATGTACCCATGTCAGATGGATCGCGTCTTTGTTGGTAGATCCCGCAATGATCTTGACCGAGATCCCTCTGAAAAACGCGATCTCCACATCGTATTTCTCTTTGCCGATATAGTGCTTATAGAACTGCTTAGGAGACGCCTTGAGCTCCCAGACGCCTTCATCGTAGACCACATACCGGATAAACGGGATCTTTCTTCCGAACGGATCGATCGGTTTTTTCTGTAAGAATTTGACGTTTTCGTCGAGTTCCCCTTCCAGCGTACGATCTTCACCGAAGATCATCACCGTAACATCATATCCGAGACCCGCCAGTTTATTGGCGATCGTGATCTGGAGTTTTTCCATTCCTCCTGTTTTCAGTGAAGGTAAAACAAACAGAACCTTTTGCAATTGTTCTCTCCCCCCTTTTTGATGATTCTCCCGAGAGTATTCCTTTTCGGAAAGAATCGGTTACCTATGGGCTTTTGCTTTATGATACAAATCTACCAGAAAGTCCGGAGTCCACTTTCTGATCTCTTCGTGTCTTTTGTCTTTTCTCTCCATTTCGAGCACCTCACAGCGAAGCTTCAGATACGCTTCTTCCTTTCCCGGCCCGATCACCGTAAAAGGATAGGTGTCAAGATTTCCTCTTTGCTTCTGACGTTCATAAGAAGTCCGAAACTCTTCGCTCTGAATCACATTGGTCGCTGCAGCGCACCTGTCTTGAAACGGCTCTTTCTTGAGCGCGATGCGATTGACCGATAACAGTCCGGAGAACAGGATCCTTCCGTCGATCGCTCTTAACATCGTTTCATCGAGCCTGCCGTTTTGCTCCATCAGATCATAGACATAACGATTGATCTTGTACAGTCTGAAGAAGTAATCGTCTTTGTTATAGGAAGTGACAGAGCGGGAAGTATACCGTATGTTGCAGTAATCATAGTCCTCTATCACGGCGAGGTTATTGATCTTCAGAAGATACTGGCAGTTGATGATGGTATCCGAGCCTTGTCTGACGTCGGGCTCGACCCGAACATCCTTCAACAGCGCTCCCCTGTAGAGCTTCCCGTAGAGATAATTCAAGCGATCTTCCTCTAAAAGGGCGGGAATGATCTGCGGAAAATCGTCCTCTGTAAAGAAGCCTTCCTCTCGCGGAATGAATCGTTTGATCTCTTTATTTTTCTCTGTAAGAAATATAATGTTAGAGATCACATAGTCGGCGTCATACTTCTTTTGAGCGTCCAGCAAATGCTTCAGATAATCCTTATCAAAGAAATCGTCGCCGTCAAGTGATGTGGCAAACGGCGTTGTGATCTGCGAAAGGAGAATATTTCTGACAGCGGATATCCCGATATGCTCGGATGTCAGTATCCTGATCCTGTTATCTGTCTGCGCGTATTTTCTGCATACGGCAAGACTGTTGTCGGAGGATCCGTCGTCTATCAGCAGGACCTCATATTCCGTAATCGTCTGCTCAGCAAGGCAGGCAAAGAACCTATCGAGATACTCTTCAATGTTATAGACGGTCACAAAGATCGTTACGATCGGCTTATTCATTCCTTCTCAATTCCTTTTTATCGTATGATACGCCTTCATCAGCAGCTTGTTTTCTCTGAGCTTATCCTTGCGTTTTTCTTTGCGATAACGCCTCATAAAAGCGCCGTAGTCTTTATCCTGAATGATCCTGTACATCCAAAGGGCATCTTCGCGGACGTCGGCGTTTTCAAGCAATCCGCGCAGATCGGCGCGGTTGAGGATCGTGATGACATACTGCTTTTGTTCCTCTTTGGAAAGACCCCATCGGGGATTGTCAAACATCTCCATCGCTTTATAGGCGGAAATAACCACGGTAGTATCATAATGCCTTTTGATATCGCCGGAATACATTCCCCACGAGGAAATGATCTGAATTAACCGCTGATAATAAATCATACTGATATCAAAATAATCTTTCGGGAACTTTCGCTGTACATCCGACTGGGTATTTTCCATGTAATGGTAATACGCTTTATTTATAGATGCGGCGCTGTTGACACAATTGAAAAACTCCAGATTAAACGCAGCGTCCTGGCAGCGACGGATATCGGGGAAGACAATCGAGTTCTCTGCTGCGACGCTTCTTTTGTACAGCTTGTTCCACGGCACATCAAAGATGGTCGTCGTCGGAAAAAACGTCATGATGTTCTTTCGGCAGTCTTCGCGGTTTAGGAAAGATACCGCTTCGATATTCTGTTCGCGGTCATATACGTTGCCGTTCTCCGTCTGCTTATAATACTTCACGCCGGAAAAAACCACGTCATAATCTTTGCTGTCGGCAAGCGCGTAGAGCTCTTCATACATCTCAGGCTCAAAAGAATCATCCACATCGGGAAAGGCAAGATACCTGCCCTTTGCCGCTTTCATACCCATGTTTCTCGCAGATCCGGCGCCGCCGTTCTCTTTTTCGAGATAGGTAACACGACTGTCTAAGTCACGGTATTTTTGACAGATCTCTGCGCTGTTATCGGAAGAGCCGTCGTTGACAAGAATGATCTCATAATCGGTAAAGGTCTGAGCGTAGATCGACTGCATACATCCGTCTATGAACTTTTCTGCGTTGTAGATCGGTACGATGATACTGATCTCAGGATTCTTTTCCATATCTGATTCCTACTATCTTAACGGTCAGAGGGATACCCAGCACCCTGAACATCTTTGCCATGATCCGTCTGTTTCTGCTTTCTAAATAACGAGAGCTCAAGAAAAAGTCTTTATGCTCTCTCAGCTGTGTATATACCTTCTGTTTGTTTTGTTTCTCTTTAAGTTTTGTACAGGCGACACAAGCGTCTGTCAGATAATCCCAATAATACGTTGCCGCCAGCGACATCGTCTTTTGATCGAGCTTCTTCTCCTCCATAAATGCCATACCGGTCGCGGCGATGATCACCTTGGAGCAGGCACGTGCTGTATCCTTCTCTTCGTTTACGGTGCGGGACATCGACTCGGGGTGGTTTCTGACGGTGTAGTAAACGCCCTTATCAAACCAAACCCGATCGGCGCAGGCGATCACACGAGGCAGCCATTCATCCTCTTCGTGCTCCAGCCCTTTTCGAAAGAAAAGGTCATTGGATATAAGAAAGCTATTAAGAAAAATCTTATTCACGGGACAGGTCAGCGTCATCGGATACTGCTCTTTGAGCACATATCCGAGTACATCGCCCCGATAGCAGCCCTCTGCGCGATATTCCGGCTGTACGGCGTCTATCCCCTCTTTGCCTTCGACAAAGCGTTCTCTGCGAAAGAAAATGATCTGATTCTCTCCGTCGAGAGCGGCGTCAAAAAGCTCTGAATACACATGATCGCCGCTGAGCATATCATCAGCATCGATAAAGTGAATATACTCTCCCTGCGCTTCTCTGAGTCCTGCGTTTCTTGCCGCGGAAGCGCCTGCGTTCTCCTGATGGATCACGCGGATAAAAGGATACTTCGCCGCATACTCGTCACACAGCTTTTCGCTGCCGTCAATAGATCCGTCGTCAACGAGAATGATCTCGAAATCTCTGAAGGTCTGCGAAAGCACCGATCCCACACACTGAGTGAGATATTTTATGGAGTTGTAGCTTGGGATCACAACACTGATTTTTTTCAACCTAAATAACTCCTTCAAGCGCCTTGATGATATTCTTCGCCGAAGCGTCCCATGTATATTGCTTCGCGGTTATACGCGCGTTTTCGGCAATGGTTTCCCGAAGAGCGGGATCATCAATCAGCCGCTCGATCTTCTCGGCGAGATCCGCGGTATCCGCCTTCTTCGCGACCATACCGCTGACGCCGTCTTCGATCAGCTCATCGATACCCTGTCCCTCAAAAATCACGACAGGCTTTTGACATGCCATCGCTTCAAGACAAACGTTTCCGAACGATTCGTACACCGAAGGAAGCACAAAAATATCCGTCGACTGCACAAACCGCGCCACCTCTTCGTGACCGACATATCCGTGAAATTTCACCCCGCGGATCTGGTTATCTTCCACATAGCTTCTCAGCTCTTTTTCATAAGAACCCCGTCCGACGATATCCGTCGTCAGTCGCAGATCGTCATGCTTTTGTAAGATCTGCCTGACCGCGTCAAATAAGTATTTATGACCTTTGATAGGAATCAGGTTAGCAACGCATAACAGCCGTATCCCGTCGTGAGGATCCGCCTGATGATCGCAGGAGAATAACTCGGAATCCACTCCGTTATACACCACGGCGACGGGAGCGTCCGCAAACCGATTGGTAATGATATCGACCGTCTTTTTGCTGACGCCGATGCTCAGCGCCGACGCCCTGACAACCTTCTCTCTGACCTTTTCGGGATTGCTCAAAAACACCTTGGGTTCTTTGTTATACTCTTCAAATATATTATATCCGCGATAGTGTACGACCAGGGGCTTCTTCGCGGACCTTGCAGCGCTTCTCGCAAAGTCCAGAACACTTGCGGGAGCATGGATCGCGTACACCGCGTCATACTGTGAAACATCCTCAAAACGCCCCAGCTCTTTTTTCAGCTGTCGGCAAACCAGAGGATACATTACGCTTCTGCTGTAATCTTGATAACGCAGGTAGACGACATCCACGCCGTCATACTGCGTCCGGCAGGATTCTCTTTCCACTGTCGGGATCACTACGGTGATTTTCACACCGTTTCGGATCAGCGCCTTTACCTGCAAATGCAGAAACACACAATACTGCGGCAGCTCTTCACTTGGATACATTTGCGTGACATACAACAGCTTCATCATTTTCTCCGTATGTTAATCAGTCTCTGCTGCAGGGGCCGTAGGTGTAGGGCGTCTCCCTGCCGTTTTGTATACAATCAATCAGACACAGCAGGCGCTCTGCCGCCGTTTCGGCGTTCCAGACCTCTGCCATCGTCCGACAGGCGTTTTTCTGAATCTTTTCTCTGATGTTATTATTCTCTATTAGAATTTTAACGTTATGATACAAGGAGTTCTTTCCCCTCTTGTCATAGACCAGTCCGTTCTCTCCGTGTCGGATCAGATACGGCACGGAACCGATCTCGCGGCAGGCGACCGGCGCGCACGCACAGGACATCGCCTCGTTCATCACCGCGCCCCAGCCCTCGTTCTTGTCGGAGGTGAACAGGAAGATATCGGAACACTTCATATGCTCCAGCACTTCTTGCGGGGAGAAAGGTCCCGAAAAGCGGATCACATCATCGAGCTTCTCTTCTTTGACGATGTTCTCATACTCTTCTCTGAGCTCACCGATACCGAGCATCTCTATCTCAAAGGAGAAGTTGTCCTTTTTCAGCATTTTTGCCAAGGCGATGATCTCTTCGGGATGCTTGAGCGGGATAAACCGGCTCACCCAGATGATCTTAATCTTATCCCGATTTTTGCAGGCAGCGAGCTCTTCATATGAGACCTCCGAGATCGGAGGAAAATATCCCCACT
>CAZPOG010000125.1:0-6422 GCA_964588105.1 uncultured Ruminococcus sp. | reverse complement strand
ACGAGCACGGCTGGGACGACAACGGCGTCTTCAACTTTGAGGGCGGCTGCTACGCGAAGGTCATAGGTCTCGACAAAGAGAGTGAGCCCGACATCTATAATGCGATCAAGAGAAACGCGCTCCTCGAGAACGTTACCGTAGACGAGAACGGCAAGATCGACTTCGACGACAAGAGCGTTACCGAGAACACCCGTGTCTCCTATCCGATCGAGCATATCGAGAAGATTGCGAAGAAGGTTAACGGTATCTCCGCAGGCCCCGCCGCTGAGAACGTGATCTTCCTCTCCGCCGACGCGTTCGGCGTACTGCCCCCCGTGTCGATCCTGACTCCCGAGCAGTGTCAGTATTACTTCCTCTCCGGCTTTACCGCGAAGTTAGCGGGTACCGAGCGCGGCATCACCGAGCCCACTCCTACCTTCTCCGCGTGCTTCGGCCAGGCTTTCTTAGAGCTGCATCCCACCAAGTACGCAGAAGAGCTCGTCAAGCGTATGGAGAAATCAGGCGCGAAGGCGTATCTGGTCAACACCGGCTGGAACGGCACCGGCAAGCGCATCACCATCAAGGATACCCGCGGCATCATCGACGCGATCCTCGGAGGCGCGATCAAGGACGCTCCGACCAAGATGATCCCCTACTTCAACTTTGAAGTACCGACCGAGCTCGAGGGCGTCGACACCGGCATCCTCGATCCCAGAGATACCTATGCCGATCCCTCCGTATGGGACGAGAAGGCAAAGGATCTCGCCGAGAGATTCATCAAGAACTTCAAGAAGTATGAGACCAACGAAGCCGGCAAGGCTCTCGTCAAAGCAGGTCCGATGCTCTGATAAACATAATTCGGATATAACAAAACCGCCGAGCGCTCGGCGGTTTTTCTTGTATGTATTAAACGTCATTGCGAGGCGCCAGAGGAGCCGCGGCAATCCCCTTCTTTTTGCAGACAGTCGTAATGACACGGCGAAAGTCAAGTTCGGCAAGTCGAAGGCGCCTTGCCCTACGACTGAATTTCAACTTTTGTATACCGGATATACTCATAGCTGTGCTGTTCTTTCGCGGTGCGGGACATGAAGTCATATGCCTGATCGCGCAGCTTGAGTCTCGCTTCTCTCTCTTTGAGCGTCTTATCGGGATAGATGGGATCGGAGAGATACACCGCCGCGCGCGGGTGAGCGTTTTTGAAGAGCTTTCTCTGACGGTAGACCACCACGCCCGCTACCACAGGCGCGTCCGTCTTGTACGGATAGGAGAACGACTTTTCAGAAAAATGTCTGACAAAATTGCAGTACGGCCAGATATGCGCCTCGGGATAGATCGTGACCGCGGCACCTTCTTCGATTGCCTCGCTTAGTTTCTTCTCATAGCCTTTTGCTGCCGAGAAGGTAGTGGGCAGCGGGATCGCCCCAAGCATCGCGACCAACAGACGGATGCCCTTGATCGACACCGCCTCGGGTCCCGTGACGATGTACGCCTTCTTCGGGAACGTTGCGATCGTGGGGATGAACGCGTCGCAGATATCCTGCGTGTGGTTGAGATAGAGGAAACACCCCTTGAGGCCTTTCAAAGCTTTGCGGTTCTTCACCGTGATGCCCAGCCATAGCTTCACATACGCCCATACCAGCGGCGTGACAAAGATCCGATAGACGATAAAGGAGATTATCTTCCAACCGATCGAATTTCTCGAGTACCGATAGGTACCGTCGACGACGTCCTTGCCGATCTTCCCGTTGGTGGCGGCAAAGTCCTCGGTGAGCTCGTCCTTGTAATAATATTCTTTAACCATGACGACGCTTCTTCTCCACAACGTCAAAGAGCATCTGCTCCATCCGATCCATGCACACCTTCTGGGAATACTCCTCTGCCATGCCTTGATAGCGTTCTCTGTACTCCTCTAAGACAGCGGGATTCTCGATGAAGAAGTCGATCTTCTCTGCGAGTGACTGCGGGTTGTTCGCTTCAAAGAGGTTTCTTTCATCGAGGGCGAACTTCTTGGTAGCGCTTCTCTCGGAATCTGAAATGATCGGTACCTGACCGCAGGCGATCGCTTCCAAACACGCGATCGCTTCGATCTCGATCTCGGCGGGATGGACATAGAGATCGGCGTAATTGAGCACGTTAAGCATCTGCTTATGCGGGAAGAACGCGAACACGGGACGGTTGGTCAGCTTTTTGGAATAGGATTTGAGCTTATCCTTCAAAGGACCGTCGCCCGCGAAGATCAGCTGGATCCTGCCCTCAAACTTGGAGAGCGCGACCGCGTCGATCAGCACACAGTGGCTCTTCTCTTTGGAATATCTGCCCGAGAAGAGGACCACAAATCTGTTCTTGAACTCAGCGGGCTTCTTCGCGCCCGTTTTTTTGAAGCGTTCGCCCACGCCGTTTGAGATCACATAGGCGTTGGTCTTGTGTCCGACAGCGTTTTCAAACACGTCGCGGATGAACTCGGTCGGATAATGCACCGCGTCCACATGGCGATAGGTCGCGTAGTACATTTGCAGATACGCGATCTTGTTCGCGACCTCAAAGTCCTTCATGAAAAAGTGTGAGGTGATATTCTCCGCCTGCGCGTGGAAAGAAGCCGTCACCGGCTTTTCGTATTTCCTCGCGATATGTAAAGCGGCGTTGGCAAGCGCGAACGGCACTAAAAGATGAACGACGTCCGCGTCTTGGATCACCGGCTCGAGCAGCTTCTTGTTCGCTCTCGAGAGGGTCACGCCGTTTTTCTCCAGATAGCCGTTGAGAGGGCCTAAGTTGAGCTTGTCAACGATCACATAGCCTTCCGTCCCTCTGCGGTTCTGGTCGGGACAGACGACGGTCACATGATGCCCTTTTGCTCTGAGAGAACGTATCAGATTCATTGCTGCGACGGTGGTGCCGTTGTTCTCTTCTCCCAGCACGTCGCAGACCATACATACTTTCATAATACACCCGTTTTCCTTATCGTAATCCGTAAAGCATTATACCACAATAACCTTCGTCAAACAACCACACATTTCACCACATTTGTGGTATAAGATACAAAACGATGAACAACGAATAATGAACAATGAACAGTCAAGGGAGGGCTTCGCCCTCACCCGATTATATTATGATTGTTCGAGCAAAGCGAGTGACCACCATTATTCATTCTTCAATATTCATTATTCATTATAAAAAGGCGCCCTTTCGGACGCCTTTGTTAAAAATATACCTTCGCAAATAAGGATTATTCTTCTGTTGCTTCTTCCTTGTTCTTCTTGCCGCTGAGCATGAAGTTGGTCAGGACGCCGAGGATCAGCGCGCAAGCAACGGTGGTCAGAGTGACCTTGCCGAAGGTCAGCGCGAATCCGCCTACGCCCGCGATCAGGATCACGGAAGCGGTGAAGAGATTGCGGTTGTCGTCGAGGTTGACCTTCTGGAGCATCTTCAGACCGGATACCGCGATAAAGCCGTACAGCGCAATACATACGCCGCCCATGACACAGGACGGAATAGTGGAAAGGAACGCAACGAACGGCGCGATGAACGCGATGATCATTGCCTCAAACGCTGTGCAGATGATAGTTCTTACAGAAGCGTTCTTGGTGATCGCGACACAGCCGATCGACTCGCCGTAGGTGGTGTTGGGGCAGCCGCCGAAGAACGCGCCTACCATAGAACCGACGCCGTCGCCGAGGAGGGTTCTGGACAGACCCGGATCCTCAAGCAGATCCTGCTCGATGATGGAGGAGAGGTTCTTGTGGTCGGCAATATGCTCTGCAAATACAACAAACGCAACCGGAACATACGCGACAAAAATGGTGCTGAAGTAAGAGGTGTTGAGCTCGCCGAAGGAGCCGAACGCCTTGAGGAAGGAGAAGTCAGGCAGCGCGATAAAGCTCGAGAAGCTGATCTCCTTGAAGTTGTTGATCAAAGCGGAATAGTCGATGACCATCAGCGCGCCGTTGCCTGTCGCCTTACCGATGAAGTAGAAGATCGTCGCGCAGGCATAACCCGCCAAGATACCGATAATAAACGGAATCAGTCTGGACATCTTCTTGCCGTAAACGGAGCAAAGCATAACGACCGCTAATGTTACCAAACCGCAGATAATCGCGACATAAGGTGAACCGGGCTGGGTGGTAGCAGAGACCTCACCGGTCTCTTCGTCTGTTGTGACTGTGATAGAGTCGATCGGATTCTTCTCATCATCTACCGCAACCTTAACAGCGTCTACGGCCTCGCCGTCAAGGGTGGTCTGCTGCTCAACGATCGTCAGAGAGGAAACGTCAAGCGCCTCGGTGTAGTTGACCTTAGTCAGATCGCTGATTGCGTTGCCGGCCAGAGAAAGACCGATGATCGCAACGATCGGGCCGATAACGACTGCGGGCATGATCTTGTTGATCCACTTTACGCCTGCAATCTTAACGATCAGAGAGATGATGACATAGACAAGACCCGCGAGGACCGCACCGATGATCAGGCCGATATAGCCCAGACCCATGGAAGCCGCGCCGGAAAAAGCCGCGAACATCGGTCCGAGGAACGCGAAGGAAGATCCTAAGAATACAGGGCTCTTCGCCTTGGTAAACAGCACATATACCAGTGTGCCGATACCTGCGCCGAACAGAGCTGCAGATGTGCTCATGCCGTTGCCGACGATCATCGGGACAGCGATGGTAGCCGCCATGATCGCGAGCAGCTGCTGGAACGCAAAAACGATCAGCTGTCCGAACTTGGGCTTGTCCTTGACATTGTAAATCATTTTCATTAGAATTTACCCCCTAAATATTTTAATTAGGAATGAGGAGTTAGGAATTAGGAATTATTTTAATTCCTCATTCCTGATCCCTGATCCCCTATGGATAACATATCAATCGGGCGAGGGCAGCGCCCTCCCGCAACGATTCGCTGCATAACGTTCATTATTCATCATCCTACCGGTCGTAATAGGAAGGGGATTCTTCGGTCGCTACGCTCCCTCTGAATGACCATATTCCATTCGGGTGCGGGTGTCCCGCCCTTCACTATTCATTATTCACTATTCACTTAGAAAAGAGGTGTACTCCCTCTTCACCGTCGGTATCGGTGAGCTTGACGGCGACTACCTCGTCGAGAGAGGTGGGGATGTTCTTCCCGACAAAGTTCGCCTTGATGGGGAGTTCAGAGTGTCCGCGGTCGATCAGCGCGCACAGCTGGATCTTCGACGGTCTGCCCAGCTTCATCACCGCGTCGAGCGCCGCTCTCGCGGTACGTCCGGTAAAGATCACGTCGTCCACCAACACAACGGTCTTTCCCTCTACGGAGAAGTCGACCTTGGTACCTTTGACCTCGGGCGTTTTGGCGATCTGCTTGAGATCGTCGCGGTAGAGCGTGATATCCAACTCACCTACCGGAATGACGGATCCCTCGATCATGCGGATGTTCTCGGATAGCCTTTTTGCCAGCGGCACGCCTCTGGTCTTGATACCGATCAGGCACAGATCCTCTGTACCATGGTTCTTCTCGACGATCTGGTGAGAGATACGTCTGAGGATCCTTGAAATGTCTTCACTTGTCAGAAGCTGTGACTTGTGGACCATAAAAAATACCTCGTCGCAATACACGACAAGGCATAAAATCAGACTGTTGTTGCTCATCCTTGTCGGCATCACGGTACCGAATTAAAAGATTTACCGTCCAATATCTTACTACTTTCATCCGCTTCTTTGGTGCCATATGGGAATTAAAGCCGATTTTTGTTAATTTTGTCGGTTTTCACAGCCTTGACAAGCGAAAGAGAAAAAGGTACTATAGATAATGGCTAAAAAACCAAGGTCATTGCGAGGAGGACTTGCTCCGACGTCGCAATCCCCTTCTATCAGCAACCGTTAGTTGGAGGAAGGGGATTCTCACGGTCGCCGTGCTCCCTCAGAATGACAGCTGTTCAATGGAGGAAAAAATGAAAAATACGGAAAAAACAATGGAAAAAATCGTCTCCTTATGCAAAGGCAGAGGCTTTGTATATCCCGGATCGGAAATCTACGGCGGTCTTGCCAATACATGGGACTACGGTCCTCTGGGCGCGGAGCTGAAGAATAATATCAAAAAAGCATGGCTCAAGAAGTTCGTACAGGAGAACAAGTATAACGTCGGTCTTGACTCCGCGATCCTGATGAATCCTCAGACATGGATCGCCTCGGGTCACCTCGGCGGCTTCTCCGATCCTTTGATGGACTGTAAGGAATGTCACACCCGCCACAGAGCCGACAACCTGATCGAAGACTTTGACGGTACCAACGTCGCCGGCTGGTCCAACGAGCAGATGATGGACTACATCAAGGAGAAGGCGATCCCCTGCCCCGACTGCGGCAAGCATAACTTCACCGATATCCGTCAGTTCAACCTGATGTTCAAGACCTTCCAGGGCGTTACCGAGGACGCCAAGAACACCGTCTACCTGCGGCCCGAGACCGCCCAGGGCATCT
>CAZPOG010000124.1:0-6561 GCA_964588105.1 uncultured Ruminococcus sp. | reverse complement strand
AGCCCTTAACCATAGTTCCTTCAGTTTGTCTTGGTTGGTCATGAAGAAAACTCCGTCCTGTATGATGGGGATATTATACCAACACAACAAAATACGGGCGCGGTGGAAAAGCCCTCCTGCATTGCCTTGTCTACATCGGGGATACCGGGGCCCTTATCACAGAGAATGATCTCCACACGGTCGGGATAGATGTCGATATCGGTAAAGCCGCCTTCGGCATGGATCACCATATTGATCTCCGCCTCGTACATTGCGATAGCGACTCTGCGGATCGCGTCGGTGTTATAACCCAGCGCTTTCAGACGCTTCTTCACAGCGCCGGACGCCTCTCCCGCGCGGGTAAAGTCGTCGCCGGAGACGTCGTAGTGCAGATGGATACAGTTGCTCATACCGCAGTACCTCCCGAGAGACCTCCCTCGTACAGCTTACCGCAGGCAGTGAACATTCTGTAGCGAGTCTGGATCAGGGTGATGCCCCTGCTCTCCGCGAGAGAGATGATCGACTGGTCCGGATACTTACCTCTGACAAACACGATACACGCCATATCCATCATCTCGGCGGTGCGCACCACCTGAGGATTGACAAGACCGGTCAGAAGAACGGACTGATCCTTGACAAACGCCAGCACGTCGCTCATCATATCGGAGCCGCAGGCGGTCTTGATTTCTACATCGAGGTCGCCCTCACAGATAACGGTACCGTCGAGTATGTTGATAATGTCCCTTACTACCATAATATTCATCCTTTCGGCATTAATAGTTTTTTGCTTATACACATTTATGATAACATAAATCAAAGCCGATTACAATAATAAAATGAAGTAAATCCGACAAAAATCCCGCAAATTTGATTCAGATAGGAATCATCATACTTTGTCCGGATTTTAAAATCGCAAACAAAAATCAGAGCCGTAGCGACTCTGATCTTTCTCTTAGTCATGCTTTTGTTATCCTATCATCTGAAGACAGGCTGACCCTTGGGAAGCAGACAGCCGCAGGTGACGCAGTACTTTTGACGCGCGTCATTCAACGCGCAGCAGCTGACACACATAATCTCTATGTCCGCCGACTTGTCATATTTTTCAAAAGCGCATTTGGTACCGATCTGCCCGATATACCGCACGCGATCCCCTTCGTTAAGATAACCAAAAACACGAGCGTAAAGATGATCATCGGTCCATACCTTGCGCTTGCCGTCAGTGGTTTTAAAAATAATCCTGTATTTATGTCTGGTATTCAGATTATCATATCTGCTCATTGCGGAGAGGATTTTCTTCTCCTCTACCGTGCCTTCCCACGACTTTTTTCTGCGTGTGGACAGCAGATAAGGAACCGCGATAACCACAAACAGCGCTCCCGCCACAGCCGCCGCCATGATCGGGCTCACCTTTAGGATCAGCAGAACGACAGCGAGAATCACCGATAAGGCAAAGATAAATACAAGCGTAATGATGCGGGTTTTCCCTTTGAGCTTATGAAATCCCGGATCGCTAAGATCCTTGGCATAGCCTACTCCGCCCGCACCGACCTCGGGCAAGCCTTGTATATCAACATTTCCACCTAACGCTTTGCACGAAGGACAGCGATCATTATTCTTCTCCATTTTCGTACCGCAGGCAGCGCAGTAACGGTTTTTCTCCTGTGATGTGTTTGGCGTCATATCAAAACCTCCCGGTTCGATCGAAATAATACAAAAGGCGCATTTCAAAAATAGGATGCGCTTTAGATAAATAGTACCATATGGTATCGGTTTTTGCAAGACGTTTTCAGAAAAACAAAGCTTCATAAGCTTTTTCAAGAAAACAGAACCGGCTCCTATCAAGCCGGCTCTGTATATGGTTATCTATTCGATTTTATTCTTCTGAGGTCTTTTCTTCGTTTTCGGGCTTCTTGTCATTCTCCTGTTCGTTCGATTCCTTTTCTGCTGTTTCTTCCTTCACTTCGGAAGTTTCATCAACCGGTTTGTGCTCTGCTGTCTGCGCGACAGCAGCAACGGGCGGTCGGGTATACATCTGCTGCGGATATGTTTTCGCTGCATACTGCGGATAATAAGGCGCTTTAGGCGCATACTTTTCCGGATGCTCCTTCATATCCTTCTCTCGCGCTTCTCTTTTCTTCTTCGCAGCTTTGCGGCTGAACTTGACGATGAAGAAAACGATCAGGCCGTTTACGCCGAGCACGATCCAAAGCGGCAGGAGGCTGATGATACCGATGAACAGTTCCTTGAAGAATTCACCGAAGCCGGCAAAATTCACTTCCAGATTGGAACCGATCCTCTGCCATACAGATTCTTCCTCTTTTACGGTCTCATGCTCAACCTCTTTTACAGTCAGATAGAAGGTGGTGTAGTCAACTTCCGCACTCAGCGCGCGCTTCTGGGACTCATAGTACTCGATCTCATAGATCACTTCGGAAAGGCGTTCCTGCAGATCGATGATATCGGAAACGGAATTCGCATTCTTCAGCAGGGTCTCCAAGGATTCCTGCTCCAGACGAAGCGAGTTGAGTCGGGCGTCCACATCGATATACTGCAGGGTTACATCCTCGGTGTCGATAGAAGATGAGATAATATTGGCGTTTTCACTGATAAAGGTTCTGAACTCATCTTTTTTCTCTGAAGGAATTTTAACAGTATATGAGCTGTGAATATAGCTCGACGATGAAGTC
Organism: uncultured Ruminococcus sp.; assembly: GCA_964588105.1. Lineage (GTDB taxonomy): Bacteria > Bacillota > Clostridia > Oscillospirales > Acutalibacteraceae > Ruminococcoides. The sequence goes on along the minus strand of CAZPOG010000124.1, from coordinate 3,895 downwards.
TGTGATGAGTCAAGAGAAGCGATATATCCGCCGAGTGTATTGATCTGCGCTTCAAGATCCGAGATAAAGGTGTCGTAGGTCTTAGTCTCCAGACTGTAGGTATACTTCTCGATGATCTTGCGGTTGGTGTTGGTGATATCCTGCGCGGTATCGGCGCCGGTGCTCCCGCTTGAACTTGCGCCGCCCGAGTCTTCATCATATGCGGCGTAGCCTTCGTCCGAATACTCGTAGGAATCATAGGATCTCTCTGTGTTGTATGAACCGCCGTCCGATGACGAGCATGCGCAGAGCATCCCGATAACCAGTAACACGCTGAAAACAAAAGCTAAGATTCTGACAGATTTCTTTGACATAGGATAACCTCCTTGTATTGTGAAAAATCACTTTTTTATCAATAATACCCTGTATTATTTCAAAATGTTGCATTGTCGACTGAAATTTCTTGTGAAAGATATACCGAGTAGATCAGACACTCTGAAACCTCCGTAAGCAAACATTCCTGCAATGCCTTTTTATACAGTAACAGCTGGGAAGAATAAATATCGACCAGCTCATTGGGTCTTTTGACACGATCGGTCTTGTAGTCGACGATGACAAGCTTGCCGTCTTCGACAAAAGCAAGGTCTACCGCGCCCTGAAGAATGATCGTCTCATCTTTGAACTGCTCGGGCAGAGACGGCTTGACATAAAACGCAGGGATCTCTACAGTGAAGCGATATTCCTTATAGACCTGATCGGAAGCAATACACCGGTCGACAAGAGGCGAGCGGATAAAGGCGGACGCCTTTTCGATATCAATGCTCTGCGCCTGAACCTCCGTCAGATAACCTTCGTTGGTCAGACGTTTGATCTCTTCTGCGATATCCTCTCTCGCTTTGGCAAAATCGGTATACTGCATAAAGGCGTGCAGCGCCGTGCCGCGGTCGGCGGCGGTGAGTTTGAGCTCCTGCATAAAGGCGGGAGTGGAAAGGATCCTCTCAAAGGCTTTGTCGGAGAGCTTGTGCGCCAGTTCGGACGCCGCAACCTTCACCGGAAGCGAAAGCAGCTCTTCATAAGGATAGGAGAAAGCGCTGTGACGGTCGATCGCCTGTGTGATCTTCTCGTCAAGACGCTCGGCGGGAACAGCCGCAGTATCTTCGTTCTGCTCTTCTTCATACGATTCATGTAGGGGTGAATCGATCAGGTTCACCGTCATCGGAAAATCGGAGGACCTATCCTGAGAGCACCACGCGCCGGCGGCTTCTCTGAGCGCTTTGCCGTCGGGATGGAGCATCGCGCACATCAGGATCCAGTCGGAGCTTTTGTTCGCGGATCTGACAACAAACGGGGGGATCCGGTTGTATGAAGAAAGCTTGGACGCGATGCTTTGCAGATATTTATTCGGGTGCTGATAAGAGCAGGTCATGATCAGCTTCTCTTTCGCTCTTGTCATACCGACATAGAGGATCCGCAGCTCCTCGCTCTTTTCGGCTCGTTTGAGCTCTAAAGAGAGCGCCTTACGCGGTAGAGTATTATACGTAATATTCAGCGCGGTATCCCTACGCTTCAGCGCAATACCGAAGTCGGGGTGAAGCAGTACATCCTTGCCTGCGTCGGAGATAAAAGCGTCGGCGGTATTGGAAAGAAAGCATACCGGAAATTCCAAACCCTTGCTGGAATGAACGCTCATCAGTTTGACCGCGTTGCGGGTGGGATCCTGTGATGCGACAGCGCCCATGAGATCCGTTCCCTCTTCAAACAGACGGTCAATATAGGTGATAAAGGACGACAGTCCTCTGCCGGTGTTCTGTTCATAGCTTCTCGCGTGATCGAGAAATACTCTGAGGTTTTGTGATGCCATGGGAGATTCCGATACAGCGGACAGGATCGCCGAGACAAAGGATCGGTCATAGATCACGGATATCAGCTGTGACATCGGCACAGAGAGCGAGAGATCACGATAGTAGGAAAACTCCGTGAGAAAGTCAGTAGACTTCTTGTTGCCGTTCTCGCTGTCTTTGAGCACCGCGGCATAAAGGGAAGTACCCTTACTGCCTAAACGGATCCGTGCCATATCATCCTCGTCAAAGCCGAACACGGGACTCATCAGCACCGACAAAAGCTCAATATCCAGCGCAGGGTTATTGATCACACGAAGGAAGTTGAGGATCAGGATGATCTCCATCGACTCAAGGAACTTTCCTGTTTTGGCAGTGTCGGTGGGGATACCGTAACGCTTCAGCACCTCGCCGAACACAGGGGTGATCCCCTTCTCCTTTCGCATCAGCACAGCAATATCGGAGTACTGATACGCTCTTTCTCCGTTTTTCGGATGGGTCAGCTCCAGTATTCTTTCCGCAATGAAGTTTGCCTCCGCTTCGACAGAGGAAGGCTCTTCCATCGATATATAGTTGAGCACATCAAGCTCAATGCGCGGGATGGCGGACTCGGGATATTCCGCGCCGGGATAAAGCATCTCCTCCTCGTTATAGTCGATGTCGCCTACCGAACGGCTCATCAGCTTGGAGAAGAAAAAGTTGGTGGCGGAGAGAATATCCTTTGCACTTCTAAAATTCTTTTCGAGAATTATTTTTGCGGGAAATACCGGATGCTCCGGAGTATATAATGTGGAATTGTTTTTTCTTTCTAAGAATAATTCCGGACGCGCCTGACGGAAGGTATAGATACTCTGCTTGACGTCGCCGACGACAAAAAGATTGTTCTCCTCGTTCGAGATCGCCTTGAAAATCGTGTACTGGATGTCATTCGCGTCCTGGAATTCGTCGATCAGGATCTCGTCAAAACGGGAAGAGATCTCTTTTGCGACAGTGCTCTTTTTCCCTGTTTGTTCGTCGATCACCAGTCGGATCGCCCAGTGACTCAGATCGGAGAAGTCGGCGAGGGATCGCGTCTCCTTCATCGCAGAGAAGTTCTGTGAGAACAGCCTGACCGCTTTGAACAGTTGGGCGGTGTTGTCTTTGATGATCTCGATATCATACAGGCAAGAAAGCTCATCCTGCTTATACAGCTCCTGCAGTTCTTTCACCGTGTCCAGACAGGCGTCACGGTCCGCTTTTGCGGCAACTTTCTCGGGAGTGTTCTTGAGCCTCGGGAACGTCATGGGAGCAAAAGCAGAAAGTATTTCATGCAGCTTGTCCCAGTTCTTCTCAGGCAGCGCCTCGCTGAGCTTTTCCGTCAGTGTTTCCAGCTCTTCAAAAACAGGATACAGTTTTTGGTTCAGGGTTTCATCGTAAGAAATCTTATCCATTCCCGCATTGATAAGATTCTTGATATAGGCAAGCGCCTGCGCGGTATAGTCAAAAATGATCCCTGCGAACACAGAGTCGCCGACACAGGTGAAATTCTCATATTCGGACAGCTTTTCGTCCATCCACCGATTGGGAAAAGACAGCGTTCTGACATAGTTATAGATTCTCAGGATGTTCTCACACAAAGCCCTGTCATCGCGCGCTGAAGAGAAGAAATCTACCAGAGCTAAGAACTTCGGATCACCGTCGGAGTACAGTTCGTCCAAGGTGAGATTCAGCGCGTCCGCTTTGATCAGATCAAGCTCTCCTTCTTCGGCAATGCGGAAATTCCTGTCAATATTCAGCGCGTAGAAAAACTCCTTGACCAGAGAAGAAAAGAAGGAATCAACGGTAGAGATATGCGCCTTATTCAACAGCGCCTGCTGGCGCAGATACACGGGGTTGTCGGGAGATTGCCGGACCAGCTTGTCCAAGGCGGAACGGATCCTGCCGCGCACCTCGGCAGCTGCCGCCTTGGTGTAGGTGACCACCAAGATCCTGTCGGCGTCTACGCCGTCTTCTGTGATCATTCTGACTACTCTCTCGGTCAGCACAGAGGTTTTGCCGGAGCCTGCCGCTGCGGAGACGATCACCGAGCCTCCCCGCGC
>CAZPOG010000123.1:0-6634 GCA_964588105.1 uncultured Ruminococcus sp. | reverse complement strand
GCAGTCATTGCGAGGAGTGACCCTTGCGGTTACGACGTGGCAATCCCCTTCTTGTTACGACCGTTCACATTGAGAGTCCCTCATCAGACAGTAGTAATGACAAGGGGATTCTTCGCTGCGCTCTGAATGACAAAAATGCAGTCATTGCGAGGAGTGCATATAGGGGTCCCCGAAAAGTCCCTGCTTTTTGGGGAGAGGAGGAGCCGCAACGCGAGCAAGAGAATGGTCACGCCTGACCGTTCTCGGTAAGCACAGCGAGCGACGACGAGACGTGGCAATCCCCTTCCTTAAGCAACCGATATTAATGACAAGGGGATTCTTCGGTCGCGGTGCTCCCTCTGAATGACAATAAAGTGGTTTTCAGCAGATATGTTGACATGTGGAAAAGTCAGCGTCATTTGTCCTTTCTTTCTTTTTTCCTGATCATTCCATTTCATTGATTTTGTCGTGATCATTGTCGTTATCTTTTCTTTTAACCTTTCTCCTTGACTTTGACGTTGTCTTTTCTTTATATGGTAACGTTCGTACACAAACGTGCTTTAGTCGGATAAAGCTGTCTCTTTTTCAGCGCGTTTTTTCTTTTCACGTTCTCTTGCGATCTCTTGGTTCTTTTCGCATTTCTTGCGGTACATCTCAGCGTTGTAGTCGATCTCGACCCTCAGCATCGTGAAAGCGACCTGACACATCCCGTCGTCCTCAAAGTCGGGCAGTTCTCCCGTCAGTCCGTAGCGCATCAGCGCCTTGTAGACCCTGCCCGCCTGCGCGTCTGTCAGCTGATCAATAACCTCCGCGTGATGAAAATAGGTGAAGAATCCTTTCGGTTGTTTCATAATGACCTCCTATAAAGTATTTCACCTATGGCGATAAAAAAGAAAAAGTTGCATACTTTTATGCAACTTTTCGGAAATTAGGAGTTAGGAATGAGGAATAAGGTATTGTTTTTGTCATTCAGAGGGGCTTTAGCCCCGAAGAATCCCCCTGTCGATAATACCAGTTGAAAAGGGTCGTAGGGCACGATGCCTCCTCTCAGCGAGGACAGCCCACCCCTCTGGGCTTTGCCCATCTTTCTCTAAGCGAGAACGGCAACCCTTTTGTCGGCTTTGCCGACATTTCCCCTATCAGGGGAATTTCCTGTCAGGGGAGTCTCATCGTGCCGTGCCTCCCCTACAGCTTAGGGGAGGTGTCAGCCCTCAGGCTGACGGAGGGGACCTATTAATTGTTCGACCAACGGGAGTAACCTTGTAATAAACGTCGTAATAATAACAATGTTTCGGAACGATGTGGGCATCGTTCCCTACGGTCAAAAACCCCAACCAAAACAAAAAACCGCCGCGCGAAAGCGTGACGGTCTCTGTCGATATACTCTTTACAGTTGGTTTTCGTCTTCGGGTCTCTTGACGAAATGGTACACGATCGCGAAGGTGATCAAAAATCCGACGGCGTCGGCGACGATCAGCGCGATCGGCTCAAACTGCACATGGCGGTAGTTCTGGTAGATCAGGGTCGCTGCTATCACGATACCGAGCAGAACGACCGATACGATCAGCGCGATGAGCAGTTCTTTCTTATGACTCTTCTTCGGACGATACGGTTCCTGTTTGACCGGAGTCTTCGTCTCCGGCTTTTTGCTTGCTTTCTGTTTACTCAATTTCGTTGTCCTTTGCTAAGATTTCTTCGAGGTACTGCGCGATCATGTCGGCGCACTCGTCGTAGGTATGCTCCGAGGTGGAGAGAACGAGGTCATAGTGTTCGGGAGCATCCCATACCATGCCGGTGTGATGCAGATAGTAGGCGCCGCGGTAGGCGTTGATCTTCTCTCTGCGGTTCTTGGCTTCTTTGTTGGTGAGGGAAAGCCTGTCCATCTCGCGGGAGACGCAGTCGTGTCCTCTCGCGGTGATGAATACCGACACGCGGTTGTCGCAGTCTTTTAGCACGAAGTCCGCGCATCTGCCGACGACGATACAGCTCTCACTCTCGGCGATACGGCGGATGGCGTCCGCCTGCTGGCGGAACAGCTCTTGGTACGCCTCATAGTCGGGGTTATCCTCGGTGATCAGCACGCCGTCGTAGGTGTCCTTGAGCAGACGCGCGTACAGAGAGCTCTTGACTCTTTCGTCCGCCTGTCTGAGGCGGTCCGCGCTGAAGTCGCCGCCATCAAGGTCGAGAAGCTCTTTGTTATAGATGTTCACGCCCAGCTTGGACGCAAGCTTTCTGGCGACGGTGCTTCCGCCGGAGCCGCAGGAGCGGTTGATGGTAACAACAAATTGCTGTTTCATAAGGATCCCCCTTTCAGACTTCATACCATCTTCCCGACGAATCGGAAAGCCTTATCTATTAATAATTTATCATATAATCTGTCTGATTTCAACAGATATTTGTAAACAATCAGGTGTTAAATACCGAGAAAATCCGCGCGAAGTTCTCGAAGCCGACTTCGTGACCCGTGACATAGCTGCCGGGATAGAAGTAGGAGTAGGTCAGCGCGACGCACACGGCGAGCGCGGCAAACATCGCGATGAGTAGCATATTCTCATAAATGCGCTTGGCGTCCTTGCCCTTGAGGTGACGGTAGAGCATGAAGATAACCAAGAAGGCGCAGGTGACCATCTCGAAGGCGAAGTCCATCATATATCTCACGCCGTAGCCCGACTCCCAGATCGAGAAGATGATGACAGCGGGAGCGACAAAGGCAACCAGTGAGAAGAGGATGGCGACCTTCTTCTTGTTCTCTTTCTTGATGTATTTCAAAGCAAACGGAGCGGCAAAGAGCGCGAAAGTGGGCAGGGCTCTGAAGAGCAGACCGCAGCCGTTGTTCGTCGCGATAAAGTAATAGCCGTTGACGCTCAGGGTCGAGATGTTGGTGCCGATATAGGGGAACTCTCCCGAGAAGGAAGGCGGCGCGAAGAGATAGTCATAGAATCCGATCGCCGCAAGCTGGGTATGATACTCCGCCTTGGTGAAGTCGTTGATCGTCAGCGAGTAGTCAATACCGAAGTCGGTGAAGGAGCCGAAACGGACGAAGTTGTAGATCATCTGTCCGCCGCCGATCAGCACAAACGGCACAAACGCGCAGACAAGATAGACGATGTACTGCTTCTTGTCCGCCTTTTCTCCCTTAAGCTTGAAGATGCCCGCGATGATGAACGCCACCGCAACGACACACCATACCGCCGTGGTCGGACGGCAGGTGACCGCCAGCGCCAAGAACAGTGAGGAGAGCAGGAGCCTGTGCGGCTTGACCTTTCCCTTGGTGAAGATATTGGACTTGACCAAGAAGTAGGCGCCGATCGCAACACAGCAGAAGCCCGAGCTCTGGGCGATCTCATAGAAGTTGGAGATGATCGTGCAGTACCACGCGCCGCAGGATGCGTAGACGGTGATCAGCGCGACGGTATACAGCGAGAGCGGGATATCCGGGAAGAGCTTCTTCATCAGCCGATGGAAGAACAGCCCGATGAAGATCAGTCCCAGTGATGTAAAGATCGTGGTTGCCCAGATCGAAGGGAAGTAATGTCCCGTGATCAGATGATAGGGCAAGAAGATCGTCAGCACCGGTCCGATACCGTAGTAGGAATAGTACTTTCCGTTGTAGTAGACATGATCCCACAGGGCGCTTACGTTCTGCTCGGCGCGCGCGCTCCAGTCGTAGGGATTCTCCATCGCCTGCAGCTCTGCCGAGGGTACGGTGTCGAGCTCTGAGCGTCCGTCCTCAAACGCGTCTACCAGCTCTTTGGTCATCTGGTTGCCGGTGTCAAGAGAGAAGTCTCTCGACGTCATCGTAATACTTGACATCATCACGCAGATGAACACGGCGATAAGGATCAGGATCGCGGTGACCGCCTTGGTGTTGAACGCCTGCGCGTCGATCGCCTTGCGGAAGGTCAGCGCGCGCTTGAACATCCAGATGAATACTGCGGACAGCACGATGATGAAGAATCTCGCGTAGTTGAATAATGACGGATATGGATCGTTGATATGTACCGCGCTGAGGGTGACTTGGTTCTTGCCGTCGTCCCCCATGCCGCTGAGGTTGATTTTGATTTTTGATACCTTGCCGGAGAAGTCACAGACGATGTACCTGGTCTGGTCGATCTTGTTCCACACCTCGCCTTTGACCAGTCCCGTACGCAAATAATAGGAAGCGTTGGTCTCGTCGGCAAAGTCGATGGAATAATTGACGCCCGCGTTGTCGCTGATACTGTGCATATCTAAAACGATGGTCCCGATCTTCTTGTCAATGTTTTGAAACTCGACAGAGGCTGTATCGCCTGCGCTGACATAGCCCTCGCCGCTTTGGGTCATTCCCGTCACGGCGGCGGTGTTCAGATCGAGGTCGGCTTTCTCATAGCCGCCTTTGAGCAGATGGTAGCAGTTGAAGTTGAAGACCACCGCTTCGACGATCACGGTCATCACGACCGCTTTCGAGAAGATCAGAAGGAAGTTCTTCAGTCCTTCGTTTTTTGTCTTCTCACTGACGACGCCCAGCAGCATGGCGACAAGCGTACAGACGGTCACGCCGATCGCAACGCTCAGAAGCGAGTGCTCGACCACGCCCGCAATCAGCGAGAGCGCCGCAGCCGCAATGCCGGTTATCACACGGACCGTCTTGGAGAACGGCTTTTTGAGGAATGAGAACACGGTGTATACGACCAAGCATACCACCGCCAGCAAAAATACATAATGCATACCAAATACCCTCCGAAGCATGATAAATATACATATACATTATATATCATCCAAAATGAAATGTAAAGTAATAATAGTGAAGAGAGAAGAGAGAATAGAGAATAGAGAATAGAAAAGGGCGGGACACCCGCACCCAATTCTTATTGGTACAAATAATAAAGCAGGTGTTTCAAAATCGAAGCTCCCGCTTTTTGTTTAGCATTATTAAATTTGTCCGAGCCGCAGGCGAGTTACCATCACTATTCTTTCTTCTCTATTCTCTTTTCTCTTCACAGGGAACGGTCTTGACCGTTCCCTACAAGTATCCCTTCATGCTCTCGATGTTGTTCTGTTCGGTCATGAGGAGCTTCTGGGAAAGGTTATCGACGCGCGCGTCGTGGCCTTCGTAGGCTCTTCTGCTGCGGATGATCTTGGTGATGCCCATGGTCGAGCCGTTGATCATCATCTCGGCGATCTTGGAGTCGGAGCTGTCATAGGAGAGTTTCATCCTGCTGAGCATATCGGAGCCCTTGACCGCAAAAGCGGAGAGACCCTTAACAGGGTTGTCTTTCATGCTTTGGAGCCTGTGCGCCTCACGGCAGATATCGGCGTATTCCTTCTTCTGTTTTTTGAGCTCCGAACACAGCTTCATCCCGGCATACCGCGAGACCGAGTTGATCCCCACCACGCCCATCTTCGCGTTCTTGAATATCGCGTTGAGCATTTCTCTGTCTTTCATCATACCACCTCAAAGTCAGTATTGCCGAAAATCAAACCGATATGAGAGGAAAATGATGGCGACATTTTAGAGAAGAGGAAAAACTGTGGGGATAGAAAATCAGGAATGAGGAATTGTCATTCTGAGCGGTGCCCATAGGGCAAAACGCGAAGCGTTTAGTCGAAGAATCCCCTTCCTGTTACAACCGTTCGCATTGAGAGTCTCTTTTCAAACGGTATTAATGACAGGGGGATTCTTCAGTCGCTTCGCTCCTTCTGAATGACAATTACAATTCAGGTGAGGGCAGCGCCCTCCCACATCTTTTCTCTTTTCTCTCTTCTCTAAAAAAGAGGAGGGCTGCTGCCCTCCCCTGTGTTTCATATTCAGTTTATTCTGCCGGGTCGATCTCCAGCTCGGGGATCTCATCGGGGATCTCTGATACGGGAGCTGCCGCAACAACGGGCTTCGGTTTTGCCGCGCCGCAGCCGCAGGTGCCGACGTAGTTCTGGTTGATCTTGCCGCAGTTCGGGCACTTCCACTCGTTCTCGCCGGCTACGCGCTCGGGTTTTGCGTTCTTGTCAGCCTTCTTCTTGGGCTCTTCTTCCACTACCTCTTCCTCAGCAGCGGCAGCAGCCTCAGCCTTCTCGAGCTCCGCCTTGATCTTGTCTAAGACTTCCTGCGGAGGAATGTAGGGGCCCGCCTCCTTGGGCTTGGGCTCGCCGCAGCCGCAGGTGCCGACATACTTCTGGTGGATCTTGCCGCACTTGGGGCACTTCCACTCGTTCTCACCGGGCTCGATCTCAGGCTCTGCGGGAGCTTCTTCGACGACCTCTTCTTCCTCAACCGCAGCGGGAGCGGACGCCTTCTCCTGTTCCGCTTTGATCTTATCCAGGACCTCCTGCGGAGGAATGTAGGGACCTGCCTCCTTGGGCTTGGGCTCGCCGCAGCCGCAGGTGCCGACATACTTCTGGTGAATCTTGCCGCACTTGGGGCACTTCCACTCGTTCTCACCGGGTTCAACCTCGGGGATCGCGGGGCCGGCTTCGACAACGGCTTCTTCCTCTGCCTCAGCGGGAGCGGACGCCTTCTCGAGCTCCGCCTTGATCTTATCTAATACTTCCTGCGGAGGAATGTAGGGGCCCGCCTCCTTGGGCTTGGGCTCGCCGCAGCCGCAGGTGCCGACATACTTCTGGTGGATCTTGCCGCACTTGGGGCACTTCCACTCGTTATCGCCGGGCTCGCGCTCGAACT
>CAZPOG010000122.1:0-6720 GCA_964588105.1 uncultured Ruminococcus sp. | reverse complement strand
TCCCAAACCTCTTTGAGATGAAGATCAAATATCCTTTTTTTCGGTTCTATGATTGTTGTCCATTTCTTTTCCATCTTCGTTTTCTCCATATTATATCAATTTCAAAGCTAATTGTAACATTCCCCTGCTCAGCAGACCGAACGCCGCCTTGTCTTTTCTGGAAAGCTGCAGCGCCGCCAAGGTATCTCTGTCCGAATCCGCCAGATCGCTGAAAACAGCTTTGGCTTCTTCCATACGCAGCAGATTCTTCTTTTCCTCGAAGGATACTTCATCCATTTTCAAGACGGAGATAAAGTTGTATGCGATCTTGTTCTCCAGCTTCTTTTGGATCAATCTGTCATTCTCATCAAGAGAATAGGTACGGATCATATCAGACAGCAGACGGTAGCTATGCGCATATCCCTGCGCCAGACTCTTTTTATATTTCGACAGGTTAGGGATCCCTCTGTTTTCATAACGATACAAAAGAATGTTGTCATAGTATATCGTTTTTGCTTTTTGAAGGAATTGGATGTTAAACTCCCAGTCTTCACCGTGAGTCCTGCCCTCGTTAAAGGTCAGTCCCGCGTCAGAGATCAGTCTCCGTACATATAGTTTGTTCCAAACGGAACTGAGTGTACGGGTATCTCCGTCAACGAACAGCGGCAGGATTTTTGTCCTGATAAACGCTTCATCCAATGTTTCATTCGCGGGCAGATCGGCTGCAACGTATTCCGCTTCACCCGAATCGTCTTTCACCTGTTCATAGTCGGCGATCATCATATCGGCGCCCACGGAATAAGCGCGCCGCACGATCTTGTCGAGAGCGGGACGGATCAGCTCGTCATCAGCGTCCATCAAATAAACAAAATGACCCTGCGCGGCATTCAGTCCCATATTTCTGGCGGAAGACACGCCCCCGTTTTCTTTTTGGATCAAACGGATACAAGGGTATTCTTCGGATAGATCCCGCACGATTTGTGCCGTATTATCGCTCGATCCGTCGTCAACGATAAGCACCTCATACCGATAATCGCCGCCTGAGTCGGTGAAAATACTTCTGATCGACCGGGATATGGTATCCTCCGTATTATATGCGGGGATGATAATAGAACAATCGGGTTTATTCATCATCGCGGGCTCCTTTCGCCTTGCGATACAGACGGAGAAGAGGTTTGGGACAGACGCGAAGGAGCTTTTCCTTGGTCTGTTCGGATTGACTCTGCTTCTTGCGGCGCTTGATATATTCCGCGCCGTCGAGCGGTCTTATGATCTCAAAGCCAAACTCGGCGCTTCTTTCTTTCTGTCTTTCATAGGATCCCCAATAATACTCGTTGGAGAGAATCGTCGTGATCTGCTCCGCCTTTTTCTCTTGAGTCGCGTCGGACTTCATGATCTTATCGATCACCCAGAAAGCCGTCTGCAATATCCGCTTGTCGATGACCTTCTGCAGTTCGTCCGTCAGATAGCCGTATTGTGCAGCCTTGTCTTGAACGAAGCAGTTGATTCTTAATAACCTGAAATACGCGTCGTCTCCGCTGTATGAGGTGATCGAACGGCTTTTGTAGCGGATATAATGATAGTCCAGATCGTCGATCAGAACGATCGATCCGGCATAGGAGAGATACATGAAGTTGATCATCGTATCCATCCCCTGCCTGACGTCGTCTTCTACTCTGATCTTTGTCAAAAGAGAGGAACGGTAGACCTTCCCGTAAACATAATTCAGTCTTCTCTCATCGAGCAGCATCGGGAGTTTCTCTTTGAATTCTTCACGGGGGATATACATCTCTCCCCTCTCTTTGAAGCTGCCCTCGATATGACCGTCTTCCAGATGGTACTGTACTCTGGACACCACCAGATCCGCGTCGTACTTTTCTCTTGCCGTCATCAGATGCTCGAGATATCCCGGATCAACATAGTCGTCTCCGTCCACATAGGCGGTAAACTCCGTATCGATATATTCCATCGCTCGGTTCTTGATTCCCGCGATACCTAAATGCTCACAGGGGATCACCTTGATCCGGCTGTCCTGCTTTTCATATTCGCGACAAACCTTTAGGCTGTTATCCTGTGAGCCGTCATCCAGCACTAACAGCACATAATCGCTGTAGGTTTGGTTTTTCATCGCTTCAAAGAAACGCGGCAGATGTTCGGCAATATTGAATACCGTCACGATGACCGTCAGCTTCATTTTTTTCATTCCTTTCCAAACAAATCCTCGATTTGCCTGAGAATTCTTTCTTCGTTAAAAAAGTCTTGTCTCTTCTTTGCTTTTTCTCTGTATTCCTTCAAGAGATCGGGATGATCACAAAACTCTTTGAGTCCACGATACAAGCCTTCTTCGCTGTTTTCTACGATCATACCGTACTCCCCGTTATCAAGGATCTCACACGGACCGGTACACTCGGTAGAAAGCACCGGAGTGCCCAAGATCAGCGCTTCCGCTACGGTGAGATTATACCCCTCATAATAAGAAGAGCAGACAAGCAGATCGGCGTTTTTGATATACGGATATGGATTCTTTTGTTCTCCTGTCGCCTCTATATATCCTGCCGCGCGGCGCTTATGGATCTCGTCTTTGATCCTTTGCTCATCGTGTCCCCCGCCGACCAGCGTCAGAGAAATATCCTCTCCCTCCGAGCAAAGCCTTGATACGGCGCCGATCAGCCTCAGCTGACCTTTTATCTTGTCCTCCAGTCTCGCGACATTCACAAGCCGAAGTTTCTCCCTGCGAACATCGCAAGGTGCGTCCTCCTGCGCTTTTTCTATGATTTGTGCGACAGGAAGCATATTATAGATGATCGTCAGGTTCGCTGTATCGCCGATCGTCTCGACAAACCCGTCCCTCGCTTCTTTGGAAACGCAGACGACCTTGTCGAACCGACTGTACGCCTCATATACCTGCCGCATATCGGAGAAATTGTTCCGGTAGCCTCTCGCTCTGCGAAAATCACTGTGCACCCAGGCGATATGAACAGCGTCTTTGTTGGTTGAGCCCGATACGATCTTGAGGCACAGTCCTCTGAAGAAGGCGACCTCTATGTCAAATCTCTCATCACCAATATAATACCGATAAAGCTCTTTCGGTGTTGCGCGAGTCTCCCACATACCGTCATCATAGAATTTATGTCGAATATAAGGAATCTTATTTCCGAGATGATCCTTATAAGGCTTTTGAATCAAGCGGACGCTGTGATCCAGCTCATCCTTAAGATCATCATCCGTATTCAGCAGCAGGATCGTAACTTCGTATTCTTTTTGTGCCAATTGGTTAACGAGTGTCACAAGCACCCGTTCCATCCCGCCTATTCCCAGGGAAGGCAAAACAAATAGGATCTTCTTCATCTCATCACCGTTTCCCGGTCACTTCGTTCTCTTGAAGATATGCAATCTGTACAACACTTCTTTCGGATACATCAAAGCGCGGTTTTGCGCCCTCTTCATCTGTTCCTTTCGCTGTTTCCTGTTCAAGTCCGCGACATACTTTCCGCTTCCGATCTCCATCAGAAGCAGCAGCTGTTCATAGGCGGAACCGCGGTATTCTTTCCTGACAGAGCAGTGAAGCACGCCGCGCAGCTCTTCATCCTGATAGATCTCCTCGGCAAATCGCCGGCGCTCCGCTGTAGGAAGTCCGGGAGTGTTCTGCATATCCTTGAGCGCATAGGCGGCAGTAAGCACCGTACGCTCGTCAAGCACTTTCTGCATCTGATCGGTGCGGATCCCGATCACCTGTACGGAATCCGCCAGAAAATGCCGCAGTCTTCTGACTCGCTGATATCTGTCGGGATAGTATTTTCTTGCCAACCCGTTCGAATTGAAAACATAATAATGAATATATTTCTCTGCGAGAAAAATAGAGGTACAAAAACGGAGAAAGGTAAAATTGTACACCGTATCCTCTGCCGAGGTGAGCATATCATCCTCAAACTCCAGCTGATACTGAGTTATCACCGCTCTTTTATACAACTTGCCGTGGACATAATTGAGCCGTTCGCTCTCCAGAAGAGAAGGAAACTCCTCGGCAAAGCATTCTTTTTTGATCAACCTGGGAGAATGAAGAGGGAGTTTGGAACGGACGCTGCCGTCATTTCTCACCTTGACATGCATACCGATGACCAGATCCGCGTCCTCTGCACTCAGGACCTCCAGACAGTCCTCCGACAAATAGTCGTCGCTGTCGAGAAACATCACATATTCTCCCCGCGCGGCTTTGAGTCCGGCGTTGCGGGCATCGGACAAGCCGCCGTTTTTCTTATGAATTACGGTAATACTGTTATACTTTCTATCATACTCGTCACACATCTCCCCGCTTCTGTCGGGAGAGCCGTCGTCGACCAGAATGATCTCGTAGTCTGTAAAGCTCTGGGAAAGCACGCTGTCGACACAGCGCCCAAGTGTCTTTTCGACATTATATACCGGTATGATCACACTGACTTTTACCATAAACCGATCCTCAAAATAAAGATGTTAATTGATTGATGATTCTGTCTTCATCGAAGAACTCCTGTCGCTGCTGCTCTTTCTCTCTGTATTCTCTGAGAAGCTCAGGATGGTCATACACCTCTTTGAGCCCTCTGTACAGCCCCTCTTCGCTGTTTTCTACGATCATTCCGTATTTGCCGTTATCGAGTATCTCGCACGGACCCGCACAGATCGTAGAAAGCACCGGCGTTCCAAGGATGACAGCCTCGGCAACCGTGAGGTTATACCCCTCATAATAAGAAGAGCAAACAAGCATATCCGCGTTCTTTATATAGGGAAAAGGATTGGACAGACTGCCGGTCATAACGATGGAATCTTCCTCGTTGAGAGAAGCGATACGGTCACGGATCGCCTCGCTGTCGGGTCCGTCGCCGATGATCGTCAGCGATATATCGGATCCTTCCTGTCTGAGTCGGCTTACAGCCGTGATCAGCCGCAAGTGTCCTTTGTGCTCATTGAGGAGTCTGGCGACGATCACCAACCGCAGCCGCGCCTTCGGAAAAGGCGTCTGCTGTTTTTGAAGCGAAAGCTCTTTGACTTTTTTCTTTGGAATAAGATTATAGACGGTCATCAGGTTACCGGTGTCGCCTATCGTCTCGACAAAACCTTTTTTCGCTTCCTCGGAGACGCAGATGACCTTGTCAAAGGTCTTGTACGCCGCAACGACCTCTTCCATATTATTGAAATTCTGGTCATATCCGCCGGCAATGCGGAAGTCGTTGTGCACCCATGTCAGATGAACGGCGTCCTTGTTGGTAGAGCCCGAGATGATCTTCACAGAATTCCCTCTGAAAAAGGCGATCTCCACATCATATTTTTCTTTGCCGACATAGTGCCGGTAAAACCGCCGGGGTGAAGCGCGAAAATGCCACACATCGTCATCAAAGAGAACACGGCGGATCACCGGAATATTCTCTCCAATGTGTTTCATGGGCCCTTTCTGCACAAACCGTACACCCTCGTGGAGCTCGTCCCTTTTGGTACAATCTTCCCCGAAGATCATCACCGTTACGTCATAGTCTCTTTCGACAAGGGCGTTAGCAAGTGTCACCGCCAGGTTTTCCATTCCCCCGGTTTTCAGCGAAGGCAGAACAAAGAGTATCTTTTTCATTTTTATACTAATACCTCGAGTATTCACAAATTCCGATTACTGTTGCTTGTCTGTGTCAGGCGGGATCAACCCCAAACGGATCTTCGCCTTATGATAGATACGAAAGAGAAAATCAGGGCATAACGCCAAAAGCTTCTCCTTCCTTCTGTTCTCTTTTTCCTCAGTGCGCACCGTAAGTCTCAGATCGATATAATCCGCCTCTTTTCCCGGAGCAACAATGATCTCGGAACCAAAGCTGTCCAGATTTCCCAATCGGCGTTCCCGTTCATAAGCGTTCTTATATTCCTCGCTGCCGATAACAACAGCAGCCTTTTCACACATTTGATCGATCGATATCTTTTGTCTGCAGAAGTTATTGAGCGCGTTTCTTCCCATAAGGAAGGTGCGTTTATCCAAAACACGGCACATACTGTCACTGAGCATACCGTTGCTTTCCATACAGTCATTTACATATCGGGTGATTCGATTATGCCTGAAGAAATAGTCATCGCCCCTATATGAGGTGACAGAACGGGAGTTATACTTCACATTATAGCTGTCATAGTCTTCGATAACAGCCAGATTGTCAGCTTTCAAAACATACTGACAGTTGATAATGATATCACTTCCGGTCTTAACGTCCTCCTCTACGGATATACCTCTCAAAAGCTCTGTTCTGAACAATTTTCCGAAAAGATAGGTGAGTCTCTCCTCCGAAAAAAGCTCCGGCAAAAGATCGGGGAAGCTCTCCTTGGTATAGAACCCCTCTTCCCGATAATCGAACCTCCATCTCTCGCTGTGATCTTCGTTGAGATAGATCACGTTGGAAATCACATAATCGGCGTTGTACTTCTGCTGAGCGTCCAACATATGCTTCAAATAATCCTTATCATAGAAGTCATCGCCGTCCATCGAGGCTGCAAATTCCGTATGTATATTCTGTAATGCTATATTTCTCGCGGCAGAGATACCGATATGATCCAATGACATGATACGGATTCTCTCGTCTTTTTCTGCATATTTCTTACAGATCGACAACGTGTTGTCCGCGGAACCGTCATCGATGATCAACGCCTCAAAGTCAGGCATTGTCTGCGTCAGCAAACACTCAAAGAATCTGTCAAGATATTCTTCGATATTATATACGGTCACAAAAACCGTCACAA
>CAZPOG010000121.1:0-6730 GCA_964588105.1 uncultured Ruminococcus sp. | reverse complement strand
CCCTCAAAGTTGAAGACGCCGTTGTCGTCCCAGCCGTGCTCGTCGTCGCCGATCAAGAGACGCTTGGGGTCGGTGGAGAGAGTGGTCTTGCCGGTGCCGGAGAGACCGAAGAAGATGGCGGTGTTCTTGCCTTCCATATCGGTGTTGGCGGAGCAGTGCATGGAAGCAATGCCCTTCAGAGGCAGGTAATAGTTCATCATGGAGAACATACCCTTCTTCATCTCGCCGCCGTACCAGGTGTTGAGGATGACCTGCTCGCGGGAGGTGACGTTGAACATCGCGGCTGTCTCGGAGTGAAGACCCAGTTCCTTGTAATTTGTGACCTTTGCCTTGGAAGCGTTGAAGCTGACGAAGTCAGGCTCATATGTCTCGAGCTCTTCTTCTGTCGGCATGATGAACATATTCTTGACAAAGTGCGCCTGCCATGCGACTTCCATAATGAAGCGCACCGCCAGACGGGTGTCCTTGTTGGCGCCGCAGAAGCAGTCTACCACATAGAGCTTCTTGCCGGAGAGCTCTTTGATCGCGAGCTCTTTGCAGGCTGCCCATGTTTCTTCGGACGCGGGATGGTTGTCGTTGGGATATTCGGGAGTAGTCCACCATACGGTGTCTTTACTCTTCTCGTCCATAACGATGAACTTGTCTTTGGGCGAACGGCCGGTGTAGATACCGGTCATGACGTTGACAGCGTCCAGCTCGGTGAGCACGCCCTTGTCAAAACCCTCGAGCGCGGGATCCATCTCGTCTTTGAACAGATCCTCAAAGGACGGGTTATAAACAACCTCTTTGACATCAGTGATGCCGTATTTTGCCAAATCGATCTTAGCCATAATAATACCTCCGGGAAAGTAAGATTTAACAGGAAACAAAAACATTTGCTCCCATCATAAAGTACACTATTATTATCTAATAAAATCCGCAAAAAGTCAAGAGAGATCTTTATTAGTTCTTGGTTCCCGGTTGTTGGTTGTCGGTTGTTGGTTATACCGTAGGGCACGATGCCCACATCGTGCCGTGTCATTCAGAGCGAAGCGAAGAATCCCCTTCTTCCTGCGACCGTCAGCATAGAACCGTAGGGCGGGGGCTTGCTCCCGCCGAAACGTTGGCGTTATTGCAACGTTTATTAAAAGGTTACTCGCTTTGCTCGAGCAATCGGTTTATCCCCTCCGACCAAATCGTGAACGATTTGCCCACCTCCCCTAAGCGGTAGGGGAGGCTCGGAACGATGTGGGCATCGTTCCCTACGATCCTATGAAATGTTGCCCTACAATCCAATCAACCCATCAAAAAATCCCCCACTTTCGTGAGGGACTTTAAAGTTGCTATTCCATTAATACACGATGACCGGTGTGCCGATCGAAATGTTGTTATAGATTCTTTCGACAGCGTCGTAGGGGGTATTGACACAGCCGTGAGAGCCGTTGCCTTTGTATATCTCTCCGCCGAACTCGCCTTCGTTGCGCCATGACGCGTCATGGATGCCGTAGCCGGATCCGATGAACGCGATCCAGTAGTCGACATAGCTGGTGTAGCCGTCGCCCGAGAGGGTACAGGGCGAAGCCTTATTGTTGACGCTGTGATATCCCTTGGGCGTATCCATTGTGCCGTAGTTGCCGGTGACGACGGGAGTCCCTTGGATGAGGTTGGTGTTCTTATAGAACCACATGTACTGATCTTCGATACAGATCTCTACATAGGTGTTGCCGACATAGTCGCCGCGGAAAGTAGGGTCGATCTTGACCGACATCGGCGTATAGGTGCCGTAGACCCGCTTGCCGTTGGTGTAGGTATAGGGGATGATGCGGAAGAAGTAAGTCTGGTTCTTCCAGAGTCTGCCGGTGTGCGCGCAGGTCTTGGAGGTTCTCTCAAGCAGTGAGAAGCTCTTGTTGTCGGGAGAGATCTGTACCTCATATCCGACCGCGTAGGGGTTTTCGTTCCAGCACAGGTGGACTTTGGAGAGCAGGGTCTCGGTGCCGTCGTTGCCGGGCGCGCACAGACCGTCAAAGGTCAGCAGGGTGGCGTATCCGCCGGCGACGAGCTCGCTGCCGGATTCCACATACGCCTGGATCAGATAGTTATAGAATCTGCCGGGAGTGGTGTTGGTATCCGTGAAGGAAGTGGTACCGAGAGAGAGGCGCTTGTACTCTACCCACTTGCCGCCGGTATTCTTGTCCTCGCGATAGAGCAGGTATCCGTCCGCCTTGGAGACGCCGTTCCACTTGAAGCTGATGTTCTTGGACGAAGCGGTCAGCCACATCGAAGAGACGGTGTCCGGTTTGCTGGCGGTTTTGTATACAGCGGTCTCGCCCTCAAGGACCTGACCTTTCTCGATGGTATATCCGCAGATCTGAAATTCCCACTTCGAAGCCGCTGTAATGTTGTTCAGCGTGACATAGTTCGACTTGGTCGAGGTCAG
This sequence comes from uncultured Ruminococcus sp., assembly GCA_964588105.1. Lineage (GTDB taxonomy): Bacteria > Bacillota > Clostridia > Oscillospirales > Acutalibacteraceae > Ruminococcoides. The sequence goes on along the minus strand of CAZPOG010000121.1, from coordinate 4,314 downwards.
CAGGGCGAGCTTCGCGCCCGCAGTGTCGAGACTCTTATAATATACGTTATAGCCCATCGCGCCGGATGAAGCTGTCCAGCTGACGGTGATCTTGTCGGACGCGTAGGAGGTCGTCTTCAGATTGGTGACCTTTTTCAGATCAGCGCCGCTCTCTGCAATATCGCCTTTCAAAGCTGAGACAGGAGCAATACGCGCTTCTCTCTCAGAAGTGGTCACAGCGCCCGCGGCGGGAACGTATGCCGCTAACGAAGCGATCATAACGCCCGCGATCAGCGCAACGCTCACCGCGCGCTTGGAGATTCTTTTCATGTTCCTTCACTCATTTCGTTGGATTCTGTTATATGACGTTAATCGATAAATTCAATGGATCCGCTGTCCATGCTCTTGATCCTCGCTAAGGACTCTACCCTGACGCCCATATCGCGGATCAGACCGCCGCCTTCCTGATAGGCTTTTTCGATCACGATGCCCGCTCCGACGATCGTCGCGCCCGCAAAGCGGATCAGCTCGATCAGACCTTTAAGCGCCGAGCCTTTGGCGAGGAAGTCGTCGATGACCAGGATCTTGTCCTCAGGATTCAGAAAGTCTTTTGATACGATGATGTCATAGACGTTCTTGTGGGTAAAAGACTCGACCTTGGTGGTATAGACGTCGTTGGCGATGTTGACGGTCTTGGTCTTTTTCGCGAACACGACGGGAACGCCGAACTCTTCGGCGGCGATACACGCGATCGCGATACCCGACGCCTCGATGGTGAGGATCTTGGTGATCTCTTCACCCTCATACAGCCGTTTGAACTCTTTGGCGAGCTGACGGATGAACAGAACATCGATCTGGTGGTTTATGAAGCTATCGACCTTCAAGATGTTTCCTTCTCTGACTACGCCGTCTTTTAAAATGCGATCTTCCAACAGTTTCATAAGTATGCCACCCCATTATAAATCTATATATCCAGATTCTACTATATTCGTTTCTCTTTTGCAAGTGGGTTTACAGAATTAAAGATTTAAATTTTGTTACGTTTCTTGACTGTTTTAAGGGCTTTAGCTATAATGGGTATATTATGGAAAATCTGCGTTTTCCGGGAAAGTTCACATAAGGAGAATGACGATGACTGATATTGAGATCGCTCAGAGCTGTAAGATAAGACCCATCGAGGAGATAGCCGCCGCTGCCGGTATCAAAGAGGAAGACTACGAGTTTTACGGCAAAAACAAGGCGAAGCTGTCTTTGAAGCTGATGGATAAGAAACGCGACGATAACAAGCTGATCCTTGTTACCGCGATGACCCCTACCCCCGCGGGCGAGGGTAAGACCACGACCACCATCGGTCTTGCCGACGCTTTAAACAGGCTTGGCAAGTCTGCTTCGGTCGCGTTAAGAGAACCGTCCTTAGGTCCCGTGTTCGGTATCAAGGGAGGCGCTGCGGGCGGCGGATATGCCCAGGTGATCCCGATGGAGGATATCAACCTGCACTTTACCGGAGACTTTCACGCGGTCGGCGCGGCAAACAATCTTCTTGCCGCGATGCTGGACAACCATATCCATCACGGCAACGCGCTTGGGATCGATACCCGAAAGATCACATGGAAGCGCTGTGTCGATATGAACGACCGCCAGCTGCGCTTTGTGGTTGACGGCTTGGGCGGCAAGATCAACGGCACGCCCAGAGAGGACGGCTATGATATCACCGTCGCCTCCGAAGTGATGGCGGTACTGTGCCTATCTTCCTCCGTGGATGACCTCAAAGAAAGACTGTCCAGAATCATCGTCGGCTATTCCTATGACGATAAGCCCGTTACCGCGGGCGATCTGAAAGCGGCGGGCGCGATGGCGGCGCTGTTGAAAGACGCGATCAAGCCGAATCTGGTGCAGACCCTGGAAGGCACTCCCGCCCTCGTACACGGCGGACCCTTCGCGAATATCGCTCACGGCTGCAATTCTGTCGCCGCAACCAAGACGTCGATGGCGCTGTCGGAATATACCGTTACCGAAGCGGGCTTCGGCGCAGATCTCGGCGCGGAGAAGTTCCTCGATATCAAATGCCGCTACGCCGGTTTCAGACCGGACGCGGCGGTGATCGTCGCTACCGTCAGAGCTTTGAAGATGCACGGCGGCGTGGATAAAAAGAATCTCTCAGAGGAGAACCTGGCGGCTTTAGGGAAAGGCCTGCCGAATCTGCTCCGTCATGTTGATAACGTCAAAAATGTATTTCATCTGCCCTGTGTTGTCGCGCTGAACAAATTCCCGACCGACACACAGGAGGAGATGGAGCTTGTCATCAAAAAATGTAAGGAGCTCGGCGTGAATGTCGTTCTCTCCGACGTATGGGCAAAGGGCGGCGAAGGCGGTATCGAGCTTGCAAAGGAAGTCGTCAGGCTGTGTACCGAAGAAAGCGCAGAGAACTTCACTTTCTCTTATCCGCTTGACTGTGCTATCGAGGAGAAGATCGACACGGTCGTCAAGAAGATCTACCGCGGCGCATCGGTTTTCTATTCCAAGAAAGCGAGACAGGAGATCCAAAAGCTCACATCGCTCGGATATGCTTCTCTGCCCGTCTGTATCGCAAAGACGCAGTACAGCTTCTCCGATGATCCGACACAGCTGTGCGCGCCCGAGGGCTTTGAAGTAGAGGTCAAGAACCTAAGAATATCCGCAGGCGCGGGTTTCATTGTCGTTCTGACCGGCGATATCATGACGCTGCCCGGACTGCCGAAGTCTCCCGCCGCAGAGCGGATCGACATCAATAGCGACGGCGTGATCTCGGGACTGTTCTGATGAAGCCGAAGGTGCTTTTTGAGGATGAATATATCCTTGCGGTATCAAAGCCCTACGGACTGCTGTCCGAGGGAGAGGGCAGGGACTCTCTGCCGATGATGCTTAGGGACTATCGCAGAGAAAAGGGCGAGAACGGCGAGATCTATCCCGTCCACCGTCTGGATCGGACGACCCGCGGAGTGATCGTTTACGCCAAGACCTCCGACTGCGCCAAAAAGCTCTCCGAGCTGATCCGCGCGGGAGAGATGAGCAAGTACTATCTTGCGAAGATCGAGGGCGTGCCGGCGTATCAGAGCGGCGTCTTTGAAGACTATCTCTTCTATGACCGCAGAAAGAACAAGACTTTCGTCGTCAAGCGCGAACGCAAGGGCGTAAGAAGAGCGAAGCTCTCTTATGAAGTCCTCTCGGCGGAAAATATCGAAGGGCTGGCGGTGTCTACTGTCAGGGTGGAGCTGTTCACCGGCAGAACCCACCAGATCCGGGCGCAGTTTGCTTATCGGAAGATGCCTGTCGTCGGTGATCGCCGCTACGGCAGCAAGATCAAATCTTTTATTGAGCTGTACAGCGACGAGATAAAGTTTGTCCATCCGTATACGGGAGAGGAACTGGTAATTCATAATTCAAAAACATAATTGTAATGAAATATGAAAAATGAAATATGAAAAGTGAATGGCGGGCTCTGCCCACACCCGAATGGAATATTTGCTGATAAAAATACAGGAGGCTTATGGTGAGCCTCCTGTTTTCGTTACAGTTTCATTATGAATTATGCATTATGAATTATGAATTGAAATCGCTTTGTATCCCGCGTCGTTTACGGTCTGCATGACCTTATCATTATCGAGGGGGAGTTCTGACAGGATGACCGCCTGTTTCTCTTCGTGAGAGGCGGTGACCTCTTTGACGTCAAAGTTTTTCTCGATCGCTTCACGCACGTGCTTCTCGCACATGGGACACATCATGCCTTCAATGGCTACTACGGTTTTGATCATTTTTGTTTCTCCTTTATTGATTGTATTGTTATTGCCGCTTTCGGGAAGAGTCACTCGAGCGGCTTTGTATTTTCTCTTTTTCTTCGGATCAAAGAAGTTGAGTCTTAACGCGTTTGACACCACACAGAAGGACGACAGGCTCATCGCCGCCGCGCCGAACATCGGCGAGAGCGTCCATCCGAAGAGAGGGATCCACACGCCCGCGGCGAGCGGGATCCCGATGATGTTGTAGATGAAAGCCCAGAAGAGGTTTTCCTTGATGTTTCTCAGCGTCGCTTTGGAGAGGCGGATCGCCGCGACCGCGTCCGAGAGCTTCGAGTTCATCAGCACGACGTCGCCCGCTTCGATCGCGATATCCGTGCCGGAGCCGATCGCGATACCGGTATCCGCCGCGGTCAGGGCGGGAGCGTCGTTGACGCCGTCGCCCGCCATCGCGGTTTTGCCTGCTTTCTTCAGCTCTTCGATGATACCGCTTTTCTCTGTCGGGAGAACGGCGGCGTAAATGCTGTCGATACCGACGGCGCTGCCGATCGTCTGGGCTGTC
>CAZPOG010000120.1:0-6787 GCA_964588105.1 uncultured Ruminococcus sp. | reverse complement strand
AAAAAAGGCTGTCTTGCGACAGCCTTCTTCTTATTCTACGCTGAATATGTAGTAGTAAATCGGCTGGCCGCCCTTGATGAAGGTGATGTCAACCTGGTCGGAGAACTTGTTCTCGAGCAACTCGACAGCCTCCTGCGCCTCTTCATCGGAGACGTCTTCGCCGGCGATCAGGGTGACAAAGGACATATCCTTGTCGATCATCTGCTTGCACAGCTTGTAGAGCGCCTTGTTGGGAGACTTCTCAGTGACGGTGAGCTTGCCGTTGTTCAGACCGATGATCTCGCCTTCCTTGATCTTCTTCGCGCCGAACTCGGAATCACGCGCCGCAAAGGTAACCTGACCGGTCGCAACGTTCTTCGCCGCAGCCTTCATGTTCTCTACGTTGGTGTCCGCGTCGGATTCGGGATCGAATACCAACAGCGCCGAGAGTCCCTGCGGGATGGTCTTGGTGGGAACGATGATGATCTCTCTGTCGCCTACCAAACCTACTGTCTGCTGAGCCGCCATGATGATGTTCTTGTTGTTGGGAAGAACGAAGACCTTCTTGGCGGGAGTCGCCATAACCGCGTCATAGATATCGTCGGTGGAGGGGTTCATGGACTGACCGCCGGAGACGACCTGCTTGCAGCCGAGCTCGGTGAACAGATCCTTGATACCGTCGCCGGCAGCGACAGCTACAAAGCCGTATTCTTCGGTAGGAGCGGCAAACTCGGGCTTAGAAGGAGCTTCTTCCTGCTTCTTCGCCTGCGCCTTCATCTTGTCGCTTTCGATCTTCGCGTTCTTATGCTGCTCCTTCATGTTCTCAACCTTGACGGTGAGGAGCTGACCGAACTCAAGGCCGCGCTGCATCGCGTTGCCGGGCTGTTCGGTATGAACGTGAACCTTGATGATCTCATCGTCGGCTACTAAAACAATGGAGTCGCCGATGGTCTCTAAGAATAACCTGAGCTCGTTGGGGTCGGTCTCACACTCGGGATTTCTGCCAACGATAAACTCGGTACAATAAGTAAAGTTAATGACCTGATCGAACTCGGCGGCAGCGGAACGGAAGGTGTCCTCAGAGGTATCTTCCTGCACTTCGTTATCGTCATACTCGATCACAACGCCGTCGCGGATCACGGAGAGCATACCCTCGAAGATAGTGAGGATACCCTTGCCGCCTGCGTCAACGACGCCCGCCTTCTTGAGTACGGGAAGCATCTTGGGAGTCTGCTCGAGGGCGTAAGCCGCCTCGTCACAGATGATCTCCCACAGCGCCGCGGGATCTTCTTCGGTCTCTAATGCCTCTAAGCCAGCCTCATACGCCATTCTCGCAACAGTGAGGATCGTACCCTCGGTGGGCTTGGTAACAGCGTTATACGCCGCCTCAACACCTAATCCGAGCGCGTTGACGAGATCCTCGCCGGACGCCTCAACCTTGCCCTCCAAGCCTTTGGAGATGCCTCTGAATAAGAGAGAGGTGATAACGCCGGAGTTACCGCGCGCGCCTCGAAGCATTGCGGAAGCAGTCAGCTGGGAGACCGTAGCGACGTCGTCCGCCTCGCTGTTCTGCAAAGCGACGGAAGCGGCGACGATCGTCATCGACATGTTGGTGCCGGTATCGCCGTCGGGTACAGGGAATATATTCAAGTCGTTAATACGAGCCTTGGAAATCTGGATGTTATTAGCTCCGGAAATAATCGCCTGTTTTAAAGTTTCACCATTAATCAACGAAAACACTTCCTTTGACAATTCTAAATTGTTTCACAATTGTAACTATTATACACCAAAATTTTCAAATAAGCAAGAAAAATCTTGCACAAGAGTAATCATTTCTTTGACTCATCTTAGGTCATATCGACTGACAGAGATACACCTTCCCGTCTTTTCGTCGATCTCAAAGAGAACGCCGTTGAGCATACACTCGCCTTCGGCAAGCTCAAACTTCTCGGGGCGCTTGTCGACAAAACGTCTGAGGATGATCTCCTTTTTGACGCCTAAGACCGAATCGATCACACCGGTCATACCGAGATCGGTGATATATCCCGTGCCGCCTGCAAGGATCGCTTCGTCTGATGTCTGCACATGGGTATGCGTGCCGAAAACAGCGGATACCCTGCCGTCAAGGAAGTAACCCATCGCCTTCTTCTCGCTGGTCGCTTCGGCGTGGAAGTCGACCAGAATGATCTTGGAGTCGATCGCCTTTAAAGCGCGATCCACAGCGATAAACGGACTCTCGCAGATGGGAGACATCCCCTCCTGCCCCATCAGGTTGATCACCGTTACAGAAGTAAAGCCCATGTCGAGCGTGCATATTCCTTTGCCCGGAGTGGAAGGTGAAGGAAAGTTCAGCGGACGGATCAGATAGGGCTGATTCTCCAGATAATCGAAGATCTGCATTCTTCTGAATGCGTGGTTGCCCAGCGTGATCACATCAATGCCCGAGGCGAAGAGGTAATCACAGGAAGAGTTGGAGATGCCGTTCTTATTGGAGCTGTTCTCTCCGTTGCAGATCACGAGGTCGACGCCGTGTTCTTTCTTGAAAGCGGGCAGCTTCTGTCTTAAAAAGCGTCTGCCTTCCATCCCGACGACGTCGCCGATACAAAATATTTTCATCAAATCATCTTTCTATACCGGTAAGCGACCGGTATGCGTATTGTAACACAAAATCAGGAAAAAAGCAAGGCACAAACAAATTAGGAATGAGGAATGAAGAACGGTCATTCAGAGGGAGCCATGCGACCGAAGAATCCCCTTGTCATTACGATTGCTTGAATAGGGACGAAGAAAACGGTAGTAAGAGGAAGGGGATTGCCGCGGTCGCTGTGCTCCCTCGCAATGACATATTACTACCAATCAGGTGAGGACAGCGTCCTCCTTCAACTCTTCTCTCTTCTCTTTTCTCTTTTCACTAAAAAAGAAAGCGCCCCGAAGGACGCTTTCGCTAAATCTTATTGATTCTGCCGCGGTTCTTGACGGCTTTGCGGATATCGAGAATCACAATCACGATCGTCAGGATCACGATCACTGCTATGATCACGCAGACAACCGCCGTAGCGACAGGGTTGCCGGTCTTGGTCTCCAGTTCGTTGATCTCAGCGGTGGAGGAACAAGCCTTGACGAATTTCTCCTGCATATAGGTATAGATATCGTTGTCGATATTCGAGAACGTATAGCACTTCTCCATATATTCCTCAGAAGGATTGACGAGCTCGTTCTCCTGATAGTCTTCGTCCATCAGCTCAAACGCCGCTTTGTTGGGTGTGCCGTAATAGAGATAGTCGGCGTTTGCCGCCGCGATCTCCGCCTCACACATAAAGTTGATGAACAGCTCAGCGTTCTCTTTGTTCCGACAACAGGTGGGAATACACATCGAGTCGATAAACAGGTTGGAGCCTTCTTCGGGCAGACAATAGTCGAGATCCTCGTTGTTGTCCATCATAACGGCGATATCACCCGCATAGTAGGGCGCGATGATCGACTGGGAAGTCTCCATTTCGGTGAACACCTGATCCATCACGTACTTTTTAAGCACTAACTTCTGCTCAACAAGCTTGTCGGTCGCGCGGTCAATATCTTCTACGGAAAAGCTTGACGCGCCGGGATCAATCGGCGGATCACACTGTCCCATAGCGATCGCCATCGAATCGCGGGAATTGTTGAACATCAGGATACCGCCTGCGTACTCGGGATTCCACAGATCGGAGAATCCGACGATCTCGTTATCGCCGATCATCGTTGTATTATAGACCAAAGCGATGAAGCCCCAGCTGTAGGGTACGGTGTACTTTCCCTCGGGGTCGTAGGATCCGGTCTTGAAACGATCATCGATATTTTTGTAGTTCGGAATATTCGAAAAGTCGATCTCCTCCAGCATTCCCTCAGATCTTAAGCGTTCCACCATATAATCGGACGGAAAGATCACATCGTAGGAAGAATTGGAGTTGACGAGGATATTGTAGAGCTCCTCGTTGGTCTCATAGTTGGTCAGATTGACTTTGATATTGTATCGCTGCTCAAATTCCTTGATAACGTCCAGTCTGCCTTCGTCACCCGGAGAGACATATTCGCCCCAGTTGTAGACGTTGACCTCGCCCTCATATCCGCCGGATATCGAGGAACAGGCGGCAAGACAAACCGAACTAAGCGTCAGCATCGCGCACAGCACAAGCGAAATGATCTTTCTCATCTTTGCGCCTCCTGTCTTTCCCTGCGGGCGGAAACCGCGTTGGAAATCAGCAGGATCGCAATGACGATCACAAACATCAATGCGGAAAGCGCGTTCGCCTTCGGATTGATACGCTGGTGCGTCATGGTATAGATCTGGATCGGCAGCGTCTGGAACTTGGAGCCTCTGGTAAAGTAGGTGATCACAAAATCATCCAGCGAATAGGTAAAGCTGATCAGAAATCCCGAGAGGATACCGGGCATCAGCTCGTGAAGCACGACCTTGAAAAACGCCTGTATCGGCGAACATCCGAGATCCAGCGCCGCCTCGTAGATCGATGAATCCATCTGGCGGATACGCGGGATGACGTTTAGGATCACATAGGGAGTACAAAAGCCGATATGCGCAAGCAGTACGGTAGTAAATCCCATCTCAAAGCCCATCATCACGCCCGCAAACGTAAACAGCAACATCAAAGAGACACCGGTAACGATCTCGGGGTTGATGATCGGAATATTGGAAACGTTCTGGATTGCGGAGCGAACTCCGCCTTTGAAGTTATAGATACCGATCGCGGCGGCGGTGCCTAAAATGGTGGAAATCACCGACGCGAGTATCGCGACAATCAGTGTATTATACAGGCTGGACATGATCTGAGCGTCGGAGAACAGCGCTTCATACCATTTGAAGGTAAAGCCCTTCCACACGGAAGTCTTGCCGTCGTTAAAGGAATAAGCGATCAGGTAGACGATCGGAAGATACAAAAACGCCATGATCACGCCGAAATAGATCTTCTGAGATACTTTCTTCATTACTTGACCGCCTCCTTATCTCCAAATCGGTTCATAAAGACGAGGAAGCCTAAGATGACAACCATCAGTACCAGCGCGATCGCCGAGCCGGTATTGTGATCGGACTGGAACACACGTTCAATCACGTCACCAATCATGAACTGGGTGCCGCCTAAGTACTGGGCAACAAGGAAGGTGGACGCGGTAGGTACGAATACCATGGTGATACCGGAAATGATACCGGGCACGGAAAGCGGGAATACCACCTTGCGGAATACATAAAAGGAATTGCAGCCCAGATCCTGCGCCGCTTCAATCAGAGAATCGTCGATCTTGCTCATCACGGCGTGGATCGGCAGGATCATAAAGGGCAGAAACTCATATACCATTCCAACCACAACGGCGCCGGTGTTGCCGATCAGGGTCAGATCCAGTCCGAAGAAGTTCAGGATCGTATCAAGCGGTCCGTAATTCTGGAGAATCAGCACCCACGCGTAGATCCGAAGCAGAAAGTTCATCCACATCGGAACCATCAGAAACATCACGATGATCCTCTGCTTGGACTCCGAACAGCGGGAAATGGAAAACGACAGCGGGTACGCCAGCACCAGACAAATAACAGTAGAGATCAGCGCGACATACAGTGAATACAGAAATACTTCGCTGTAATCGGACGCGTTGACAAAGTTGTTCAGCGTAAACGCGCCGGAATCATCCGTAAACGCGTAGTAAATCACCATCAAAAGCGGAACGATCGTGAAAATCAGCATCCACAGAAGATAGGGATAGGAGGAAACTTTAGACTTCATCTTTCGCCTCCTCTACCCTCTCGATCGTCGCTTTGGAAAAATCGAAGCAGAGGGGAACATACGTCGCGACCTGCTCGTCGACGTCAGAATGCATCAGCCACTTTCTCTCGTCGGACTCCAAGATGATCTCGTTGTGCTCGCCCTTCCAGATGACCGACTCGATATACGCTTCATCAAGCTGCCCCACGCCGTCGCCCGCGATATACAGCGCGTCGGGAGGCAGGATAATGTGAAGCTTCTCTCCCTCTTCATAAAAGGTATCGGGGATGGTGATCTCCTCGCCTTCCAAGAGGAATGTAGTAGTGTTTACTTCTTTATCAGAATAATAAACGTCGGCAAATATCTCGTTGTTGGGGTTGAGGAACATCTTGTTCATGATCTGGATATTGTCGGGGATAACGGTCATGCCGATCTTCTCGCCGACCTTCTGGGCAACGGTAGAGTGGATCAGCCACTGGCAGTTCTCACAGCGTACCGTCATCTCAAAGTGAACGCCCTTGAATACAACGTCCTCGACAACCCCGACCAGCTGCGCCTCTTCGGGCGGGATGACCTCGATATCCTCGGGACGGATCACAACGTCCACGGGAGCGTTTTTGCCGAAGCCCTTATCCACACAGTCGAGCGTTTTGCCCAAAATCTGAACCTTGCAGTCTTCGAGCATAACGCCGTTGATGATGTTCGCCTCACCGATAAAGTCGGCGACAAAGGCGTTGACAGGCTCGTTGTATACCTCTTCGGGCGTGCCGATCTGAGCGATCACGCCGTTGTTCATGACAACCACGCGGTCACTCATCGTCAGCGCTTCTTCCTGATCGTGAGTAACATAGACAAAGGTCTTCTGGGTCTTTTGCTGAAGCTGTTTGAGCTCGATCTGCATATCCTTGCGCAGTTTCAAGTCAAGCGCGCCCAGAGGCTCGTCTAACAGGACTACCTTGGGATCGCATACCAAAGCGCGGGCGATCGCGACACGCTGCTGCTGACCGCCGGAGAGCGCCTTGACAGGGCGTTTCTCATAGCCTTTGAGGTCGACGACGGCA
>CAZPOG010000119.1:0-7004 GCA_964588105.1 uncultured Ruminococcus sp. | reverse complement strand
CGACGGCGTCGGACGCCGAGCCTCTTTAAAGAAACGCTCAATTTCATCGTCCCGGATCGGACTGATGAATTGATTCAGCTTTTCAGCCTTTGCCTGTGTTGTTGTGATTGCGGTAACCTCATGATTCTGCGCCAGCAAAACCGCTAAGGATAAACCGACATAACCTACGCCTGCTACTGTTATTTTCAATATTTTCCCTACGGATTTTACACCTGATAGTACTCTTTATACCATTCGGCAAACCTTCTCAAACCATCTCGCAATGGGGTTGACGGCTTGAAACCCATATCACGCTCGAGTGCGGATGTGTCCGCATAAGTGATCGGAACATCGCCCGCCTGCATAGGAACGAGCTTTTTGTGCTCTTCAAAGTTATAATCCTCAGGCAGGACACCGGCTCTGATCAGCTCCTGCTGCAGGATATCTACGAAGTCAAGGAGATTTTCGGGACTACTGTTGCCGATATTGTAGACCGCGTACGGCGGCAGAGGCAAGCCGTCCTCACCGTTTCTTTTCGCGGGCGGATTCTTCATCACACGCTTCACACCCTCGACGATGTCGTCGACATAAGTAAAATCGCGCTTGCAGTTGCCGTAGTTGAATATCTCAATGTTTTCGCCCTTCAACAGTTTATTGGTAAAACCGAAGTACGCCATATCGGGGCGTCCCGCAGGACCGTACACCGTGAAGAACCTCAGACCGGTGGACGGGATATTATATAGCTTTGAGTAGGCGTGTGCCAGAAGCTCATTGCTCTTTTTGCTCGCCGCATAAAGTGAAACAGGGTTATCTACCTGATCTTCCTCGCCAAACGGCACCTTTTTGTTGCCGCCGTAAACGGAAGATGACGAAGCATAAACCAAATGCTCTACACCTTTTGCGCCTTTGTCGTACGAATGGCGACAAGCCTCAAGAATATTGTAGAAACCAACGATATTTGACTCTATATACACATCGGGATGATCAATAGAATACCTGACTCCCGCCTGAGCCGCCAGATTAACGACGACATCCGGTCGATATTGCTCAAACACCTTATCCACCAGTGATTTGTCAGCAAGATTGCCTCGAATAAACACATGATCCGCATGGGAAACTTTTGCCGCTTCGGTAATCAGTGTGAGCCGATATTCCTTCAGCGCAGGATCATAATAATCATTCATGCAGTCAAAAGAAATGATTGTTCCCGAACTAAGCTCTTTAAGAAGGAGCAGCACAAGATTTGCGCCGATAAATCCGGGAGAACCGGTAACCAGTATTGTTTTGTTATTCAGTTCAATCGCTGTTTTCATTGTTTTTCCTCTGTTTGCGTCGAAATAACCGCTGTATCCGTCAGACGATCTTCTCGACCGGCTTCATAACGCTGCGCAAAGAGCTGAGCTTGGGTCGCCTTTTTTGAAAAGAAAAGGCCCTAAACCGGACGTTTTGGGTGAAAAATGGCGCAATTATCCCTTATATGATGTATTATAGCAGTCCCCAAAAAGAGTGTCAAGGTCAGGCAAATTCCAATCAAATCCAATAAGCACAAAATCATGCAGTTATTCGACAGATTTTTGTGATTTCAACAATAACGAACAGGAAAAACCTCGTTACCGAACAACTAAATTAACAACAAAAAAGCATTATTTTCATGATAAATACAGTAAATTCTCAAAAAGCGGAACATTGGAATGATTTCACTTGATTTCTTTATATACAGAGTTCTCGATATTTTGTTGACATTAGGAGGAAGTGTTATAATATTACGGAATTTATCATATCAAGATTTGTAAGTGATTCTGTATTGCACAGGCGGATTGCCGGTAATTTGAGATGTCTTAGAATCATTAGATTACTGTTTGAGTGATATCCGATTCACTAATCCGAAAAGGAGAAGCATCATCATTATGGAAGAAAAAAGATGAATAGAGAGATCGAAATCGACCTTGTTCCGATATTTAAAGCGGTTATTTCCAAACTTTGGCTGATGATTCTTATCGGTGCCATCTTTGCCGGCATCGCATTCGGAGCGACGAAGGTTATAATCAAGCCAACCTACCGATGCAGCTTTACTGCGTATGTCAATAACCAAAGCGGAAAGGACAGCCTGACCCAGCAGGATATCAACGCAGATAATCGCGTATTTGTTAGTAAAAATCAACAAAGTGGGATCATAAACGATTCACATCATTTCCCGATCGTCAAAATCGGATAGAACCGTAGGGAACGGTATTGACCGTTTCGAGAGAATAGAGAATAGATGTGCGAGGGCTCTGCCCTCACCTGATTGGTATTTGTCATTCTGAGCGGTGCTCATAGGGCAAAACGCGCAGCGTTTAGTCGAAGAATTCCCTTCGTCTTACTACCGGTCGATAAGGGTCGTAGGGCAAGGCGCCTTCTCAGCCGAAAACGGCATCTGTTATCAACGTCCGGTACGTCCTTCAACCATTGAAACGCCCTGCGACTCTATACAACGCATCAAAAATTGTCAAAAATTGCTATCAATAAATCCATTTCTCCCGACACACAATACTATTGCGGCACAAAAAGCCGCGGCGATTTCAAACGCCCTTTTCTCCTTTGCGGCAGGCGCCGCGGGGTATGCGGCGTCTGTATCGCCCCGCACGGCAGATCACTGCCGAGAATCACAGTAAGAGGGTTATAATTATAATTCTCTGAAAGAAGAAAAGGAGAAATTGACGATGGCTAACAAGTCTAACATCGCTGTTCCCGAAGCAAGAGAGGCTCTCGAGCGCTTCAAGATGGAAGCAGCTTCCGACGTAGGCTTTCAATCACATCTCGAAAAATTAAAAAGTCAGATTTTATGCGGGTTTTGAAGATCACAAAAAATGCCATAGTAGGCGTTCAAACACATCAAACAATCAAAAAAACACAAAAATCTGTTTACTTAACTTCAAAAAATACATAAAAGTAAAGCTGAAAAGAGCTGATTTTGCATAGAAGCAAAGTCAGCTCTTTTAATGTTGAAGGAGGAAATATGATAATAGGTTTAAATCTTGACCGTGAGTTAGACAGCGGACATCCCGAAGAATTAAGCGAATACGAATGGTCTTATCTATACTCTTCTGTCCCATCAGAATATGATTGCCAATTCTGCCGTCACTTTCACGGCGTTAGTGAGGATGGTGCTAAAATATGTGATCTGTATCATTGTCCATATATGGAGCGGATTTATGATGTTAAGGAGTATGAAGATGATAGCTATGATTGATAATAAAAAAGAATCATAGAATCGGTAACGATACCTTAATACGCATCGCTTCTTGTATAGAAGGTTGAACGTCCGCCGCCGTGTCGGACGATAACGCCTTCCGAAATCAGTTTTTTTAGAGCATTTTCAACGGACGCCTTTCCGATTGTAGGACAAAGCTCCATTATCTCGCTTTTCGTAAACTTACCGATTTTATATCCGACAGCTCTGCGGACAATTTCCGTAGAGCTTAATTTTTCGCTGACAATTTGCACTCTATCCTCAAAATCACGATAGGCAGCCAGAATTGTTCGAAGTAGATATTTTATGAACGGTGACGGGTCTTCTGATCCTTCGTTCCAGCCTTTCTGGCATTCCTCAAGAGCGTCATAATACAGCCCTTTGTTTTTGGCGATTTTACTTTCCAGAGAGATATATCTGCCGACAACATAACCTGTTCTATATAAAAGCAAGGTAGTCAGCAGTCTGCTCATTCTTCCGTTTCCGTCATTGAAAGGGTGTATGCAAAGAAAATCGTGGATGAAAGTAGGAATGAGGATCAGCGAATCAATTTCTTTTGTATCAACAACTCGGTTAAAGCTATCACAAATAGCGTCAACAGCGCTCGGCGTTTCAAACGGAGCAACAGGTGTAAAGATCACAAAGCTGTTTCCGGCAGCGTCTGTTGCGCTGATATAGTTCTGTGTATTCTTGAATGTACCGCCGATGCTTTTCTCGGAATACTTGTATAAATCTCTGTGGAGTTGAAGGATATAATTTGTTCTTATAGGGATGTACTCATAGTTTTCGTGGATCGTGTTAAGAACATCTCTGTATCCCATTATTTCCTTTTCATCGCGGTTTTTTGGGGTGGTCTTGTCGGCAAAAAGCTGTTTTAATCTTGTGTTAGTGGTACGAATACCCTCTATTTCATTGGACGCTTCCGTGCTTTGCACCATAGCGATTTCAACCAACTTTTCAAGTTCATTGGGCTTTTGCTTCAAATAAAGCTCTTGCCTGCCCTTGCACTCGTGAATTTGAGCGACAAGACCGAGAATCTCGTTATCCCAAGACCTGTTTTTTAGTTTTGTGTAGTCGAATTCTCTCATAATAATCGCCTCACTACCATTATTAATGCCTAAATTATAGAACAAATTAGGCGAATAGTCAACCCGCTTAGGGAATAAATCTATCCATTATTATTGCGTGATTTCAATGCAATATAACATTTTTGATTTCTACTAACATTTTGTTTTTCATCTTTCATCTCCTTTCAACGGTGAGCCGAGAGCTTGTCTTTCGGCTCGCCTACATACCGAGAAAACGCATACTTTATATATCGTGCCTTTCCATATATAATGAAAGCGTAAGGAGGTAGTGCATTATGAAAAGCCCCAAATACCATCTGTACCTGACAGGTAATGAATATACTCAGATCATCAACGCTCTTGTTGAGCTGAAAAACGAGCTTATCAGCGAAGGCAGATATACCGACGCGGTTGACGAGCTGTTAATCAAATTCAGCAAGGCGAGGACAAAGAATCTCAAAGTCGTATATACAAACTGATTTATAAGCTGTCTGTTTTCATAACAGGCAGTTTTTTTATGCCCATTTTTAGATAGCAGCACCATAAAAAAGTCATACATAGCTGCTATTACAGTTGGGAGCTATGAATCTAACGAAAGGAGGTATAACGATGCCAAACTGTAAAACAATAGCCGTTTGCAATCAGAAAGGCGGCGTAGGTAAAACTACCACCACAATGAATTTAGGCATAGGCTTGGCTATGCAGGGTAAAAAGGTACTCCTTGTTGACTGTGATCCGCAAGGAGATTTAACAACCTGTCTTGGATGGCAGAGAGTTGACGAGATACCGATAACCCTCGCTACCAAAATGCACGAGATTATCAGCGACGAAGCAACAGACGCTTCAAGCGGTATTCTCCACCACAGCGAAGGTGTTGACCTGATTCCGTCCAATACGGATTTAGAGGGCTTGGAAATGTATCTTGTTACGGCAATGAGCCGCGAGAACATTCTGAAAAGCTATCTGAATAAGGTAAAGTCCGGCTATGACTATGTTCTGATTGATTGCAGACCGTCACTCGGTATGCTGACCTTAAATGCTTTAACTGCTGCGGACAGCGTAGTTATTCCCGTACAGGCTCAGTATTTGCCTGCAAGGGCGATGACACAGCTCCTTCGGACAGTTTCAAAGGTAAAGGCGCATACTAATCCTAATTTGTCGATAGACGGCATTTTGCTCACTCTCGTCGATAACAGGACAAACCTTGCCAAAAGCACCACAGAAGCGATATATGAAAACTTCGGAAGTGCTGTCAGAATTTTCAAGACAAAAATCCCTATCGCCGTAAAAGCGGCAGAAGTATCTTCCAAAGGCAAGAGTATTTACGCTTATGAAGCAAACAGCAAGGCGGCGCTGGCATATTCCGCTTTCACTAAGGAGGTGCTTAACGATGCCAAAAAGAAAGAGCGACTTCGATCTTCCGAAGTACGATGACCTTTTCTCTACGCAGGAGGAGCGCGACGAAGCGAAGCTCGACAAGATCAGGGACATTCCTCTGGAACTGATTGACGATTTCCCCGACCATCCTTTTCACGTTCGTGATGACGAGGATATGCAACAGCTTGTCGATAGCATCAAATCGCGCGGTGTTTTAACTCCTGCTGTCCTTCGTGAAAAGGAGGACGGGAGATATGAGCTTGTCAGCGGACACAGACGGAAACGCGCCTGTGAGCTTGCAGGTCTTTCCACTCTCCGCAGCGAGATTAAAGATTTGTCGCGTGATGAAGCTATCATCTATATGGTTGAGAGCAATTTTCAGCGTTCTTCCATTCTGCCGAGCGAAAAAGCATTTTCGTATAAAATGCGACTTGAAGCTATGAAGCGACAGGCAGGCAGACCGAAGAAAGAAAATGTGACACCAGTGGTGTCAGAATTTGAACGGTTGCGCAGCAACGAAGAATTAGGCGAACAAGTTGGAGAAAGCAGAGAGCAAATCCGCCGCTATATCCGCTTAACTCACCTTATCCCTGAATTGTTGGATTTAGTGGACGAGGGCAGCATCAAAATGCGCCCTGCCGTTGAGTTGTCATATCTTGATTACGATTACCAGAAAGATGTATTGGAAGAAATCGAGGTGACACAATCTACTCCGTCACACGCGCAGACCATTCGTATGCGAAAAATGCAGGACGAGGGAACTCTGAACACTCTGGTAATCAGAGATATTATGTCAGAGGAAAAGCCCAATCAAAAGGAACGCATTATACTCCGAGGCGAGAAGATTCGCAAGCTCATTCCGAAAGCTGTTCCGTTAGAACAGACGGAGGATTTTATCTGCAAGGCTGTTGAACACTATAACAAGTTTCTCAGCAAAAAGCGGTCAGAGCGTGACAGCAGATAGGCGGAGTAATTTTTTTGAAAATTCCCCTTTCCCACACCCTAACCCCTTGACTGTCGGTTACTCTCCGAAAAGAAAGATAATATCTATTTAATCTAATCTATCTAATAAATTAAACTCTTTCTTAAAGGCGAGAACAGACAGCGCAAACACACAATTTCAATCACACGGGCGGTTTTTCCGTCCGATTTTTCATGGAGGTTATTACGATGAAGAAAGTAATCCACAAGAGTTTTTTCAAAAGAGGAACGGCTATTCTGCTGGCTCTGGTCTGTCTGATTTCAGCAATTTGCCTTGTTCCCATCAACGCGGCTTCAAGAGAGGTCACCATCACCTTTGACTACGCCTACGACACAGGCGGCAACATCATCGGCTTTGTGCAGTACAC
>CAZPOG010000118.1:0-7045 GCA_964588105.1 uncultured Ruminococcus sp. | reverse complement strand
TCCCGCGCGGCAGGGTCGCGACCTACGGACAGATCGCCATGCTCGCGGGCAATCCTCACTGGAGCCAGGTGGTGGGATATGCCCTGCATGTCAACCCCGAGCCCGGCGTGATCCCCTGCCATAGAGTGCTCAACCGCTTCGGCGAGCCCTCTTCTGCCTTCGCCTTCGGCGGGATCAACGAGCAGATATTACTGCTCGAAGAAGAAGGCGTCAAGTTCATCGACGGCAAGGTGGATCTCGGGAAATACCTGTGGGATGGGATCATTTTGGATAATTAGGAGTTAGGAATGAGGAATCAGGAATTGTCATTCTGAGCGGTGCCCATAGGGCAAAACGCGAAGCGTTTAGTCGAAGAATCCCCTTCCTCATACGACCGGCTGCATAGAACCGTAGGGAACGGTCTTGACCGTTCCTATCTTGCCTCCCTCGTCAGAGGGAGCCAAGATCAACCAATAACCCTATACAACCGGCATGAATGACCGGGGGATTCTTCAGTCGCGATGCTCCTTCTGAATGACAATTCATCATTATTATAATATTGACGACCATTACGCTATCTTATATAACAAAAATGATTTGCCGTTTTTTGTTCCCTTTCGCCTTTAGAAAAGATATCATAAATATTTAAGGCTGACTGAGAACCTCTCAATCAGCCTTTTCTTTACCATTGTGCAACAAACAAACCGTAAATCAGCAGCAGTGCTGCCATGATGATACCAACCACAATGTTCTTTTTATATGCATAGCCTTTTCGCTGTGTAATCGCTCCGAATACGATCGACCCCACAGGGATCGGCAGAAAAAATAAAAACACCCACAAATAATAAGGAAACAACTCCGTATTATCTCCGATAAGAACCGCTATAAGAGCCAACCCGAACCAAAGGGAAGCAATCGAAAGAATAAAAAGGATCACCGATATTGCCGTCAGGTAACCTTTTCGCTGCGGTTTCTTTTTTTCGTTGGCATGAGATCTCAAAAACCAGTAAAGGCGTGAGTTCTCTAACAAATCCTCCGTGTGCAAAAGAATAATCTGATTACCATATTGAAATATGATCAGGCTGCCGCTTTGCCGAACATTGGTAAACTTTGAAAAATACATCTTGCACGTTTGCATTATTTCACCGTTTCGGCTGATTGTCTGCATCATATGGTTTTCATATACATCATAGTGATATAACGACCCTGCTGTCTGCTGTGTTCCGACACGGATGGTTTTCTTCAGCCTGAAAAAGTTGATCACCGTCATAGTAGCTAAAGACAGGAACACTCCGTTTATCAAGGCGATCGTGATCATGGTCTCCATCGACTTATTTTTAGTCAGAATAGCAGGAATCGGGAGGATAAACAGTACAACGGTCCATATCACCATTGTGATCATACGTCTTTTGTTGAGCTCCATGGTGGATTTTCGGATATCTGCTTCACTGTATGTTACCGAAAAAGACTCTTGAGGCGTTTCCTGTACAAGGGTCTCCTGCTCACAAGCAGGCTCATCCAAAACAGACGGTTCTTCTGTGGAGAGGAGCTCATCTACCGGCACGCCGAAAATCTCCTTGAGCTTTAACAGATTATCTATGGTCGGCATTGTCTGATCCTTTTCCCAGAGACTGACAGTCTGTCTGCTGACAAACAGCATTTGCCCCAGCTGTTCCTGTGACAGATTCTTTTCCTTTCTGTAGAACTGTATTTTCTCTCCTACTGTCATGGATGTTTCCTCTTTTTTTATGAAATATGATTAACTATCGTCAACATTATACTTGTTGGTTGAAAAAAAGTAAAGCACGGCTTTCTTGACTTTGTCAAGCTCTGCTTGCCTTGCAGGAAAATCATCCATAACAGCGCACAAACACGAACCGTAGGGAACGGTCTTGACCGTTCCTCACAGCAGAAACCTTGATATTATATCAACGTTCGGAAGAGTCAAGACTCTTCCCTACAGTACTATACGGACGGTCGTATGAGGAAGGGGATTCTTCGCTTCGCTCTGAATGACAATTCCTAATTCCTCATTCCTAACTCCTCATTCCTAATTGTAATATGATATTGACGGCGATAACCCACTTTGGTATAATAGAAATGTTAGGAAATTCTAAAACGGAGGTTACTTATGCAAGGAAATGTCAGACCCGAAACCATGGAAAGAATCACCACACCCGAGCTCGCGCAGGCGTTTATCGACGAACAGATCAAAGAACTGAGAGAGCAGATCGGCTCGAAAAAGGTTCTGCTCGCCCTCTCCGGCGGCGTAGACAGCTCGGTTGTCGCAGCGCTGTTGATCAAGGCAGTCGGCAAGCAGCTCGTCTGTGTTCACGTTAACCACGGCTTGCTGAGAAAGGGCGAGCCCGAGCAGGTCATCGAGGTGTTCAAAAACCAGATGGACGCAAACCTCATCTACGTCGACGCCGTCGATCGCTTCTTAGACAAGTTAGCGGGCGTCGCGGAGCCTGAGAAGAAGAGAAAGATCATCGGCGCGGAGTTCATCCGCGTGTTTGAGGAAGAAGCGAGAAAGTTAGACGGTATTGAGTTCCTCGCGCAGGGCACCATCTATCCCGACATCTTAGAGTCCGACGACGGCGTCAAGGCGCATCACAACGTCGGCGGTCTTCCCGAGGATCTGCAGTTTGAGCTGGTCGAGCCCGTCAAGCTGCTCTTCAAGGACGAAGTAAGAGTTGTCGGCAAGGCGCTGGGTCTGCCCGACGGCATGGTCTACCGTCAGCCGTTCCCCGGTCCCGGACTGGGCGTTCGCTGCCTCGGCGCGATCACCAGAGACAGGCTCGAAGCGGTCAGAGAGTCTGACGCGATCCTCAGAGAAGAATTCGCGAAGAACGGTCTCGAAGGCAAGGTGTGGCAGTACTTCACCGCGGTGCCGGACTTCAAGTCGGTCGGCATCAAAAACGGCAAGCGCACCTTCGCTTACCCCGTGATCATCCGCGCGATCAACACCAAAGACGCGATGACCGCGACCGTCGAAGACGTTCCCTTCGCGCTCTTACAGCATATCACCCGGCGCATCACAAGCGAAGTAGAGAACGTCAACCGTGTCCTCTTCGACCTCACCCCCAAGCCCTGCGCCACGATAGAGTGGGAATAAACGAATATGATTCATCCCGAAGAATGGCTTATTTAAGCCGTCCTTCGGGACTTTCCTTTTTCATTAGCTACAAAATGGCTGCTTGAAAGTGTATTTATTTTGCTACTAAATAATCATATCCTATCACTATATGGAAGTGATCTCATATAATTATCTATCCAATCCCAATCTGGGATATAACCTTCATCAGAAAACTGTTGTGTTTCATCAATTATTACACCATTATCATTATGTTTTACAGGAAGTTTAATTGTAAAATCCTTTTTAAAGTGAGTGTTTAGTTCACGTCCAAAGGCTTGGTATTTTATCTTACATTCATTTCGAATTAGTGTAGAAATGAATAGCTTAATATGATTTGAAAGTGGTATTTTCTCCTGTAATACAGCTACATTTTGTGCTGTATAGAACGGTTTCTTTTGAATAAAGCAAGATCCCAAATAACTTCCCCCTAACGCCAAGGACATTGCGCCTGCCGGAAAAGGTGTTTCCCCCTCTATTTCGTCAACAAAGCCAACTACGCCATTGCCATTACTGTTGCGAGAAACGTAGTTATATTTTGGGTTATCATTCGTGGTGATTACTGCGTCAATTCCATTGCCCATTTCCGCTTTCATGAGTTTATGCAAAAGGAACTCTTTCCATTCTTCCGTTCTTAATTCAATTTTTTCTGAGTTGATTATTTGTGTTGTAATTGGTTTATAATGAAGAGTTTTTATGTACTCCTCCATATATTTCCAGTCCGGAGTAAACCCATAATCAGAACACTTTTTTGTTGAGTCAATTATTGGATCTCCATTATTGTCACGCAAAATCGGAAGTTTCAATTGAGATTTTGCCATTCTTTCGGGACGCCACTTTCTACCGTAACCCCATCGATATCTGTCGTACATAATAACTGCCGCAACAAATAAACCTGTATACTTGTTGAATTGGCCATCCAGTCTATATAAAGGATTCACATCATGGCTGCACGTAAACGGCTTGTTTTGGTAATATGCGTATCCTACAGATCCGTTGTTGGTAACACATACGGCATTTCCTGGAAACAGTTTTTGTTCAATGGACTCATTGGGTTCTTTGCCCGTCTTTGAGGATGAGTCGATTTCCTCTATAGTATAGTGCTCCGTCACACCGTTATTACTGTCAGTTGCTCCTAAAAAAGGTATTTTTCCCGTTCCTGACGGCTCTGGTTTTTTATTATAAAAACCCTTTTTGATATCAAAAACCTTTTCAAAATCAAATAACTCCCATTTTTCAATATCAAGATTCATATATTTCCCCCTCTTTCACAAGATATGACAAATAATCATTCAATACTTTCTGAAAATCATTATGTGACAATGTGCTGTAATCAGTTTCCATATAAGCTTCAGCAAGCCATTCATCTTTCCACGTCACTCTATGCATAACAGATAGACCGGGAACCTCTTTTTTATTTTTATATAATGTCAGCCATTGTTCTTTTGTTTTTGCCCATAAACTATTTCCTTCTAAATCAGTTCTCTCAATACGTCCAAGACCTTTTCTTTTAATAAACTTATCATCTTTATAGTATCCAAAAAAAGTTTCACGATTAGCTTTTTCGTGCTTTTGGGAAAGATCAAAAACCATACAACAAGCAACTGCTGCTGCGCCTGGATAAAACATCTCAGTTGGGAGAGAAAAGACGGCATCAAGTGTATAATTATCAAGCATTTTCTTTTTAAATGCTTTTACATCTCCACTATTACCTATAGCTGCTTGCATTGGTAAAAGCACTGCCATTTTACACGTGGATGGCACATGGCGAGCAACCCATTCAACAAAGTGTAACCCTTTTGAAGGATCCTCTTTTTTCTTAGAATCCCACTGTTTTGTGTAATCCGGGTCACAGAATTTCTTTGTTGCGTTATAAGGCGGATTCATTAATACAATACTAATGTCGTTTTCCTGAATCCATTTTCCTCTTTTGAACATTGAGTCTTGCACAACGTTTGAATTGCCATCACCGTGAATCAACATATTTGTAGAAGATAAACCAAAAGCGCCGTCCTCGTATTCTATACCGAATATCTGGTTTTTCTTCACATTTTCACGCTCTTCTTCTGTGTCGCAATCATCCATTGCATCTGTCATTGCACGAACTAAAAATGCACCACTTCCACAGCAAGGATCCAAAACTCTGGAATTCTTATTAACGCCTAACACTTTGCTCATAAAATCACAAATATGATCAGGAGTAAACGCCTGATTTTTATCAGACTTTCCAACATATTTGTTAAATGTTGTAAAGAATAAGTTTAACAAATCCTGACCTGCAGTGTTTTTGTCATTAATATACGGGACAACATTATCATCAATAAAGGTGAGTATATCTTTAAGCTCTTCATATGTAAGACTTCTAACATCCTGATCGCCTAAAACTTTGTTGTTTAGAATAGAGAGTTTGCTTGCCTTGTTCAAGCTGCCGCTTCTGGTTAACAACCCCTCCAAAATATCTTTAATACTTTGGAGTACAACCTTTTCTGGAGATTTTTTCTTTCCTGTTTTTGGATCCAAAGTTTCTTTTACATCTTTATATGTCAATCCATTTTTCAATGCAAGAAGGCAGGTACCTACAAATTGGCTGCGTAACTTTTCGTTTATTCCGTCTGAGTGGAGCTTTTCGTTCAATGTTTTGATAGAATCTACAACCTTAATTTTATCATTGACTTTACCAAAACATAAATCTTCATATTCTTTAAAGCTTTTCAAGACGGTTTCTTCAGATTTATGGTCATCATCTATAATGACTGATTGTCCATACCATACCCAAACATCATCACCATCAGTCTCTGCTAAAATAGCAACAATCTTTTTGTCGGAATAAGCCTTCTCATAGCGTACATAATCTTGCAGTTGTACTTGTATTTTCGCTTTATCCCACTTGCTGAATTTATTCTTACACTCTACAAGTATCGCTAATCTTTCATTCTCAAATCTTATATCTAAGAATTGGTGTTTTGTTCCGGTTGACCCTCTCTGATAATCCTTTATATCTTTTCCAACTGTCTTTAGCGCCTGAACATAACTAAATTCACCTGTTTCTGTATTTCCAATGTGGTAATTATCTCCGATTCTATTAATTATATCTATTATGTTCATATTGTATATACTTTCAAAACTTTTTTTATAGTATTTCCAATCTCAGAGTATATAGTTTCTATTACTATTCGAAAATCTATGAATTGTAACTTTGTTTTTCTGATGAACGCTTGCCACTTCTTATTCATGGCATCATCATCACCAAGACTCAATACTTTTTCATATTGTTCTGTGGTAAAGTGATGGTTACGGTTTTCAAAGGTCTTTTTTATTGCTTCTGCAAGTGAATCGCTATCAAACTTAAAGTGCGTCAGCAAATAGTAAAGGTCATAGTAGTCTTTCATACGACTTGAGTATTCCATCAAATCAAGTATGGCGTCAACTTTTTCCGCAATGGTCGTTTCAAGCGAATATGTATTAATGACCGGCTTTTTAAATTCATCCAGCTGAGTAGGTATAGATCGTTTCTCTTTTGATGGAACGATCACGTCGCCTACACCAAAATCGATCTTAATAGGTGTTCTTGTGTTTTTTATGACGGCAACTAATGATGCGCTGATGCCGGCGTATTTTTTTGCTATTGATATAGGCTGTATCCCTTTTAACTCGAACTTAACATAATCGTTTCCGGTATCGGTGGAAATGATATCCATAATAATTGGCTCAAGTTCTTCGGGCGTATTTGGAAGTTTTTGAAGAAGGAGATCTATGTCCATTGTTACGCGACTCTCAAATTCAGTCAGCGTATAGATGAATAAGCCTCCTTTTAATACAAAGTTATCTACATATTTTGATTTTTCCAGACGACGCAAAAACTCTTCCTGACAGAAAAGCTGTAAGCACAATTGATAACTCCGTCCGGATTCAACTGACTTATTTTTCAATCTT
>CAZPOG010000117.1:0-7143 GCA_964588105.1 uncultured Ruminococcus sp. | reverse complement strand
CGACACTGCGGCGGATATTCTCAAGCTTCTGTTCATTCTCAAGCGAGAACGTCTTCAGACGTTCTTCAAAATGACTGAGCTTCTCGCTCTGGGAAGATGAAAAGCTCTGCTGGTTAACAGAGATCATCTCCCCCATGTTCTTGACGGATTCCTGTGTGGAAGAAACGATATCGCGTCTGAGCTCGGCAAGCTCCGCGGAATTATCCAGTTCTTTTTTGAGTTCATCAATATCGATGTTATTATTCTTCTTTAGAATTAATACAATCAGTATCACGCCGACGACCAGAATCGCCGCGCATAATGCCAACAGCACGATAAACTGTGTATCGTTCATAGTACACCCCGCAAAATATAGTTGTATGATGATATTTTATCACTACATAGGGTGTCTGTCAATGATGTATTGATGAATTGCGCTTATGAAGAAAAGTCTGTATAAATATATTTTTCACATTCATCGGGAGAATAGACGAACCGATCAATATGTCCTTGCGATAAATAATATTTCGGCGGTAATATTTCCGTATCAGAATAAAAGCTGTCAATGATCACCAGTTTGATTTTCATTTTGGAAGGGATGATGCTCTTGATGAATACCGACGCGTGATGACCGACGCTGATGTTTTCTTTGAGCTCCGCAAGCCCTGCTAAATTGGGCGTCAGTTCTACAAACACGCCGTAGTTCTCTACCGAACGCACCACACCCGCTACCGTCTCTCCGACAGAGAACCCGGCGGCGTTCTCTTCCCATGTGCCGAGCAGCTCTTTGTGGCTGAGGGTGATCCTTGTGTTCTCTTTGAATTTTATTACCGCTTTGATATCCATTCCGACCGAGAACCGCTCATCGGGGTGTTCGATACGCGATACGGAGATCGTGTCGATCGGCATCAGCGCGATCACGCCGGCGCCGATATCACAAAACGCGCCGAACGCCTCTAAATGGGTAACGCGCGCGTCGATGATATCGCCGACAGTAAGATGACGGATGTACTCTTCGATGCATTTCTTCTGGGCTTTCGCGCGGGAGAGTATCAGCAAAGGTTCTTGGCGTTCCCCTATCTCGATCCTGTCTATCACAAACTGTACCGGACGATTTACCCGAGATAGGATCGCGATATCACGAACGGTTCCTTCTCTGATTCCTACCGCTCCTTCTGCGCGCGGTATCAGCGCTTTGTAACCGCCAAGCCTGAGATGAAGGTTGTGCTCGCTATCGCACAGCAGCGCGCGTTCCTCAAGGATCCTCCCCTCGAACATCGCTTTTTCCAAAGCGCGGATGTCCGAAAACCTGTCATCTGTCCGATCTGCTCGCGATAGTTTTCCCTCGGGAAGAAATGCGGTCATTGTCAGTCCTCCTGTTTTTACTGCTAAAAGAATTTATGAAAAAATATACGATGATATTCCATAATTCTTTTGCCCCTATTGAAATTATAAAGATTATCGTTTACAATAGACTCAGCAGTTTTTCAGGCAAAAAACTGACAGATTCTGAAAGGACTTAGATGAAAATGAAAAAAGTGTTATGTGTCGCAATCGCTCTTGTGCTTGCGCTCACTTTGTTGACAGGCTGCAAAAAGGTTATTTCCTCGACAACTACAGACGTCGTCGCCACTCAGGCGGCAGAAAAGACAGAAGCACCTACCGTATCATATGAAGGAAAATCCACCGACGCGCTTTTAAACATTGATGATATCGGTGAACCCAACCTTGATGTCGTTGACGAAAATTATCAGCAAAAGAGTCCCGAATCGGGCGATACCGTAGCGATCCTTCACACTAACTTCGGAGATATCTCTTTCCGTCTCTTTAAAGAAGCCACTCCTCTGGCGGCGGAAAACTTTGCGGCGCTTGCCCAAAACGGCAGATATGATAATACGATTTTTCACAGAATCATCCAAAACTTTATGATCCAGGGCGGCGACTATACCAACTTTAACGGTACCGGCGGCGTATCCGCCTACGGCGTTGAATTCAAGAATGAAACTTCCGAATATCTGAAGAATATTCAAGGCGCTGTCGCGATGGCTAACCGCGGAGCCGATACCAACGGATCACAGTTCTATATTAATCAGGTTGACAACAATTATCTCGACGGCAGCTATACCGTATTCGGTCAGGTTTATGAAGGCATGGAGGTTGTTGATGCTATCGCCGCAGTCGAAACCGACTCTTCGAATAAGCCCCTGACTGACGTTATCCTTGAAAGTGTAGAGATCAAAACATACGAATAATCCGGATGATCATCATCCTTTACTAAAGTAACGGAGGCACCTATTATGACATATGACGCGAAATCCACCGACGCTCTGCTGAATATCGAGGATATTGAAACTCCCTCCTATGAAGGCGTCGACGAAAACTATCAGCAAAGAGATCCCGAAACAGGCGATACGATCGCGATTCTTCATACCAGCTACGGAGATATCTCGTTCCGTCTGTTCAAGGAAGCCGCTCCCTTAGCTTGTCACAACTTTGTCGCGCTTGCCCAAAACGGCAGATATGACAACACGATCTTTCACAGGGTAATCTCGAACTTTATGATCCAGGGCGGCGACTACACCGACTTTAACGGTACAGGCGGAGAATCCGCCTACGGCATGGAGTTTAAAAACGAAACCACCGAGTATATCAAGAATATCACCGGATCGGTCGCGATGGCTAACCGCGGTCCCGACACCAACGGTTCACAGTTCTATATCAATCAGGTAGACAACATCTATCTTGACGGCGGATACACGGTATTCGGTCAGGTATATGACGGTATGGACATCGTAGACGCTATTGCTTCTGTCGATACCAACTTCTCCGACAGACCTCTTGCCGACGTGATCCTTGAAAGCGTCGAGATCGAAACTTACGTATAATCTCTGCAATTATAATTCTTTATCAGAAATAAGGTGCCACTATGGACAAACCTGTCGTCGCGATCATGTACGACTTTGATAAAACGCTTTGCACCAAAGATATGCAGGACTACGGCTTTATTCCCAGTCTGAATCTGAAACCGTATGAGTTCTGGGAAAAAGCAAATGTGTTCGGAGAAGCCCAGCAGATGGACTCTATTCTCTCCTATCTGTACACCATGATAGAAGAGAAAAAGAAGCAGGGATTACCCATCACCAGAGAAAGCCTGAAGAAAAGCGGCGAAGAGATCGTGCTTTATCAGGGCGTGAAGGACTGGTTTGAACGCGTCAATCTGTACGGAGCCGCGCAGGGCGTTGTCGTGGAACACTATGTGATCTCTTCGGGTCTCAAAGAGATTATCGAAGGCTCGGGGATCGCGGATAAGTTCAAAAAGATCTATGCCTGCGAGTTTCTCTATGATGACAACGGCGAGGCTCTCTGGCCGAAAGCGGCGGTCAACTATACCAACAAAACCCAGTTCGTCTACCGGATCAACAAAGGTGTGCTGGACGTCTCCAACGATATCGACCTCAACCGCTCGATGCCGGATGACTCCAAGAGAGTTCCGTTCTCCAATATGATCTACATCGGCGACGGTCTCTCGGACGTTCCCTGTATGAAAATGATGAAATCCTACGGAGGATGGGCGATTGCCGTTTATCAGGAAAACAACAAGAGCAAGGTGGAAGAACTGCTCCTCTCTGACAGAGTGGACTTCATCTTCCCCGCCGATTACAGAGAGTCTTCCGATCTGAATAAGACCATCCATAACCTGATCAAGAAGATCGCGATCTGCGATGAGCTGACAAAGGAAAACACAAGGCAGCTGAAAATGATAACAAAAAAAGACGTCCGATGAGGATGTCTTTTTTATGTTAATATACACGGTACAAGAAAGTCCCCGCTCAGTTGAGCGGGGACTTGTGATATGCTTTATCCGTTAGCAATATCGGGGTTATAGCTGTAATAGCTGATGTACTCGGTTCCGTTTTCAACGATATCATCATTGATCACTACCCAGATCTCAGGATATTCACTATACTTAATGGGACCGACGTCAGAGGTCTGATCCTTGCCGTTATCGGAAATGATGATGTAATAATCAAGTCCGCCGGGTACGGGGAAGGTGGTGGTAGCCCAGCCGTCCTCATCAGCGCCGGTCATCGCGTATCCCGGCCAGCTGGAGAAGGCGTTGACATCACCGGTTGCCCATGCCCAGAGATAAGGAGTCCAGGTAAGGTCTCCGCTGTGCTTGACATGGATCGTTACGGTATCGATATGATAGGTATAATGATAGTTGACGGTGATATCGCCTGTCACAATACCTTCAGCGTTAGCCGGCATCTCGTCAAGCATAAAGTATGCTACTGTCGCAGGCTCGGTCGTATACGCTGTACCGAGACGGTATTCCTTGACAACCGAAGGAGCAATGCTCTTTTCATCACCGGTCTTGCCGACACCGATGAAGTTGGTAGTGACATTGCGGATAGAAACATTCATATCGGCAAGATACTTCTGCAAGAGGTTCGCGTCGATGACCGTAGTCTTCTTATCATAATCGTAGTCGCCGCGTTTGAGGTGTTCATCATCCAGTATCTTGATCTGAGCAAGGTGCTTCTGGATTCTGGTCGCGTCAATGATCGTGACATATCCGTCGCCGTCAACGTCGCCGTTCTCGGGAAGGAAGGAAGAAGGAACATAGTCGGCATAATGGAAGGTTACGACTGTATCCTTGTCGGTATATTTGCCTTCCAGCTTACCTTCAACGGATGCAAGCTCATACTTGATCGGAATAGCATCATCTTCGTAAACCTTGTAGTATTCGCCGGGTTTGCCGAGAAGTGTGGAAGAAGAGATCAACTCGCCCTTCTTGTTGACGTTATTGATCTTGACCTTGGAGAAATCGGACTGGATGTTGCAAGCTTCAAATGTATTCTTTTCAACAGCAACGATCGCGGAAGCGCCGGGAACGGTAAAGGTAAGACCCTTGTTCTCGCCGATCTTGCTGACGCCTGCGGAGTTTCCGTCAGCGACGATAACCCATTCGGTTTTATCTGTCGTGGTACCGCTCGCCTTGAGGGTGATGGTAGTTTCGTTGGGGCTTCCGTTGAAGAGAACCGCTACCTTGTTCCACTCGCCCTCAGCTTTATTGTCGACTACATAGGAAACCTGCAGCGCACAGTTAGCGGGAGCTACGGTAAAGGTGTACTCATAGGAATCATCGTTGGTATCGGCAACCGCCGCGGTAAAGGGAGAGAACGCCTTTCTCAGTTCGATAAGACCCTTATAATAGGATACCAGATCGCCGTTGGTCTCCAAGAGCGCCCAGTCGATCATGTTGAGAGTCGGAGCGGACTTATAAGAGTTCTCGTCGCCGTCTTTGCTTCGACCCATCTCTTCACCTGCCAGGAAGAAGTCAAGGCCCTGTGAAGTATTGGTGATAGCGGCAGCGAGCTTGTTGGTCTTGATCGCGCCGGCGTATCTCTTTCTGTAATCAATGACAGAGCTCTTCTGATCGGCAGCAGCGAGCTTATCATATAAGGTCATATTATCATGACAGGATGAATAGGTAACGCACTGCTCGGGAGCGGTAGCTCTCCATCTTGCGGCGCCGACAGAATTGCCGCGGACACCGTAAGCAACGTCGGTTCCTAAAGCGCGGTCGCCGTTGACATAGCCCTTTGCGGTAGGACCGGCGAAGACGCCGCCCTTGATACCGTCTCTGATCTGGTCGTTGAAGAAACCGATACGAGAGGGGAGCTTTTTGGCGTTATCCTGTGTGCACATATAGGTGGATGTACCTGCGCAGGTCTGCGGATCATATACGGTACCGCCGGACCAGCCCTCGCCGTACATGATGATTCTGGAGTCGATCGCATCCATATCGTCACGGATCATAGTCATTGTCTCACCGTCATGAACACCCATCAAATCGAAACGATAGCCGTCGATGTGATACTCTTCGGTCCAGTAGGTAAGCATATCGCGCATATATTTTCTGTACATAGCGCGCTCGGAAGCGGTGTCGTTGCCGCAGCCGGACTGGTTGGAATAGCCGCCTGTTGAAGTCATTCTGTAATAATACTCGGGAACAGAATAGGTAAAGCAGGAATCATAAGAATAAGTGTGGTTATAAACAACGTCCATGATGACGCCGATGCCGGCGTTGTGGAGCGCCTGGATCATCTGTTTACACTCGTTGATTCTGACATTTCCGTCAAAAGGATTGGAGGAGAAAGAACCCTCGGGAACACCGTAGTTCTTCGGGTCATAACCCCAGTTAAACTGATTGGTGGTATCGATCGATTCGTTTACGGTCGCGAAATCATAGAAAGGATTGATCTGAACATGAGTAACGCCGAGCTGCTTGAGATAATCGATACAGGTGGAAATATTGCCTTCACCGTTTAATGTTGTGCCTGTCTCGGTAAAAGCGAGGAACTTGCCGCGGTTTGCTTCACTGACGCCGGAGTTGGGATTGAAGGAAAAGTCCTTGACCTGAACTTCCCAGATGATCGCATCACTCTGCTGATCGGTGAAAACGTGTGAATCGTTCTCCCAGCCTGCGGGATCGGTAGCATCAAGGTCAACGACCATGGAACGATCGCCGTTAACGCCGACAGCATGGGAATAGATATCCTGTGTCTCATGGGTCACGGTCGTCTTGGAGTTGTAGATATGGTCGGGATTGGTGATAGTGTAGGTGTAGTATGTACCGGCTAAATTGCCTGTAATCGTACATGTCCATACACCGGTCCAATCGGTACCGTCCATCAGCTTCTCCATCGTGTGGGTACCCAAATTCTCAGCGCCCTCTTCCTTATCGGAACCGGTCGCGTAGAGATTGAGCTGTACGTTGGTAGTCGCCAGCGGAGCCCATACCCTGAACGTTGTGCTCTCAGGGCTGTAGATCGCGCCGAGCTCGCCGTCGTAGGTATAATTGACGTCCAGCTCATGCGCCGCTGTGCTGTAGTTGTTCCAAGGCGCAGCGGCTGCGGAGAATACCGCTACGGAAAACAAGGATACAACCAACGCCAGAGTCAGCACAATGGAGATGATCTTTTTTGTTGTTTTCATTAGATTTCCTCCTTAAAGAATATTGAAATAATTAAAATGAATTGCTCATTATTATTTTCGGTTATTCGTCAATGGAAAGTGACTTCATTTTGGCTCTCTTGGAGTTCTGACCGAAAAATCGGGATAGAACAAAGATCACCGCAGCGGCAACCACACACACTC
>CAZPOG010000116.1:0-7180 GCA_964588105.1 uncultured Ruminococcus sp. | reverse complement strand
TCCAGAGCGATGAGAACAGTTACAGCCTTGCCGTGAAGATCGCGGCGCTGATATAAAGATGGCTCGGTATTATTACGATTTGCACATTCACTCGTGCCTGTCTCCCTGCGGGGACATGGATATGACGCCGAATAACCTTGTCAACATGGCAAAGCTCTTGGGGCTTGATGTGATTGCCCTGACCGATCACAACACCTCTCTTAACTGTGAGGCGGCGATGAAGGTCGCCGAAGAGGTCGGGCTTTTGGTGATTCCCGGGATGGAGCTGACTACCACGGAGGATATCCACGCGGTGTGTCTGTTCCCGACTTTGGAGAAGGCACTCTCCTTCAGCTCTTATGTGGATGAGCATCGTATCAAGATTCGCAACAAAGCGCAGATCTACGGCAGACAGGTCATCATGAACGAGGTCGATGAGGAGATAGGGGAGATCGAGCATCTGCTTTTGCCTGCAAGCGGTATCGGCATCATGGACGCCTACCGGATTGCAAAAGATTTCGGCGGGATCTGCTATCCCGCGCATATCGACCGCGACTCGCTCTCGATCCTCTCCGTCTTGGGAGAGATCGATCCCGCCTGCGGCTTTAAGACCGCAGAGCTTGCGGATATCTCTAAGCTCGATGAGCTGAAAGGGCAGCATCCGATCCTCGATGAGATGCATATCATCACCTGTTCCGACGCGCACTATCTGGAAAACATGAAGGACGCGCAGAACACGATGGAGCTTCCCTGTCTGACAAGAGAAGCGGTCATTGATTATTTGGATTCATAATAAGGCGTTCTTTCTCTGTAACATAATCTATTATTCTCCGTTTGTTTTGCGGGGATCAGAATAAAGAAATAAAAGGAGTGTATGAATTATGAGATTTCTTTATGCGGCTAAAGGTGTGAAGAAGATTTTCAGCGCTGAGATCCTTTCGCTGATCGCCAAGCTGGCTGGCGGCGTAGTTATGGCGCTGGTGATTATTTTAGGCATCTCGGCAAATACGGAAAACTACGAGAGCGCCGGAGTAACCCTTATTGTGATGGCAATATGCGCGATCGCCGCGCTTGTTCTGATGATTGTCGGCGGTATTATGAATATTGTCGGTTACATCCAGGCGGCTGTTGACGAGCCGGGATTCAGCAGAGCGGTTGTCTGTACGATTTTCAGCATCATCTTCTACGCTTTGGGAACACTGTTCCAGGGACTTGACGGCGCATTAAGCTGGGTATCTTCGGGCTCTTTAGTCGTATCACAGATCCTGCGTTTGATGGTAACGATTTTCGCCATCGGCGGATTGATGAACCTGTCCGAAAAGTATAACAGAGAGGATATGGTCAACAAAGGTCGTAATATCCTGAGAGTGTTATGCGCAATCTATGCTGTTTCGTGCGTTGCGATCATTATGAAAGAAATGTTCGTGGATGACGCAACCAATATGATCTTAGTCACGATTCTGGCTATCAGTGTTGTCGTGCTCATCTTGATTGAGTATATTCTCTATTTGAGCTATCTGAGCAAAGTGAAAAAGGTGCTCAACGAGAGCTGAACGTCAAAAACCCGTATACAAATGATAAAAGCAGGAGGATTATGCCTCCTGCTTTTTTACTGTATGGGAAACTGCTCATTCCCTTTTATTTGTATGCACGCCCGGTCGCGATTGTTGTGCGACCGGGCGATGGTTGTTATACTTCGATGTGATTTAGTTTTCAGTCACGGACAGCGCCCGCTTGGGACTTTTCAGGATCGTCTATGATCAATAAAGCGGGTTTGTTTCCATTACATGCTTGTAGATAGCGTTGACGTCCTTGATGTCGACTGCCTCACCGTCGACGACATTGGAGCACTTGAGAGCGTAAGGATCGGTAATCTCCTTGGTCTCCATTACGTGCTTATAAAGCGCGTTGACGTCCTTGATGTTGACAACGCCGTCGAGGTTGGAGTCGCCCATCGGATGGATCTGCGCGCCCTGGTTAACGTTATCGCTGACGACGATTTCGTATTCACGGGTCGCGTGATTCTTCTTGCTGACACGCATGATGTAGGTACCTTCCACAACGCCGGAAATCGTGTACTTCGCAACGTTGCCTGTTCTCTCTACGGAATACATGACGGTGTCATTCTGTACCAGCTCGATGGTGACGATATCGGTATTCTCCAAGAAACTGGTTACGGTGCCGAAGACATTGGCTTTCTTGAGCTCTTCAATGGTGAGAACGCCTGTGGATGATGCTTCTTTGTCAAGAATATAGTTGGTGTTCTTGATCGCGTAAACGTAGATGCAGTACTCACCTGGAGCTTCGCCGCATTCACGGGTGATGACCAGACCGACTTCTTCCGCGTCAAGCGGAGTTTCGTCTTTGTCTGTCAGCGTGAAGGTGAACTCGGGATCCTTTTCGCCTTCCTTCTTTTGAGCGTCATCGATCTTTACGATAACCTTGCGCGGTTTGATTGTCAGTGTAGCGCATGCGGTATCGGGACCGTATTTTCCGTCGCCTTCGAAGATTGCGTAAACAGCGTATATACCCGCGTTGACAGGCGCGCTCTCGAAGCACTGACCTTTGCTGTAGTAGAGGTAGGTGACGTTATCGGTCAGGTCGGCGTCGTCGTTGGTATAAGCAACGGGGGAGTGCGGTTCGCCGTCATAGGTCACGGTAAGGTCATCCATTAACAGCTCGGTGTCAAGACAGCCGATGGTATAAGCTCTGATCAGCGGCTCTGCCGTGTAGTTGCCGCCGAAGATGAAGATGGTTTCGGTGTAGATGCCGGGCTCTCTGATCGGCTCGGTATCCGCTACGACTTCGCCCTTGGCTGTGGTACCGACATAAAGCGCATGGATCTTATCGGTCTCATAGAGCTCGCCATTCATATAAAGATCGCCGCCGAAGACAAAGGTCTGAGCTTCTTCATAAGTGAGAACGTTCAGAGAGTTTTCGATCTCGCTCTTGTAGCGCAGCTCGATCGTGTTGTCTTGTGTGCTTCCCTGCGGCAGGATGATGATGTAAGAAACATCAGCGTCTAACGTGTAGTTAATATCCGCTGTAACCGCGCACATCAGATACGCGCCGGAGTTTGTGGGAACCTGTCCCAGGCGGATTTTCAGATCGGTGTTGATCTCAGGCAGTTCGTTGATAAATCCGATCACAGCGTCAAGAACGGACATGTCGAATCCGGCGCTTTCGATCGCCTGACGGATTACCTCTGAGCTGTTAACTGTATCGTAGATTCTGTTGACGATATCTCTCAGACCGCTGAGAGTTGTACCGTCGCCGATGTTGTTCTGCAGGAACTCATAAATATCAAATAAGACGAAACCGCCGATCTTGATCTTCATTAATTCCTTGGTGCTTTCGGGAATATCAATACTGACAAAGCTCTTCGCGTCGCCGTCGATACCGGCGATTACACGAATATAATCAACACCTTCGGGATCGGTAATAACCTTTGCGGCAGGAGTCTCACCGTAGGTGATCGTCTCGCTCTTGGTGTCGATAGAGCACTGTGCACGATTGACATAGACGCTTGCGATGCCCTCGCACGCTGCGTTGATATCGTCGCCGCCGTAGCTGACGGTAACTTCCTGCGCAGAGAAGGAGAGAAGCTTTGCGTTTAAGGTCTCGGGATCGATAGTGATATCGTCCTCTGTGAAAGCGATCGGCTCGCCGTTTTTATCATAAACTGCGACATTTTCCATGATCGCAGCCTTCAGATCGTCGCCGTAGGTGATGGTGACAGGCGCGCACTCGAGAGTGGTGGGATCACGCAGGTCTGTCATCGTAGCGACAGCGGTAGCCTGCAGCTTGATGCCGTTTGCCAGTTCAAAGGACACTCTGATATTTTCGGTGTTGCCTGCCTTGATCTCTCCGCCGTATTCGGAGGTGCCGAACGCGTGAGATAAAGCGCCGGTATAGTTCAGCGGCTCGTAGGCAAGGTCGTAACCCAGAATGGAGTATGCGACATATTCAACCTTTGTGGTTGCGCCTTCTGTGAATTCTTCGGGGCTGAGTACAGCGTTCGAGAGGATCACGGCTTCGATATCCGCATAGTTCTGATTCTTCGCGTCAAAGAGATTGACTTCGCAGTCTGCTAATGTGAGAGTCGCCTGAGCAAAGGTGACGTCAATCACGTAAGCTTCGTCTTCAGCGACGGGACCGTACACGCCGTCAACTGCTTCGATCTCTTCGCCATCCTTGGTGACGGTGACGCTCTCGAGGTAGTAAGCGTTTTTGGTGTCCGCTTGAATGTTTATTTCGAAAGTACTTCCTTCGGCAATTTTGTCAAATACAGTATCGCCGTTGGAGGTAACGGTTACCGTGCCGCCTTCAGTTGCGTTTACGGTGATGGTTGCGTATTTCTGTGCCATGTAAGAAGCGGTAACTTCAACGTCCTGAGAGGGGGTGAAGGCAACACCTTCTTCTACGCCGTAAATCGTGCAGATTTGCTCTTCGATCTCTTTTGCGGTGACGGTGTATTCGGTATCGGTGTAAAGTTTGACCGAGCCGCTGACCGCTTCATTGTTGAGGTAGACCTCGCCGTCGTCGTGACCGGTGACGGTAAAGGTTCCGTTATAGTAGGTTCTGAGTGTTAAGGCAAGAATCTTCGCCTTCGACCAGTCGGGACTTGACAGAGTTCTGTTGGTTCTGAAGATCAGATAATCGCCCGCTGTGATTTCATCGCCGTCTCCGAGCAGAGGAACGGTATGGATGTTAGTGGGCTCATCCGTGCTTGCCCAGCCGTAGGTGTTCAGCAGGGTGGAGCTGTCGCCGAACAGAGTGCCCATATCGGAGTTGCCCAGATAAGGATCGTTCGCGTCGATCTCGTACTCAACAACATCGGGATCAAAGACGAAGGTGACGGTAACAGCAAATTCGTCGCCGTCAGCGGCGGGACCGTATGCGCCCTCAACGGATTCGATCTCTTCACCGTTCTTGGTGACAACGATGCTGTCGAGCTTGTAGCCTCTGTCGGTGTTGGGAGTTGCGGTGACCGTAAAGCTGTCGCCTTCCGCGACCTTATCGGTAACAGGCTCTCCGTTTGACAGGACTTCTACAGAGCCGCCTTCGCCGGCATTTACCGTGATGGTAGCGTAAGCTTCTGCCATGTAGGAAGCTGTGATAGTCATGTCAGCGGAAGGTGTAAATGCTACACCAACCTCTGCGCCGGTAACAGTGCAAATACAATCATCAATCTCTTTTGCGGTAACGGTGTACTCGGTATCGGTGTAGAGTCTGACAGAGCCGCTTACCGATTCACCGTTGAGATAGATCTCGCCGTCGTCGTTGCCGGTGACGGTGAAGGTGCCGGTGTAATAGGATCTGAGCGTTAATTTCATGACCTTTGTCGCTTTGGACCAGTCGGGGCTCAAGAGATTATAAGAAGTTCTGTAAATATAATACTCTCCCGTATCCATATTCACACCGAGCAGACTTACGTTGCTGATAGAATTGGGCGTGTCGATATCTGCGTATCCGTAAGAGTAGTTCGAGCTATCGCCGAACATCGTCTTGAAGTCGGACGAATACAGCTTGGGGTCCGTCTCATCAAACGCATAAGTCACTTCATCGGGATCAAAGACAAAGGTGACGGTAACAGCAAAGACGTCGCCGTTAGCGGCGGGACCGTACAAGCCGTCGACCGCTTCGATCTCTTCACCGTTCTTGGTGACAACAATGCTGTCGAGTTGATTACCTAAATCGGTATTTGAATCTGTTGCAACCTCAAAGGAAGCGGCAACAGGGATAAAGCCGTTTACTTCTTCACCGTCAACCAGGATCTTTGCCGTACCGGTGCCGACTACGTCAAGAGAAACAGTCGCGCGGGCGTTAGGAGCATAATCGGCGGAAATGGTCAGATCGGAAGTGGGCGCAAAGGCTACTCCGTCTGACGCTCCGTTGATGGTGTAGGTGAAATCCTCAACCTCTTTTGCGGTCACGGTGTATTCTGTGTCGGCAAACAGATCAACGCTGCCGGATACAGCTTCACCGTCAAGATAAATCTCGCCGTCATCCGAGCCGGTTACCGAAAAGTTTGCGGTATAGTACATCCTGATCGTGATGTCGGTACTGACGCCCTGATCCCATTTCGGTGTTTTTGTGATAACACCGGATGCGGATGCAGTCCTGTAGATGGTATAGTCTTCCTCATAAACGGTTGTGGAAGAAGAAACGCCTAAAGTGCCGGAAATATTGGTGATCGTACCGGAGGCAGACTTTCTTTCAACGCCGTAATAGGAACCGGAGCCGAGCTCTAAGTCAGAGAAGACTTTGGCGACGTCGTCCTTTGTGATAGTAGCGGTAATCGGATCCGTATTATCATTCGCGTGCAATAATACTTGTGTGGGATCGCCGTCATCCGACGATTCGGCAAGATCCTCGTCGAGCTCAGCGCCGACTTGTGCAAACTCTTCTTCATCATAGTCTGTGTCAACAGACTCGGCGAAGACTGCGGGCGTCATCAGAGACGCGCACAACAGCAGTGCCAGCAAGAGGGAGAGAGCGCTTTTCAGGAATTTTTTCTTCATGGGGTCATCTCCTAAGTAAAAATTTTCGATTGCGAAATCCACGAAATTATCAAGAGAGTCAATGCCGAATCATTCTGATAACAAGGGAATACAGAGATGAAGAATAACAGCGTGAAGCAACGCTTATCGATATGGCAAGTATAACATTTTTGTAACCGATTTGCAACAGAAAATATCGAATTTATATAAGAATTTATGCAATTATTTTATTTTTACCGGTACCGGTCGGAAATATCGTTCCGAAGAGGAATAATAAAATCGAATTCATACGAGAATCATGCCGATTTTTGGAACTTTACGGCTGTTAAAGAAGAGCGTTTCCAAAAAAGAAAAAAGAGGCTCGCCGGAGCCTCTTGAGATTCGTTAAATATGATAAAATGTATGCATTTTGAGATCGATCACTCTTCGGTCGAAAGAGCTTTGAGGATCATGTTTGCGCACATATAGACATTGCCGCCGCCGAGGGTGATGACAAGATCGCCTTTTTTAGCATTTTCCACGATATACTTGGTGATGTCCTCAAAGGTATCGATACAGACGGCGCCGTCAACCTTCGCGCCGAGGTCGGTGTTGTAGATGTTGTAGGTGTTAGTCTCTCTGACCGGCAGGATCTCACTGATGATCGCCTGATCGGGGATCGAAAGCGCGGTCGCAAAGTCGTCGAGCAGCATGGCGGT
>CAZPOG010000115.1:0-7255 GCA_964588105.1 uncultured Ruminococcus sp. | reverse complement strand
TGCTCGGGAAGCTTTTCACCCTCCGGATTGGTTTCGGAGGTATTCTGGTAGGCGATCTCATGCAGCTCCGAAGAGATCGCGTTGTGATGCAGCGGCTCGATCAAAAAGAAGTTTACGACGAAGAAAGCCGCGCCGAGAAAGGCGATAAGCGCAACCAACACAACGATCTTTTTGACCTTGACGTTCCGGGAATCTCCCTTGTGAGGGATGAACGAAGCGAAGAAACCTTCTTTCTTCTTCTCTTCACAGGAGACACCGTCGACATAATTTGCCATGGAGTTAAGGAATACATGGTTCGCTTTGTCGACGCCCTTGTCGATCAGATCAAAGAGATCCAGTCCTGTCAGCGAGGCGTACGGCAGAACGACGAATCGCTTGTCCTTGATCTTGAAGCAATAGCCTCTGTAGCCGTTTCCGAGATCGCCGAGAGAGAATATTTTGATCTTCGGGTTTTTGTCCTTATATATTTCTTCTTTTTTCAGTTCTTCTTCCTGTAAGGTGATAAACTCATAGAAGTTCTGTTTGAAAGAAGTGCTGTCGGAAGAATCCAGTGTATTAAGAAAGAGATAGAAGTCCGGAGCGTCTTTGGAGTTCATGGAGTTTAGAAGCGCCGCGCTGATTTTCTTCGGATCCTGACTCAGCTCCGTAAAGTACTGCGCAGAGATCCCTTTCTCAGCGAGAAAGCTCTCAAGTCTCTCTGTATTTTCAGCCGCGTATTCGGCATCTGTTCTGCTTTTTCTTACCGAGAAGATTTCACAGTTAAACATAGACATACCTTCCTGCTTTAAGTGTTATTTATGATTCGATCGTCTTTCTGACGGTATTGTTGACAGCTTCGTTGATCATTTCGTCAAGCTGTGCCTCGCGTTCGGCGAGTTCGACAAATTTCAGCACCGGTTTGGTTCTCGGATGCTTGGGAGTAAATACGGTACAGCAGTCCTCATAGGGGAGAATCGAGGTTTCGAACGCGTCAATTCTGCGGGAGATGTTGATGATCTCCTGCTTGTCCATCCCGATCAGCGGACGGAATACGATCGTTTCTGCCGCTGCGTTGGTGCAGGAGAGCGCGTACATCGTCTGGGACGCTACCTGACCGAGGCTCTCGCCGGTGATCAGCGCGTGAGAGTCGGTATCGGCGGCGATCCTTGACGCGATCTTCATCATCACGCGTCTGAGCAGGATGGTGAACAGCTCTTCGGGGCAGTTATCGCGGATGTGCTCCTGTATCTTTGTCAGCGGTACGGTGTACATCTCGATCGAGCCCGCATAGCGTGATACGATGGAGAGCAGTTTCTCGACTTTCAGCTTCGCGCGTTCGGAGGTGTAGGGAGGGGATTCAAAGTGTACCGCGTTAAGCTTGAGTCCTCTTTTTGCCATCATATACGCGGCGACAGGGGAGTCGATGCCGCCCGATATCAGCACGGTCGCTTTGCCGGAAGTACCGACAGGCATACCGCCCTGTCCGCGGATGGTCTGACACCGTACATAAGCGCCGAAGTCTCTGATCTCAACCGTGACGGTGATATCGGGATTTTTGACGTCTACGCTCAG
The DNA here is from genome assembly GCA_964588105.1 of uncultured Ruminococcus sp. Lineage (GTDB taxonomy): Bacteria > Bacillota > Clostridia > Oscillospirales > Acutalibacteraceae > Ruminococcoides. Next base: position 5,704 of record CAZPOG010000115.1, on the reverse strand, counting down.
ATGCGGATTATGATCCAGTATCGCGCCGCCTGTCTGCGCGGAGATCTCGGGAGAGGTGAGGGGGAATTTCTTGTCCGATCGCTTGGATTCCACCTTGAAGGTTTTGACGTTTGAGAGGGCTTCTTCGGTATATTCCACCGCTTTGCGGATGATATCGTCGGTGTCCTTTTCACATACGCAGGCGCGTGAGAACGTGACGATGCCGAAAACCTGCGCGATTTTCTCGCATACGTCGTCAAGGTCGACATCTTCCGATAATGGTTCTATGTATACGGTGGACTGGGCGATCCGTATCTGAAATTTTCCCAAGTTTCTGATTCTGTACTTGATGTTCTTGATCAGTACATCCTCAAACGCGCGGCGGTTGAGTCCTTTGAGAACCATTTCGCCGAGCTTTATCAGTATGATTTCTTTCATCTGTGTATCCTTTGCAGTGTGTTGACGCCGTCTTTGAGCCCCTGTATCAGAGCGTCAACGTCATTTTTGTTATTGTATTTGGAGAAGCTGATTCTAAGCGATGAGTCGATCCGGCTGTCGGACAGCCCCATCGCTTTGAGCACATAGCTCTTTTTGCCTTTGGCGCAGGCGGATGAGGAGGAGATATAAACGCCTCTTTCCGCTAAAAAATGCAGCATGGTTTCGGATTTGATTCCGTCAACAGAAAGATTGAGCACATAGGGGAGAGCGTCGGCAGAGGAGTTGATCATGATGCCGGCGATCTTTTTTAATTCTGATAAAGAATAATTGTTTAACTCTTTTACGGCAAAGAGATTCTTTTCGATCTCAAATTCCTCCACAGCCGCGCCGAACGCCGCGATCAGCGGAGCCGCTTCGGTGCCGGGACGGATCTTCTTCTGCTGTTCCCCGCCGAAGTGCAGGGGAGTCAGGCGGGCTTTGTCCGCGATATACAGCGCGCCGACGCCTTTGGGACCGTGTACCTTGTGAGCGCTGACAGAAAGAAAGTCTGCCTGCCATTTCTTCGGCCTTACCGATATCTTTCCAAAAGCCTGTACCGCGTCAACATGATAGTAAGCATTTGATTTTTTCTTGACCAGTTTGCCGATCTTCTCGGATGGCTGAATCGCGCCGGTCTCGTTGTTGACTGCCATAACGGAAACGAGGATCGTATCGTCGGTCAGAAGCGCCTCCAGCTCCCTAAGGATCACAACACCGTTTTCATCTACGGGAGCGTACACAACGTCAAAGCCGCGCTTTTTCAGTTCTTCAGCGCTTTCATATACCGACGGATGCTCCACAGCGGAGACGATGATGCGCCTGCCGTCTCTCTTTTTAGCGTTTGCCGCGCCGAAGAGTACGGTGTTGTTGGATTCGGTTGATCCGGAAGTAAAGAAGATGTTCTTCTCTTCAACGCCGAGAGAAGAGGCGACAGAGGCTCGGGCTTTTTCGACTTCTGCTTCCGCCTCAATGCCTTTTTTGTGCAGAGAAGAAGGGTTGCCGTATTTCTCGGTCATCATCAGCAGCGCTCTTTTTGCCGCTTCATCCGATACTTTTGTCGTAGCTGCGTTGTCTAAGTAATGAATGTCCATAGATGACATACCTGCTCACTATAATACTATAGTTTAATTATAACCTTATATAGGGGATAAATCAAAATACAATTCTGTAATCTTTCGTAAATATTCTATGAATTTAGGGGAATACTGGTATCGGTGATCTTATGAACAAGACCGAGTATTCTTTTCTGGTGAAGAAAAAATCAAAAAACAGCCGCCTGATCAAGAACTGTCTGAAGGCGTTCCTGATCGGCGGATCCATCTGCGCAGTCGGTCAGGGCTTTACCGAACTATATCTGTTTTTGGGAACGGATGAAAAGACAGCGAAGACGCTGTGTTCCGTCACGCTGATATTCATCGGCGTCCTGCTGACGGCGCTGCATCTGTATGAGAAGCTTGCCAAGCACGGCGGAGCGGGGACGCTGGTGCCGATCACGGGTTTTGCCAACGCGATGAGCGCGCCTGCGATCGAGTTTCGGGCGGAGGGCTTTATCACGGGACTTGCCGCCAAGATGTTCATTATCGCCGGTCCCGTGTTAGTCTACGGCCCCGCCGCCGCAACGGTCTACGGAGTGATATATTTTCTGTTTCTCAGATGATGCGTTTTTCGCTGCCGATCGAGCGTTAATACAGTGTTGCAATTATCCCTTCGATGTGGTACACTCATAGAGAAATGAGGGATAATGATGAAAACAATCGTGTTGATTCCCGCCTATATGCCTTCTTACAGGATGACAGATCTGGTAATGGAACTCCACAAGCTTTCTTATGAGATCATTCTCGTGGATGACGGCAGCGGAAGCAAGTTTGAGGAGCTGTTCGAATACGCCGGGGTTTACGCGAAGATTCTTCGTCACAGGAGGAATAAGGGTAAGGGCGAAGCGCTCAAGACGGGGCTTCGTTATATCAAAGAGCATTATGAAGCTCCCTATATCGTGGTGACCGCCGACTGTGACGGTCAGCACCGGATAGAAGATATCGTCAAGGTCAGTGAGGCAGGAGAGCGGTATCCCGACAGCCTTGTTTTAGGCAAGCGCGAACTGACCAAATCCGCTCCGATCTTAAGCAGATTGGGCAACGGCACGACCCGCTTCTACTATTTTGTGGCTACGGGAAGAAAAATCTATGAGACTCAGACAGGATTAAGGGCTTTTTCGGATAGGCTGATGGACAAGTTCATCGATTTGCCGGGAAAGAGATATGAGTATGAGATCGATATGATGCTCGTCGCTTCCGACATCGAGATTCACCAGGTGCCGATCCAGACCGTTTACTTTGATAACAACTCGGATTCTCACTTTGATCCCTTCAAGGATACCCTGACGTTATGGGTCCAGTTTGTTCTCTATAAGCTTCCGTCGCTGTTTACGGCGGTGATCGACTATGCGGCGTTTGCGGTTGTGTATTTGATCTCCGGCGCTTTTCTGATACCGAACCTGATCGTTCGGACGGTGACGTTTGTTATAAAATACATCCTGAACAAGAAGGTGAAGTTCTCCGAGAAGGCGGGACTCGTCCGTTATCTGATCACTTCGCTTGCGATCATTCTCCTCGATACCGCTGTGATCTGGGGATTCTCCGCATTGGGAATGAATGTATATCTTGCCAAGTTCCTTTCGGGGATCCTTATGATCGGCGTTTCCATCGGGATGCGGATGCTGTTTATGAAATCGACATTTAAAGATGAATGATAACAAAAGGGAGGATGCGACATCCTCCCTTTGCTTATGAATGTTGAATGGATATCGAGATCTCTCCCGAGGATAGGATCTCTCTTGTCCCGCTTTCTTCTACAACCAGCCCGCCGTCGGGTGTGATATCCACCGCTTTTGCTTTGTGTTTCACACCGTTTTTTTCATAGGTTACCGTTTTGCCGAGCGCGATACTGCGTTCGGTATATTTTTTGAGAAAGTGATTCTCGCCCAGCTTTTCAAATTCATTGAGGAGATTTTCAGTGACAGCGGCGCAGAGACGATTCTTGTCGATATCGCCGATCCCGCCCGCTCTGTCAGAGAACTCCGCGGGGAAGTCAGATGTTGTTAAGTTGATACCGATCCCGATGATGACCGCTTTCGGAGTGTTTTCGCCGTCGCACAGGAGCTCACAGAGAATACCCGCGACCTTCTTATTCTCGAGATAGATATCGTTGACCCACTTGATACCGACATTAAGAGAGGTTAGAGCCTCGATCGCGTCCGCTGTCGCCGTCGCGGCGGCGCACGTGATCTTCTGGACGCCCTCGGCGGTTTTGATCGGCAGCATCAGGGTCATATACAGTCCCGTATCGGGGGAATAAAAGCTCCTGCCTCTTCTGCCTCTGCCCGCTGTCTGGCGCTCTGATACAAAGAGCGAGGGGGCATAACAGAGGCTTTCTGCCTCTCTTTTTGCGACATTATTGGTGGAATCCGTCTCCTCATAGCAAAAAATATTGATTTTTTCTTTGAGATATTCGGAAATTTTGTTTTGATTCAGCTTCATTTTGTAACACCTTTTTCATTGCTGTGAGGATATTATAGCATAAAGCGGGGATTCGCGGAAGTGAAATTGTCTATTTTGCATAAAAGAAATAACATTTGTAACTTGATTTCCTAAACGTGTCCGAGTGTTTCTTATACACACTTCGATTCATTTATAATTGTGAAAAAGAATTATAAATGAATATTTTTCAGAAATCATCCACATTTCTCTTGACATTTCATTTGAAAAGATGTATGATACTATACTGTATCATTATGGGGATATATCGGCTGTGCGATTACCCTGCGTTTTCGGGCTAAATAATATAGCAGACTCCGGTCTGTTTGTCAAGTATCTGACCGAAAACAAAATTGTAATCTTTTATCACAGCTTGCAATATTTCCGTATTAACGAATATCAAAAAGGAGTGATGTGCCTAATGGTTAATGTCAAAGACGTAAAACTGGGCAACGCTGAGCGTAAGAGTTTCGGCAAGATCGAAGATGTCATCGGTATGCCGAATCTGATCGAGGTTCAGAAAAAATCCTACCAGTGGTTTTTGGACGAGGGCTTAAAGGAAGTGTTCAAGGATGTGTCGGGTATCAACGACTACCAGAACAACCTTTGCCTGGACTTCATTGACTACACCTTGGACGTAGACCATCCCAACTACTCGGTCATCGAGTGTAAGGAGCGTGACGCGACATATTCCGCCGCGCTGAGAGTGACCGCCAGACTGCTTAACAAGGAAACCGGCGAGATCAAAGAATCTAACGTATTTATGGGTGATTTCCCCCTGATGACCGATTCCGGTACCTTTGTTATCAACGGCGCCGAGCGTGTTATTGTATCTCAGCTGGTTCGTTCCCCCGGCGTATACTTCAAGATGGACCACGACAAGACGGGTAAAGAGCTTTTCTCCTCCACGGTCATCCCGAACCGCGGCGCGTGGCTTGAGTATGAGAACGACGTCAATGACGTTTTCTATGTCCGTATCGATAAGAACCGCAAGATCCCGATCACCGTATTCTTAAGAGCCTTAGGTCTGGGTACCGACGCGGAGATCCTTGAGTTCTTCGGCGAGGACAGACGTATCAAGGCGACCTTCGAGAAGGACAGCTGCCGTTCTGTGGAAGACGGTCTTTTAGAGGTTTACAGAAAGTTAAGACCCTCTGAGCCTCCGACGATCGAGAGCGCACAGACACATCTGAATAATCTCTTCTTCGACGCGAGACGCTATGATATGTCGCGTGTCGGCAGATATAAATATAATAAGAAGCTCAGCCTTGCCGGCAGGATCGTCGGCAGGACTCTTACCCAGCCTGTCGCGAATCCGAGAACAGGCGAACTGCTTGCGTCTCGCGGTGATACCGTGACCCGCGAGATGGCGGAAGGCATGGACAACGCCGGCGTCAAGTTCGTATATGTCGCGGGCGACGAGGGCATCGAGGTCAAGGTTATCAGCAACGGTATGGTAGACATCAGCAAGTATGTCGACTTTGACTGCAAGCCTTTAGGCGTCAAGGAACGTGTTTCCTTTGACGTTCTGTGCGAGATCCTCGACTCGAGCTCCTCTGAGGAAGAGCTCAAGGCGGAGATCGAGAGAAGAGCGGGCGAGCTTGTTCCCAACCACATCACTATTGACGATATTTTTGCATCCGTAAACTACATGAACTGTCTTGCCGAGCATATCGGCACAACAGATGACATCGACCACCTGGGCAACAGAAGAA
>CAZPOG010000114.1:0-7457 GCA_964588105.1 uncultured Ruminococcus sp. | reverse complement strand
TCAAGCACCTTTTCATCATATGGGATTCTGGCAAGATATTCTTTGTAGTGAAATACATAGTAATAACAGCATTTGTACAGAATCTCGGAGAGTTTTCTTAATTCGTTATCCCTCTCTTTGGATACGATCATCGGGACGTCGTGCATCCATGATCGATAATAGGGGACATACTTTTTGTTTGCCTCAAAAAAGATATGTTCATAAGGATAGAGCTCAGCGGATGCAAGATAAGCCTGTTGATCCTGATATGACATCTCTTTTCCGTAGATCAGTTTCTCATCTTGGAGTACATAAAACTTTTCTGCTTTCATAATGATTTATGACTCTTTAGCAAACAGCTTTGACTGATATCCGAGACACTGAAAACCGTTATGGTTGATGATCGGGATCAGATCGTTTCCGATATGTAGCTGTTTTCTGACCCAGTAGCATATGCTGATGGACATTCCGATACTGTCGGTATAATCCATCATCTTGCGGATGTTCTCGATGCTCAGCGCTCTGTCGGGAGCGGTTCTGCCGCGCTGTTTTCTGTGATCTGCGTTTTGCGGCATGATATAATCCTCATAGAGAGAGCGCTCTAAGTCTTTATCAAAGTAGCCGAGGATTTGACCGAGCATGATGAGGTTTTCCATACATGCGGTGAGGAATTCCGGCTTATAGTTGATGATACCTGCGTCTTTGAGCATGTCGAAGAATGATTTGATGTGCTCATCGGTCAGATAGGGAGTGAGGATAGGCTGTACAAGCGCTGAGTTCGCCTGTATGCCGTTTTCCTGACATAACCTTACCGCAGCAAGTCTTTCGCTGATCGGCGCGGCATACGGCTCTAAGATGTCTCTGAAGCTGTCCGGCATGATAGATACGGAGACATTATACTGCATCTTATCCTTGAGCTGTTTGAACAGATCGAGAATGGTCTCTCCTTCATATTCGCAGAGAAGATGCTTTGCTCCTGCCTTGGATGCGATGAACAGACGTGCGTTGGAGTCGGGATATTCTTCGAAATGACGAATGAATTCTTTGAGGATCTTATGAGCGATACCGGTTCTCAGAGTAGGCTCCTGCAGCGCCTCCGTCTTTGGAGAGAAATAGTAGTAGTGATTCCAGTTTTTGCCTCTGCTGATCTGTGTGATCTGTCTTTCGATAACTTTCTTTGACGCGGGATTGGTTTCGATCGCTCTTGCCAGCTGTGCGAGAAGCTCGTCTTTCTTTTTGATATCCTCCGCGGTGATCTCCTTGGTAGGAGTGCTGTTCATTTCTTTTAAAAGATAACGCACATAGAGATGATAGTTCTGATATGCTATCAGTTGTTGTTCGTGTACGCCGTCGGTGACCAGACAGTATTGACAGCCGACATTACAGCCTTTGACGGGATTAAGTTCAAACGTCAGTGTAGGGCATCTGCCGGTATAGTTATGGATCTCCGTTTCCACTTCTTCGGGAACGATATCTTCCAGTACAAGCTTTTGTACGGGAATCACGGTTTTGTTATTGTAACGGTCTATAAAGATCTTGGAACCCGCTTTGAGCTTTGCGTATGTTTCCTCTGAGGCATCCACCGTTACGCCTAAGTTGTCAAGATACTCTTTGTTCACTCCAACGGGCTGAAACCCTTCAAGAGAGTAGACGTCGATATCGTGCTGATAAAAGTTTTCAAAATCCATTTTCTTCATTGATATTTTCCTCGTTTCTGATGAGATGATGTAAAAGGCTTATGTCAGTGAAGACACAAGATAAAGCTTGCCAAAGCCTATCATAACACAATATGTCGTATTAGTCAATGAAATGTCAGATAAACAGCGTATTTGCTCAATACACACGAACAAAAACGATTATAGCGATTTATTCTGCGGATATTTCCTGATTTCAGACATATAATTTATCGGTTAACTCTTTTCTTGAGAAGAAGGATATGCTATAATACGAATAACACATACATGCATTGTGTATAAACCCGGAGGAGAGTTATGGCTAAGGCTGTATTGACAGAATACGATTATGTCATCAAACAATCTATCGATCATCCGGTCAGGATCGCTCAGCTGTCTGATCTTCATTCGCGTCGGGCGGATGATATCCTTTCTATGCTGAAAAAAGCTTCACCGGATCTGATAGTGATTACGGGCGATACCTTAGAGCGGTACGATAACCGTCCTCAGTACGACTATTATCAGGATGAAAAATTCCATACGATCAAATGGGCTATCATTCACGCGATCCATTATGTCAACTGGTTTTTGATTTTATTCGCGCCGCAGGATAAGAAGTCTTCAACAAAAAACGCTTATGAGATCTTATCTCAAGTCAGTCAGATCGCTCCTGTCTATATGAGTCTCGGCAATCATGAGCAGAAACTCTTATATAATGATTACACCTATATCCAACGGTGCGGTATCACTCTGCTGGATAATGCATATCAAAAGGTTACGGTAAAGGGATTCTCGTTTTTGATCGGCGGGATGTCTTCTTGGGACTTTGAACCGTTTTTAGAGGATTTCAAAAAACAAAAAGGCTTCAAGCTTCTCTTGTGCCATCATCCGGAACGATTTGAACGATTGTTAAAGGATACCGATATTGATCTGACGCTTTCCGGACATACCCACGGAGGACAGATCAGAATAGGGAAGAAGGGCAGAGGCTTTTTCGTTCCCGGACAGAGCGTCTTCGGCAAGTATGCACACGGTAGGTTTTTTGACGGCAGATTAATTGTCTCCGCCGGCTGTTCCAACACGGTCGCGATTCCGAGATTTTTCAATCCGCGTGAATTGGTAATCGTTACTATCAAAGGGGAGTAATATGCAGGATTTTGAGATAACACAAGCGCCGCTGGAGATAGAGAGGAAGTATCTGATCTCTTTTCCCGATATCAAGGCGCTGAAGAGTCAGCCCGGATATCGGATGATCCATATCGAACAAACTTATCTGAAGAAGGATAATGACTTCCTTGGCGGCAGGATCCGCTGTATCAAAGACGCGGGATCTGTCAGGTATATTTATACTTGTAAGCAAAAGATTTCCGATCTGACCCGTTATGAGTATGAAAAAGAGATATCAAAAGAAGAGTACGACAAGCTGATGCAGCGACAAACAGAAGGCTCTCATACCATCGTCAAGGACAGGCATATCTTCACCTACAGAGGACTGACCTATGAGCTGGATATCTATGAGTTCTGGGATGATAAGGCGACCTTAGAGGCGGAGGTAGACAGCGAAGACACGCAGATCCCTATCCCGCCTTTCATCACTCTCATCAAAGAAGTCACACATGACAGCCGATACAACAACTCTCGTCTGGCGTTCAGCCTCGGTGTGATAGAATAAAATACCAATATACACGAATCCCCCGAGAGGTGTAACCTTTCGGGGGACAGTTTTTATTGAATATCCTTTGACAGGACATATACTGTCTTTCTGACGATCCTGTTGTTCTTTCTTCTGAACATTCCCTGCAGCATCGCGTAGTAGGCGCCGGGGGTTCTGAGGCTGGAAAAGGAAATCGCGTCGATACCGGATTCTGAAAGCAGCCAGTCGGCGACATGAACACAGTTGGTGTTGATGCCGAAATATCTTCTGAAAGGACCGCTTACAACGGTGTAGACCTTTCCGCCGACGTCTCTGACGATGTTGCTGGCGGGATCTTTCAGCTCACTGCCGTCTTCGCCGTTTTTGATTGCAGTTTCGTATTTGCTTTCAAACGGTTCACAGTAGCCGAGCAGCTCGTCCACTCTTTTCTGTACGGCGTCATACTGCTTCTCGGACAGCGAAGCGCCGAAACCGATGACATATTTCTTCTGGTAATCCAGACAGAATTTCAGATAGGTTGTCTTCGGAACAACGATCACAGTACCCTGAGAGACGAATCCGCCCATCTTATCCTGACTGGAGTCATAGGTGCCGTAGGAGATAACGGTGTCTTTCATCGCGATATCAACATGACCGAATTTGTTAGCTCCCTGGGTGGTCAGATGAACCAAGATCTCCAAGTTGACGCCGCTGCAGTCAACACCTTCTTTTTCTTCAACGATCACGCCGTTGGTGATTTCACCATTCTCGATCGACTGATTGATCGATTTGATCATACCGGCGGGTTTGACCGCGTTGATCACATTAGGCATCGCATAATGCGTTCTTCTTTTTAATCGTTCTTCATCCATATCCGTACGGAATACGATAGCAAAGAAATCAACCAGCATGGTGACGCCGTAGATCACAATATATACACATGTTACGATAACAAGGATAGAGAAATTATAGATAGGGTGAATGAACAGCACCAGGGCAAAACCGATACAGATCAATGCGGAGAAGCCGTTTCTGAGCTTGCCCTTATATCTGTTGGCGATACAGTTGATACAGATCATCAGACGGATCACACCGAGTATCATCGATACAGCTCCGATAACAATGCACGGAATAATGGTAACATTGTCCAGGTTATAGCTGATATACGCAAGGATACATGCGAACGTCCAGCTGATAGAAAGCGTAAGAAAGCCGTTGAGCAGTTTATTGATCGTAAAGTTCTGAATCGACCGAACGATGCCGTAAATCAGCAGCAGACATATAAAAATATACTCCAGCCCCATTTTGATGATCTCTTCGGGAAGAAAGGCGATACCGATTCCGACAGCGATCGTTCCCAGAGCGGCTAATAATGTCAGCCATGGCATTTGATGTTTTACTTTTTTTACTTCCATTTTTAGCTCCTCTATTAAGATCAGTTCCTGAAGATTTTTGTTAAGAAGTTATAGAAGCATAGTCTCCAGAAGAAATAATCGTGTTCATAACCTTCAACAACGTCGGTTTGGTTTTTCATACCGTATTTGTCCAGCTCTTCATGATAAGCGACAGTGACGTCGGTTCCGTATTCGTCGTTGGTGCCGACCGCCATGTACAGGTAGTAGGGCTCATTTTCCGGAATCGGGAATTTGTCGAATATCGCGCGGTTGAGATACTCTTCTTCATAAAAGTTTGTCGGTATCACACCGGGGTCGGCAGCGTAGCTTGCGACATAACCGAATTTTTCCGGATGTTGAAAATAGGTCATCAGCGCTTCTGTTCCGCCGTGAGAAACGCCCGCGAGCGCGGTGTTTTCTCTTCCGGTTTTCACAAAGAAGTTATTTTCGATCTCGGGCATCAAATCATAGACGATATCATCCCAAACTCTGTCGTAAATATCCCTGAGATCTTCATCGGTTTTGCTGTCTTTATCGGCGAGCTTGTCGGTATACATATCTACGTTGACGATGATCATGGGGATCGTCAGGTTCTCCTTGAGCATATTCCCGTAGAGAAGCGTAAGATAGGAGTCAGGCTCGATCTGGTCGGTATGACTGCCGTCCCATCCGTGGATGACATACATGACAGGATAATCATAATCGGCGCAGTAACCGGGAGGAAGAAGAATATTGCAGTATTTTTTGTCGCCTGCTGCGTCGGAATCATACTCATATTCTTCGAGAATTTTGCCGTAATCGGTGTTGGGATGCTTATCAAACATATAGTCGCCGATCATGTAATCGTTTTCAGTCGCGTAGGGATCAAACACGTTGGGATCAGCTTCCGATGATGGCTCTGAGTTCTCTGCTTGGGTTGATTCGGTTTTCTGTGAAGTGGAAGCGACAGCTTGTGTACCGGGTGGCGGGGACAGTGTGTTCACTGCTTCTATAGGCGTTGCCTCAAGAATCGTTGCGCTGTTAGGAGTTGCGCCATGTTCCTCTGAAGCAGACGCAATACAGGTGATCACCACGAATAACGGTATGATCAGACATATCGCTAATGCTAATATCTTTTTCATAAATACCTTCTATGAAAGAATTTGTCATTATTTAATTTATTATAATATAATCTGTCGATAATATCAATTAAAAAACCGTTACAATTCACAGGAAATTCTCTTCAATTATACTCATTTTTCTTCTATATATTGATTTTCCATGTATAGAATGATATCATAATATGAGTAAAAGATAGCTGTGCTACAAAAGCTCACACAGACAGGGGGAGAAGCGGTGAAGAAAAAAAAGAGGCTGAGATCGCTGATTCTGATATCATTGATCGTGCTGCTTGCCGGTGTACTGGCGTTTTCGCTGTATCAGGCGCTGTCGATTTATATTCCTCAAAAGCGGGAGCAAGACCGTTTCTCCGAGCTCAGAGAGATGGTACGCGGAAATCCCGCCGATCATCTTACCAACAGCGACGGGACTCCCTCTGCGACAGAGGATGACGAGGATACTTTGAATCTCTCGATCCTGACGGTATATAATGACGAAGCGGTTGCGTGGCTGAAGATCGATGATACCAAGATCGATTATCCCGTTATGAAGTCCTCGGACGATGATCCCGAGTATTATCTTCATCGTGACTTTGACAGGAGCTATTCGTTCTCCGGCTGTCTGTTCGTCGGACAGCATTGTGATACCGAGTCGGATGTGTTTGTGATCTACGGTCATAATATGAACAACGGCTCGATGTTCGGCGAGCTTGATTATTATTCCGACGCGAATTACGCATCAGCGCATCAGAAAGTGATACTGGATACCATGACAGAGCGCAGGGAGTATCGTGTGTTCGCCGCGTTTTCTACCAAGGTATACGATGAGGATGACGAAGTATATAAATACTATAACAGTGTAGGCGATTTTGAAGAGGACGGTTACAAGTCGGTCGTGAACAGCATACAGGAAATCTCACAGATCGATATCGGCAATCAGCCGGAATACCCCGCCCAGCTGATGCTTCTTTCCACCTGCGCGTATCATACGGAAGACGGCAGATTTGTCGTTGCCGCATACCGAGTATAAATATTTAAATGTATATCAACGTATGCAGGAAAGAGTTTACGTAATCTTTCCTGCATTTTTATATGATGATCTGTTTTGAGTGATACATAGGTTTTATGAAACGTTACCACTACGTCCGTAGGGCACGATGCCCACATCGTTCCGAAACATAGCAATTATATCCCGTTTACCACTGTATAGAAACAATGATCATAAACCGTATACCATTAACTCCCTCCGAGTCGACATGATGTGGGCATCGTGCCCTACGACTTTGGGAAATATTCTTAGCGGCACGATGTGGGCATCGTGCCCTACGATCCGATAAGCATAACAAAAAGGTGCAGCTCATATGAACTGCACCTTGATTTGTATGTTCAGTTTCTCTCACAACAGGAGAGAATCATCAGAGATTACTGTCTTCTCTTTCTGTAGAATACCAGAACGCCGGCAGCAGACATAACAGCTAAGAGCAGAACAACCGCAAACCATACGGAAGAACCGGTCTTAACAACATTTGCGTTGGGCTTGGTAGAATCATTGTTGGTAGAAGTACCGCCGCCGGTGGTGGGATTAGACTCGGTGGGGGTTACAGTAGTCTCAGAGCTTGTATCGGACTGAGTCTCGGGCTGAGTTTCAGGCTGAGTCTCGGGCTGAGTTTCAGGCTGAGTC
>CAZPOG010000113.1:0-7517 GCA_964588105.1 uncultured Ruminococcus sp. | reverse complement strand
TTAGATTAACATTATCATTCACATATGAAGGAGGTCAGAACATGGCTGTACCGGCAAGAAAGCATTCACATGCCAGAAAGATGAAGAGAAGATCCAACGTATGGAAGCTGCAGGCTCCCGCTCTTTCCGTATGCCCCGAGTGCGGTGAGTATAAGGCTCCCCACAGGGTTTGCCCCAACTGCGGTAAGTACAACGGCAGACAGGTCATCATCAAGGACGAGGATTGATCTTCCGGGTCTTATTGTACCCGATGGTTAACAAAAGAAACAGGCGGGCATTTGTCCGCCCTTTTGTTTTTAGGTTGACGGAATCTTGGCTCCCTATAGGATGCCGTAGGGAACGATGCCCACATCGTTCCGAAACTTTGTGAATTAATCTTATTCTCTCTGTGAATCAAAGATGTGTATAAAGAAATTGATTTACTAACGAATTATGATTAGTGTTTACCGTTTGTTCGGCACGATGTGGGCATCGTGCCCTACGATATGTTGTGCAAAAAGGGGGGCTTTGCTGTGTCAGTTATCATCAAAAGCGTATACGGGCGCAGCTTTGCCGAGCGCGCGGGGATAGAAGCAGGGGATACCCTGCTTAGTATCAACGGCAACGAGATCGTCGATGTGCTGGACTACCGTTTCTATCAGCTTAATTCTGAATTAGAATTAAAAATCCGTGACAGCATCGGCAAGATCCACACCGTCAGGATCAGAAAGCCCGAGTATGAAGAGCTGGGGCTGGAGTTTGACACCTACCTGATGGACAAGGAGAAGTCCTGCCGCAACAAGTGCGTATTCTGCTTTATCGATCAGCTTCCCAAGGGGATGAGGGAGACCTTATACTTCAAGGACGATGACTCGCGTCTTTCGTTTCTCTTCGGCAACTATGTCACGCTGACGAATCTGACCGAGCACGAAATCTCCCGCATCATCAAGATGCATATCAGCCCGATCAACGTGTCGGTGCATACCACCAACCCCGAGCTCAGATGCAGGATGATGAACAACCGCTTCGCGGGGGAGTCGCTCTCTATCTTGAAGCGCTTTTCCGACAGCGGCATCGTGCTGAATACCCAGATCGTCTGCTGTCCGGGACTCAACGACGGCGACGAGCTGACCCGCAGTCTTAATGATTTAATAGAATTAAACGTCAACCTGATCGCGGTGGTTCCCGTCGGGATCACCAAGTACCGCGAGGGGTTGTATCCTTTAACGCCCTTCACCAAAGAGAAGGCGATCGAGACGCTTGACATCATCGAAGCCTTTGGCGAGAAGTGCCTCAAGGAAAGCGGCAACCGTATCGCTTATGCCGCCGACGAGATCTACATCATGGCACAGCGACCGATCCCCGACGCGTCCTTCTACGGCGACTTCGAGGCGATCGAGAACGGCGTCGGCATGATCGCGATGCTCAAGGAGGATCTGGCGTTTGCGTTAGATGAGCGTGAACGCGACGAGAGCGTAGTTAGGACCGTTTCCGTCGCCTGCGGCACTGCCGTTGCGCCCTACTTGCGGGAGATTCTTAATTCTGTTAAAGAAAAATACCCGCATATCACCATTCATCTGTATCCGATCCGAAATGACTTTTTCGGTGAGCATATCACCGTGTCCGGACTGGTTGTCGGACAGGATCTGATCGCCCAGCTCAAGGGAAAGCCTTTGGGCGAGGAGCTGCTGATCTCTTCGAATATGCTCCGGTTTGAGAACGATTTGTTCCTTGACGACGTCCATATCGACGACGCGTCAAAGAAGCTCGGCGTCAAAATCACTCCCGTCAACACCGACGGTGAAATGCTGTTGAGCGGAATCCTCGGAGAACTGTAAATTGCAAAACTGTCATTGCGAGGAGGGCAAAGTCCGACGTGGAAATCCCCCTGTCATTACTGTTGTTAGTTTAGGAAAATGAACCGTTAGTAAGAGGAAGGGGATTCTTCGGTCGCATAAAGCTCCCTCTGAATGACAATTGCTTATTAACTTGAGTTGCATAAAATACTGCAACACATTTTTGCTCTTTTGGCTTATCTTCTGACTTTTCTGTCAAAATCAATCGAAACAATCCAATAGAAAGAGAAAGAAGAAGAGAAATAGAAAAAGAAATACAAAGAGAGAAGAATAAAAAAAGAATAAGAAGAGAGAAAATAAGAATAAATTATAAACTTTTTGTATTTCTCTCTCTTTGCATTTTGATATGAAACTTTTTCTCTTTTTTCCTATAAGCGAAAGGACTTTTCCTTTCCTGTTTACTTTTTGAAAGGAGGACGACGATGTCTAAACCGATTATCGCGATTGTCGGCAGACCGAATGTCGGCAAGAGCACCTTATTCAACAAATTAGTCGGCGAGCGCATCTCCATCGTAGACGATACGCCCGGCGTGACAAGAGACCGTATCTACGGCGATATCGAATGGGCGGGCAGGACTGCGATGCTGATCGACACCGGCGGCATCGAGCCCTTCTCCGATGACGTGATCCTCTCCGGCATGAGAGAGCAGGCGCAGCTGGCGATCGACACCGCCGACGCCATCATCATGGTGACCGACATCCGTTCCGGCCTTGTGGCGACGGACGAAGAAGTCGCCCATATGCTGATCAAGGCGAACAAGCCGCTGGTGCTGTGTGTGAACAAGTGTGACTCCATCGGCGAAGCGCCTCCTGAGTTTTATGAGTTCTACAAGCTCCCGATCGAGCCGATCGCGGTATCTTCCGTCCACGGCCACGGCACGGGAGATCTTCTTGACGCGGTGTTCTCCCAGCTCCCGAAAACAGAGGAAGAGGAGCCTGAGAGCGAGGTCATCTCTGTCGCGGTCATCGGCAGACCGAACGTCGGCAAGTCCTCGCTGATCAACAAGATCACCGGCGAGAATCGCTGTATCGTTTCCGATATCGCGGGAACGACAAGAGACAGTATCGATACCAAGGTGGAGACCCCTTACGGTATCTTCAACTTCATCGACACCGCCGGTATGAGAAGAAAGTCCAAGGTGCTGGACAAGGTCGAGCATTATTCCGTGCTCAGAGCGAAGATGGCGATCGAGCGCGCGGACGTCTGCGTGATCATGCTCGACGCCGAGACCGGTATTACCGAACAGGATACCAAAGTCGCGGGACTCGCCTTAGAAGCCGGCAAGGCGTGTATCATCGCCGTCAACAAGTGGGACGCTTTGGAGAAGGACACCCACACCATGCAGAATTTCCGCAAGGATATCGAGCGGGATTTTGCGTTTATGAGCTATGCTCCCTCGGTGTTCATCTCTGCCAAGACCGGTCAGAGGCTCAAAAACCTCTTTGAGAACATCGTCCATGTGGCGAACACCTCTGCGCTGAGGATCAAGACAGGACTGTTAAACGACGTCCTCGCGCAGGCTACCTCGCGTGTACAGCCGCCTACCGATAAGGGCAGGAGGCTCAAGATCTACTATATGACCCAGACCTCCGTCAAGCCTCCGACATTCGTATTCTTCTGCAATAACGCGGAGCTGTTCCACTTCTCCTATCAGAGATATCTGGAGAACCGGCTCAGAGAGGCGTTTGACTTTTCGGGTACACCCATCAGATTTATTATCAGGGAGAGATCGGACAAATGAGTTTTGATATTACGTTTGTGCTGCGCATCGTCGGCACCGCCGTGATCGCCTATCTCTTGGGATCGCTGAACTTTGCAGTGATCCTCACACGAAAGAACGAGAAGGATATCCGTACCATGGGTTCCGGCAACGCGGGCTTCACCAACATGCTGCGTTCCGTCGGTACCGGTCCCGCTGTGCTGACGTTTGTATTTGACTTCTTAAAAGGCGCGATCGCGGTCGCGATCGGCTGGTGGATCTTCTCCGGCGTTTCTGCCGCTGACGGCGTAACGCTTTCGGAGTATACCACTTACGGAAGATATTTAGCGGGATTGTTCGCGATCATCGGGCATATGTTTCCTCTGTACTTCGGATTCAAGGGAGGCAAGGGCGTCGTTACCACCTCCGCGCTGATGGCGGTCGTTGACTGGCGCGTGTTCTTGATGATCATCACTACCTTTTTGATCATCTTCTTCTGTACCAAGATCATATCGCTCGGGTCCTGCGCCTGCGCCGCGCTGTACGGCGTGTACACCTGTATCGCGACCTACTTCTTTGACTACCTGCCGCGGCTGGGTCAGCCGGAGTCGTTTAGATTCCGCTATGTGATCCTGTCCACGATCGCCGCGACGGTGATCGGACTCTTGGTGCTCGTTAAGCACAAGGACAACATCGGCAGGCTGTTCAGGGGAGAAGAGAAGCGGATCACGCCGAAGAAGAAAAAACAGACCGACTGATGAGGAAATGCGTATGAAAAGGATATTTGCGATAATTATTGCTGTTTTACTGATCGTCCTCACCGTACTGCCTGCGTATGCGGCGGATTACGGCTGTGACGTTGAGACTACGACCAACGCTGTTTATATGGAGAATCTGGACACGGGGAATGTCGTCTTTGAGAAGAATTCCACCCAGAAGGTCTATCCCGCGTCCACCACCAAGATCCTGACTTATATCGTCGTATCCGAGAATGTTTCGGATCTTGACGGTACCGAGCTGGAGATCAAGGAAGAGTACTTTACCGAGATGGATCCCGAAAGCTCCGTGATGGGTCTGACCGAGCATATCGGCGAGACCGTATCGGTACGCGATCTGCTCTACGGACTGATGCTTCCGTCCGGAAACGACGCCGCTTTGATGCTGGCAAACTACGTCGGCGGTTCCGTGTCTGGCTTTGTGGATATGATGAACGAGAAAGTAACAGAGCTTCACTGTGAGAATACCCGCTTTACCTCTCCGCACGGTTTGTTTGACGAAGATCATTACTCCACCGCCCAGGACATGGCGACCATCACCAAATACGCGATGGAGCTTCCGGGCTTTATGGAGATTTGCAGCTCAACCCATCATGAGGTCAAGTCCTATTCTAACTCCGATCCCGAGACCATCGAGACTACCAACTACCTGATTGATGAGACCCAGAAGGGCGGATATTACTACTATTCCTACGCCAAGGGTATCAAGACCGGATTCACCGACGAAGCGGGCAGATGTCTTGTCTCTACCGCTGTGAAGGACGGCTACACCTACCTGATCGTCGCTCTCGGCGCCGCGTATGACTATGATGAAGATATCAACTACGCGATGCTCGATTCCAAAGAGCTTTACGAATGGGCGTTTGAGCACATCGCATACCAGACGGTCATGTCCGGTACCGATTCTCTCGGTCAGGCAGATGTGGAGTTTGCTAAGGATGACAAGAAGATCAACCTCGTTCCCTCCGGAGACGTCTCTTCGCTTCTGCCGAACGACTACGACAAGGCGCGCGTCACTACCGAGGTTCAGGTCAACGAGAACATTGAAGCACCCGTCAAGCAGGGCGATATTCTCGGCAGCGTCGAGGTGTATCTCGACGGTGAGCTGATCGACACCAAGGACGTCATCGCTGCCGACAGCGTTGAGCGCGATGAGTTCAAATACACCTTCCATCAGATCAAGGAGTTTTTTAAGACTCATGTGGTGCTGGTGATCATTCTGGGCGTTGTGCTGATCGTCGTGATCATTATCATCATTGCCGCGGTAAACTCTGCCAAGAAGGCGAAAAAACGCCGTGAGAGAGAAAGAAGCAGAAGAAGATACAGAGATAACGATTGACGGATAGAAATCTTCGTATTATAATAGATTTGCTGTGAAATTATCAACAGAAAAGAGGAACCATGATGTCAGACTGTATTTTTTGTAAGATCGCCGCAGGAGAGATCCCTTCCAACAAGGTTTATGAGGATGAGAAGATCCTCGCTTTCTATGACCTCGCGCCGCAGGCTCCCGTTCATGTGCTGATCATCCCCAAGGAGCATATCTGCTGTGTTGACGCGCTTGACGCGGACAACAGCGCCGTGGTGGGATATATCTTCTCCAAGATCCCCGAGATCACCAAGTCTCTGGGACTTGAGAACGGCTACCGTGTCGTCACCAACTGCAAGGAGGACGGCGGTCAGAGCGTGTTCCACCTGCACTTCCACCTGCTCGGCGGAAAGAAACTCGGACTTCAGATGGCGTAATCGCCTCTAAAATATGCACAGAAAAGGAATGTTACCATGAGAGAAGTTTACAAAATGACGATCGCCGGATGCGAGCGCGAGCTGCCCATCTGCGCTGTCAGCGACAAGCTTTCCATCGCGGGATTTATTATGTTCGGCGATGTGGAGATCACCGAGAAGGTCGTGGAAGAACTGCTGAAGATCTGCCCCGAACACGATATCGTTGTGACCGCGGAAGCCAAGGGTATCCCGCTGGGTTATGAGATGGCGAGACAGGGCTGCAGAGAGTATGTCGTAGCGAGAAAAGGACTCAAGGTCTATATGCCCGATCCCGTATCCGTAGAGGTAGAGTCTATCACTACCTTAGGCGTACAGAAGCTCTATATCGGCAGAGACGAAGCGGACAAGCTCAAAGGCAGACGCGTGCTGGTTATCGACGACGTTATCTCTACCGGAGAGAGCCTCAAAGCGATCGAAAAGCTCGTTGAGGCGGCTGGCGGCAACATCGTCGGCAAGGCTGCGGTATTAGCGGAAGGCGACGCCGCCGACCGTGACGATATCATCTTCTTGGAGAAGCTGCCTTTATTCTTTAAAGACTGATTGAATTAATTAGGAATTACGAATTGTTCGCCTTTGGAGATGGACTGATTGAAAGGAAATAACCATGAAACGGTTGCTTGCGCAGATAGGAATCACCTTCTTTTCTGTGCTGGCGGCCGCTTTTTATTTGCCGGATCGGATCACCTTTATTCTGATGATCGCCTGTGCGGTGACGACGATAGTGTTTTTCTTTATCAGAAAAATAAGAAAGAAAATCTTTCCTCCCGTGATGGCGATCGCCGCCGTGCTCGCGTGTCTGCTGAATCTCTCCTATACTGCGCTGTTCGTGACGCCAGTAGTGAACACATATGTTGGTGAGCATACGATCGAAGCAACGCTCAAAGACGAAGTAAGACAGAATTATAACGCGTATTACTATCCGCTCAGGGTAGAGTCCGTCGACGGTGAGAAGGCGGGATTTGACCTGATGCTGATATCAAACGATGAGATCCGGATCGACCCGTATGATACACTGTCCTTTTTGGGTACGATCGAAAAAGAGGACGAGTCATATCAGATCTGTAAGGGCTATTATCTGAAGAGCAGAGCCTACACGCTCGACTGTCAGGTGAAACCTAACGAGCATAAGCCGATTTATTATACGGCGATACAGGTCAGGCGGTATTTCAGAAAAGCGCTTGACCGTTTGCTGCCGAGTGACGACGCGGCTTTATGCAGGGCGATCCTGATTGGTGACAAGTACGCGCTTTCGGGAGAGATCCGCGATCAGTTCAAGTTCAGCGGCGCGTCCTACTTTATCGTTGTGTCGGGAATGCACTTTGCGTTCTTTACGCTGGTACTGACCTTCCTGCTCAAAAAGCTGATCAAAAACCGCTATGTGTATATCCCGATCGTCATGGTGTTTACCCTGCTGTATATGG
>CAZPOG010000112.1:0-7583 GCA_964588105.1 uncultured Ruminococcus sp. | reverse complement strand
CCTCCCCTAATCGGTAGGGGAGGCACGGCACGATGAAGGGCATCGTGCCCTACGGCTGATGTGCTTCGTAGCCGAAAACATCATCTGTTATCAATGTTTCGGGAGGGTCAAGACCCTCCCCTACAATTAATGTGCTTCGCAGCCGAAAACATCATCTATTATCAACGTTTCGGAACGGTCAAGACCCTCCCCTACGGTTGAACCAACAACTAACAACAGGGAACCGGGAACTAAGCAATTCCTAATTCCTGATTCCTAATTCTTCGAGGGCGTCACATACACCGTCTTGTAGTTGACATAGATCACCCTGCCGGGCTTGGCGCCCTGAGGCTTGGTGACATTCTTTACCGCGGTGTAGTCCACCGGCACCTGTGAGGATTCCCGCGCTTTGGAATGAGACGCGGCGAGGCGCGCGGCTTCCTCCAGCGTGCTGTCGGGCACCTCTCTGCCGTTATTGCAGATGATCACATGAGAGCCAGGGATGTTCTTCGTATGCAGCCAGATATCGTTCTTGTTCGCGGTCTTGAGGGTCAAGAGATCGTTCTGGCGATTGTTCCTGCCGACCAGGATCACAAAGCCGTCTTTGCTCTGATACTGTAGAGGCGGCAGGGGCTTCTCCTTCATGCGTCTGCCCCTCTGCGCCTTGATGTAGCCCTGTTCGCACAGCTCCGTGCGGATCTGCGAGAGTTCCTGTTCGCTCTCGGCGCGGGAAAGCATATCCTGTACGCTTTCCACATAGAGCAGCTCCTCGCTCGCCAGCGCGATCTGCTCTTTGAGCTTTTGCTCTCTGACTTTCGCCTTGTTGTATTCCTTATAATACCGCTGGGCATTCTGCGCGGGTGAGATCGCCGGATTGAGGCTGATCGTCAGCTCCCCGCCGTTCTCGTCATAGAAGTTCTCCACCGTCACACGGCTCTCGCCCTTTTTGACGCGGTAGAGATTCGCCTGCAGTAAGTCGCCCTTGATCCGCAGTTCTTCCCTGTCGGCGCACTTCTTGAGATCGGCGCGCTGGAGGTTTAGTTTGCGGCTGAGGCGCTCGGTGGCAGTCTTGAGGATACGGGTGAGATCGGCGGTCTTCGCGCGTATCCGCGCGAGCTTATCCCGCTCAATGTAGAAGTCGTCCAGCATCTCTGAGAAGCTGTCAAACGCCTTGGTCTCAAGCGCGCCCTCGTACTGGGACACGCCGAGAAAGCTCATATCCATCGGAGAGCCGTCCGCCTTATACACCAGCGTCGGCTGACCTTCTCCGGTCGCTTCGATTGTTTTGAGCAGATTGATCTGCTCTGTCAGCCCTTTTTCAAAGTCCCCCGCTTGCCCCGCGCGATAGACGATCTCTCTTGCGATGATCGGAGAGATACCCTGAATCACCGAGAGCGCCGCGCGGTCGTCCGCGCCCTGCGCTATGATCTTGGAGGCGATTTCTTCCGCAGTGTGGTCGGCGATGAAGAGCTTGTCCTGCTTCTGGGGCAGCTCATACTTCATCTTCGGCAGCAGCACGCGCTCTTGTGACTGAGAGAAGTCGATCCTCCTTAAAGAGTCGATCACGTTCATATCCGGATCGAGCAGGACAGCGTTAGAATATCTGCCCATGATCTCCACGGCGAGCGTCAGCGCTTCTCTGTCGCCGATCTCGTTGATCGCGTCAAAGCGAAACAGCAGGATGCGTTCATTCTCGGGCTGGTCGATACCGGAGAGCCTCGCGCCGGAGAGCCGCTTTCTGAGCAGCATACAGATCATCGGAGGCACCTTGGGGTTTTCGATTTCGGACACGGTAAGATGGACCCTCGGAGCATCCGAGAGCCTGATCAGCAGTTTTTTTGTTTTGTCGTATGTCCTGAATGAGAAGACGAGCTCGTCGCGCGCGGGCTGGTAGACCTGCGCCACTCTCGCGCCGTCAAGCGCACAGAGAAGCTCGCGTCTCATCAGCGACATCATGATTCCGTCAAAAGCCATGGGACACCTTTGTTTAGAGAATAGAGAATAGAGAATAGAGAATAGATGTTGGAGGGCTTTGCCCTCACCCAATTTGAATATTGGAATGAAACGTTATAATACAAATAATAAAATCCAAAAATCCGCAAGGATTTTCCCTTTTCTCTTTTCTCTTCTCTCTTCTCTATTCTCTCTTCACTATTTATGGTACTTCGTACCTTTACTGATTTGAAACGCGCGGTAGATCTGCTCAGAGAGCATGACGCGGCACAGCTGGTGCGGAAAGGTCATCCTGCCCATCGAGAGCTTCAGATCCGCGCGGCTTTTCAGCTTGTCGGACAGTCCCCACGAGCCGCCGATGATGAAGTCCACCGCGCTGTGGGAGAGCGTGATGTTCTCAAGTTTCTCGGAGAGCTCCTCGGAGGAGAGGTTCTTCCCCTCGACGCACATCGCGATCACATAGTCAGACGGCGCGATCTTCGAGAGGATCTTCTCGCTCTCCTTCTCCACCGTCTGCGCGGTCTGCGCCGATGAGGGGCTGTCGGGCGTGTACTCCTCATTAAGCTCCGTGATCTCAAATTTGCACAAGGGAGAAAGACGCTTGCCGTATTCCGCGACAGCGTCCTTGAGATATTTTTCTTTCAGTTTTCCGATACAGATGATTCGAACCGTCAGCATATCAGAACACCATACCCTTTGAGATACAATCAGGCGAAGCGACGTCGATCATATAGTCGCAGTTGATCGCCATGCCGGCTCTGGAGAGCGACGACACCGCCTCTCTCAAAGCGATAGAGGGCATATTGTTCTCGGCGCTCAAATGCGCTAAGATAATGCGCGTCAGCCCGCTTTCCACAAAGGCGGGAAGCGCCTCGGCGCATGAGAGATTCGAAAGATGTCCCACATCGGAGAGAATGCGCTTTTTGATAATATACGGGTAGCCTCCGTTCTTGAGCATATTGATATCGTGGTTGGACTCGACTACCGCACAGTGACTCTGTGCGATCGCCGCTTTGGCGTCGTCGGTCAGAAAGCCCGTGTCGGTGACGACAGAGACCTTCCTGTGATCGGGCGTGGTGATGAAGTAGCCGCAGCTCTCTCGCGCGTCGTGGGAGGTCTCGACCCGCCTGACCTCAAAGTCAAAGGCAGAGACCGTGTCCTCGATAATGTGCGCCTGAGCGCCCGCGGGGAGGATGTTCTTAGAGATCAGCTCCTCCATGGTACCCTGCGTCGCGTAGACGGGGAGCTTGTAGCGCTTGACCAGCACATTCAGCGCGCTGACGTGATCACTGTGCTCGTGGGTAACGAACACCGCCTTGACGTTCTCCGGTGAGAGCCCGTTGGCATCCAGCGCCAGCTCGATCTGCTTGCAGTTCCTGCCCGCGTCGATCAGGATCGCGCCCGTATTCCCTTGGATGTAATATGAATTTCCGCGTGATGACGAAAACAGCGGAACAATCTTAGCCATAGTTTTCTCCTGTTGATGGTTGGTTGGTGTCATTCAGAGGGAGCGATCAAGCGACCGAAGAATCCCCTTCTCAAAGAAACCGGTCGTAATGACAAGGGGATTCTTCGACTAAACGCTTCGCGTTTTGCCCTGCGGGCACCGCTCAGAATGACAATAATATCAATCAGGTGCGGGTGTCCCGCCCACAACCGTTCATCGTTCATTGTTCATTTCAATTCGGGTGAGGGCAGAGCCCTCCCACATCTATTCTCTCTTCTCTCTTCTCTATTCACTAAAAAAAGGGTACCTCAGTACCCTTCTTCGTTCTGTCACGCCTCGTTGCTCTCCGCTATTCCTCAAATTTCTCCTGTTCGACTAACCATCCGAACGATCTCTTTGGGGAGAGCTCTTATCGGACGGTCCCGTCTCACCCGTCGATATTTGAGGGCTGCGTGCCTCGGCGCTTCTATTTAAGCTCTTTTTGCCTGACGCCGTTCGGGAACGTATATCTTCTTGATATCCGCGCCGAGCGCCTGGAACTTGGTCACAACGTCCGAGTAGCCTCTCTCGATATAGCTGATGCTCGAGATGTAGGTGCTACCCTCGGCGACTAAGCCCGCGATGATCATCGCGGCGCCGGCTCTCAGGTCGGTCGCCTTGACGGGAGCGGCGGTAAGAGGACCGCCCTCGATGATGGCAAGTCTGCCCTCGACGGAGATCTTCGCGCCCATACGCACCAGTTCGGAAACATACTGATAGCGGTTATCCCATACGCTCTCGTTGACGATGGATGTGCCCTTGATCGTGGTCAGAAGCGCGACGAACTGCGGCTGGCAGTCAGTCGGGAAACCGGGGTGAGGCATGGTCTTGATGTTGACGCGGTTGAGTCTGCGGTTGGTCGCGTCGACAACGACCGCCTCGTCGTATTCTTCCACGTCACAGCCCATCTCCCGAAGCTTCGCGGAGATACTCTCCAAGTGTCTCGGAGTGATGTTTCTGACGGTGATCTTGCCCCTTGTCGCAGCGGCGGCAGCCATATAGGTGCCCGCTTCGATCTGGTCGGGGATGATGGAATATGTCACGCCGCGCAGATAATCCACGCCGCGGATCTTGATGGTGTCGGTACCGGCGCCTCTGATATTCGCGCCCATAGAGTTGAGGAAGTTCGCCAAGTCAACGATATGAGGCTCACGCGCCGCGTTCTCGATGATGGTCTGGCCTTCCGCCTTGACCGCCGCGAGCATGACGTTGATGGTCGAGCCTACGGAAACGGTATCAAAGTAGATACGCGCGCCGTGGAATGTGCCGTCGGTGGTCAGCTCGATGATCGCGCCGTTGATCAGCTCGTTCTTCGCACCCATGAGCTGGAAGCCCTTGAGGTGCTGGTCGATGGGACGCACGCCGAAGTTGCAGCCGCCCGGTAAAGCGACCTTCGCGTTATGGAATCTGCCCAGAAGCGCGCCTAACAGATAGTAGGACGCTCTCATGCCTCTGACCGCCTCATCGGTAGCGATGTAGGTATTGATCGGTCTGGGGTCGATATCCAGCGTATTCTTGTCGACGCGACGCACGACAGCTCCCATCTCCTGAAGGATGGTAGCGATCAGCGCAACGTCGCTGATGTTCGGGATATTTTCAATTCGGCACGGCTCATCACAGAGCACCACTGCGGGGATGATCGCAACCGCCGCATTCTTCGCGCCGCTGACAGTAACCTCTCCGAACAGAGGCTTGCCGCCGTTGATAACAATTTTCTCCAAAACGTTCACTTCCTAAGACAGTGATATATCAATGCAGATGGGATATTCAATCGGCAAAATCCGGTCAAAATCCCCGAAAAAAGCGTATAGCCATAAAGACGCAAGGGATCCTGCGTCACATTAAAGATAATACAAAGTCAAAGCAAAGTCAACCGAAATACTCTTTTGTAATTAATTTTGGTAAAATTGTATGTAATTTCAAACCTCCTTTATACGAAATTTCTATATTTATAATTCTTTATTGTAATTATATTTTAATCGTTCTGTAATATGTAAGCGTGTGATCTCTCCCACAGAAAAGAGCCCTTGCCCGCGTATAGTTGTCGGTTGCCGGGGGGTGGGTGGTGTCATTCAGAGGGAGCGATCAAGCGACCGAAGAATCCCCTTCTCAAAGAAACCGGTCGTAATGACAGGGGGATTCTTCGCTTCGCTCTGAATGACAATAATACCAATCGGGTGCGGGTGTCCCGCCCATAACTGTTCATCGTTCATTGTTCATTATTCATTTCAATTCGGGCGAGGGTAGCGCCCTCCCTCAACTCTTAACTCTTCACTCTTCACTGAACAGATAGCCCCGCTATCTGTTCCAATATTTCCTGTCCAGAGCGCGGTACTGGATCGCTTCGCTGACGTGGGCGGCGCGGATGATATCACTGCCGTCGAGGTCGGCGATGGTGCGCGAAACCTTCATGATCCTGTCATAGGCGCGCGCGGTGAGGTTGAGCCTGTCAAACGCCTTCTTGAGCATTGCGTCCGCCTTCTCGTCCAGCACGCAGACCTGATCGAACATCGAGGCGTCGATCCCTGCGTTGCAGAGGATACCGGTGTTTTGGAAGCGTTCGAGTTGGATCCTGCGCGCTTTGTTGACGCGCTTGCGGATCTGTGCGGACTCTTCTTCTCCCGATTTCTTCGAGAGGTCGTCATACTCCACGGGCGGCACCTCAATATGGATGTCGATCCGATCGAGCAGAGGTCCCGAGACCTTATTGAGATATCTGCGCACTGCGGTGTCAGTGCAGGAGCACTCCTTCTTCGGGTGGTTATAAAACCCGCAGGGGCAGGGATTCATCGCCGCAATCATCATGAAACGCGAGGGATAGGTGTAGTTTCCCGCGGCGCGGGCGATACTGACGGCGCCGTCTTCGACCGGCTGGCGCAGCACCTCTAAAGTGGAGCGGCTGAACTCGGGCAGCTCGTCCAAAAAGAGGATCCCGTTATGCGCCAAGGAGATCTCTCCGGGCTTGGGGTTGGTGCCGCCGCCGGAAAGTCCTACTTTGGTGACGGTATGGTGCGGCGAACGAAACGGTCTTTGGGTCACCAGTCCAGCGCCCTTTTGGAGCGTGCCGGCGATGGAATGGATCTTGGTGGTCTCGATCGTCTCGTCAAAGGTCATCTCGGGAAGGATCCCCGTCATGCGCTTGGCGAGCATGCTTTTGCCCGCGCCGGGAGAACCGATCAGCAGGACGTTATGCCCGCCCGCGGCGGCGATCTCCAGCGCGCGTTTCGCTTCCGCCTGTCCTTTGACCTGAGAAAAATCCAGCGCGGATCTTTCGGGCTGAGCGTTTTGTACGAATAACGCGCTCTCGATCTGTCTGCGGCCCGTCAGATGATCGACCAGCTCAAAAATGCTCTTGACCGGATAGACGTCAATCCCCTTGACGACAGCGCCTTCGTTGGCGTTCTGGGCAGGGACAAAGAGCTTTCGGATGCCCTGCTCCTTGGCGGCGATGGTCATGGGAAGCACGCCGTTGATCGGACGAATATCGCCCGAAAGCGCCACTTCGCCGATAAACGCAGTGTCGTCGGTGTTGACAGTAATATATCGCGCGGCTTTGAGGATAGCCACCAAAATCGGCAGGTCATACAGAGGCCCTTCCTTCTTGATATCCGCAGGAGCAAGGTTGAGCACCAAGCGGGAGGCGGGAAATTCAAATCCGCAGTTTTTCATCGCGATACGAACCCTGTCTCTCGACTCTTTGACAGCGGTATCGGGCAGACCGACGATCTCAAACGCGGGAACACCCCGGGAAAGATCCGCTTCTATCTCTACCGCGTAGCTCTTAAGTCCGAAGAGCCCGAGGCTGTTGCAGTGTCTTGGTGAGGGTATGTTTTGTTTCACCTTATTTGGGACCTTCTGTCCTTCCTATACATAGATATATGTTTCTTTCTTCAGGTTTGGGAAGTTTTCAGCCATAATTTTATCAGATACAGTTTCAACCCTTTTTCTCTCTATTCTTCTTCTGAAACCCCTGTAATGTGAATATGTTTATTTATAATAATGATGTGAATATGCTTAATTTTGGAGAAGGCAATGGAACCCCACTCCAGTACTCTTGCCTGGAAAATCCCATGGATGGAGGAGCCTGGTGGCCTGCAGTCCATGGGGTTGCGAAGAGTCAGACACGACTGAGCGACTTCACTTTCACTTTTCACTTTCATGCATT
>CAZPOG010000111.1:0-7629 GCA_964588105.1 uncultured Ruminococcus sp. | reverse complement strand
AGCTCGTGAGAGACGCGGGAGATAAAGTCGTTCTTGAGCTTTTCATTCGCGTCGAGCTCATGCGCCATGTCGTTGATGGAGTCGCACAGATCGCCGACTTCGTCGTCATACATCTTCTCTACTCTCGCGTTAAAGTCGCCCTGCGCGATCTGCTTTGAGGTGTCGCTCATCATGGAGACGGGCTTGACTATCGAACGGATAAAATAGAAGCCCGAGACAGCGACCGCAGAGATAATGATCAGACCGACGATCACAGCGATGAATGTGTATAAAAAGATCTTATGATTTGCCTCTTTGAGAGAGATGACAAACCGAACGGCGCCGACGGCGTTGCCGGAGTAATTCCGGATGGCATGGGTCAGCGTCATGACGCTCTCGCCGGAGTTGAGCTTGCCCTTGTATCTTCCGACGGAAGAGGCGGAGGATACCGCGTCCTCAAAGTCGGGGATCTTCTCATCCTCATCGATCAGATACCCAGAAGAGGTCACGATCACCCTGCCCGCGGCGTTGATGATCTCGACCTCGATCTTGTCTTTGTAGGCGAAGTCTTCGGCAAAAATATACGCCGTTTCCTCAAAGCTCTCGGTAGACTCCGACAGATAGTCGGGGAAGGCGGAGGTCAGCTCCTGGTTACGCTGGATCAGGTTGTTCTCGATCGTGCCGTAACAGTAGGACTCCACCGCGATGGAAAGGGAAACGACCAACAAAACAATAATAGCCAGCACGACGCCGAACGTGTTGATCAGCCATCGTCTGGTAATACCTTTAAACAAGTTGTTTCCCTCCCTTCTATTTTATAAAATCAGCAAACAGACGGAAGGATACCCGCGCCAGATTGAAACATAAAAATGTTCGAGCGAAGCGAGTAACCTTCACTATTCATTATTCATTTTTCATTATTCATTCTGACAGATTCAAAAATCTGTCAGTTGGTGTCCCACTTATAGCCTAAGCCCCAGACGGTAACGATATACTTCGGGTTCGAAGGCTCGTCTTCGACTTTCATTCTCAGACGTCTGATATTGACGTCAACGATCTTCTCCTCGCCGACATACGCCTCGCCCCATACATGGTTGAGGATGTCGGTACGATCCAGCGCTACGCCGGGATTGGAGAAGAAGTATTCCATGATCTGGAACTCCACTTGGGTCAGCTCGATCATCTTGCCGTTCTTCATCAGAGCACGGTTTCTGAGATTGAGGGTGAAGATTCCCGATTTGAGTTCTTCCTTGAAGTTGTTCTCGCTCTTCTGCTCGGAGAGAGAAACTCTTCTGTAGAGAGAGTCGACTCTGGCGGTGAGCTCCGAGGGGGAGAAGGGCTTGGTGATATAGTCGTCCGCGCCGAGCATCAGACCGGTGACCTTGTCCATCTCCTGGGTACGCGCGGAAAGCATGATGATGCCGATGCCGGAGTTCTTGTTTCGAAGCTCCTTGCACACCTGCAGACCGTCGATACCGGGCATCATGATGTCGAGGATCGCAACATCAAAGTCGCCGCCGTTCTCCTCATACTTCTCAAGAGCCATTTCGCCGCAGTCTGCTTCCACTACTTCATACCCCGCTCGTCTGAGGTTGATTACCACGAAATCGCGGATAGCCGCCTCGTCCTCGCATACCAGTATTTTCTTCATAATTTTTCCTCCGTTCTTCTGCCGGCTGAGCCGACTTTATGAAAAATTTTTATTGTTTATGATAATTAGTTTTGAATCAGCTCAAAACTCTTTTCAATTTCGGTGTCGTTGTAGGCGAATTCGTCGCTGTCGTCCGTGATCAGGAAGGTGTAGACGTCAGATGAGAGCTCATAGAGCTTTGCTTCGATCACCTTGTCCGCCTGATAATTCTCTCTTGCGTATGCCTTGATGTATAACAGCTCGTTCTTGAGGATGATCTCGTTTCGGTCGTCTTCGAGAGAGTAGACGGTCATCTTTCTCTCTGCGCCGCTGTATTTGGCGGTGACGCTGTCCTTTTTGTTATCTGACAGCGTGAAGGTGTAGACCCCGTCGGGACAGATGAAAGCGGTTTTCTTTCCTGTCAGGGAGTAGGTGGAGAAGTCAAGGCTTCTCCAGCTGACGATATCGCAGTATTCACTCTCGTCTTCATCCTCGGGATGGCTTGCCCTCTCTACGAACGGGATCTCAATGATACCGTCGCCGTCGGCGTCTTTGGAAAGGATCCTTTCGCTTCTGGTGATCTCATCGATGTCGCTGAAGATGAAGAGGGGATTGATCAGCAGCTTCTGGTCTTTATCGTAGTACAGCGCCTCGGTGGTGTATTCGCCGTCTGAGTTCATCTCGTCGATCACCGCGCCGCTGACGTCATCGGTGATCTTTCCGAACATAAGATTCTCGATCTGAGCGGTCTCTGAGTTGAGCTCGCACGAGGAGATCACCGACAGCCCCTTGGAGGGGTGATATCCCATCAGGATCGCGGCGGGAGCCTTCTCAGAGGGCGGAGTCGTTATGCACATCACCTCGTCCGCGCCGTCGTTGTTGAAGTCGCCGAGAATCAGCTGATGATAGCACGCCGCAACGTCGGTCACGGTGATCTCATCATCGATCCGATAGATGGCGATCGACTTCAGAGAGGAGGAAGAGCCTTGATAGCCTACCAAGATCTCTTCTTTGCCGTCCGAGTCGAGATCGGCAAAGTCAACACGGTCGATCACGGTCGTGGGAATGGAGCTCGAGCCCAAGTAGGTGAATTGATCGTTTTGCTTTTTTGCGAACATGATCGTGACCGAACCGGAGTCATCCTGATACCGGAAGGTAGCGACCGCTGTATCGCCGTCTTCGCCCGATACGATGATCGCGCTTTTGTTTTTGCCCGAGAGGGGATAAATCAGCTCAAACGATGAGGAGAAGTTGGACGCGATCAGAGAGACGATCTCGCTTTGATCGCCCGAAGCCTTCGGAAGGGCTAAGATATCTTCTTCCTCCAAGCTGAGCGCCGAGCAGGCGGTGAGCGTAAAGCAGAGAACAATCAGTAATATCGCGATGATTCTTTTCATATACGCTCCTTGTGGTTGTTAGTTGATGGTTAT
This sequence comes from uncultured Ruminococcus sp., assembly GCA_964588105.1. Classification (GTDB taxonomy): domain Bacteria; phylum Bacillota; class Clostridia; order Oscillospirales; family Acutalibacteraceae; genus Ruminococcoides. Next base: position 4,590 of record CAZPOG010000111.1, on the reverse strand, counting down.
TCTATGTCATTGCGAGCCCCTTCTGGGGCGTGGCAATCCCCTTCTTCTTGCAACCGGTCGTAATCACAAGGGGATTCTTCGCTGCGCTCTGAATGACAATCATTCATTGCTTGATCACCGCTTCGAGATACTTGATGGGGATACCCTGTTCGGTGAACATCTTCTCGTGTTCGGTCTCGATGCTTTTGATCGGAGTGCGGTGCAGGTCGCGGGTCAGATACACGATGTCATAGCCTGTCTGTTCAAAGTACAGGATACTGTCCTCGAAGAGGGGATCATCATCGGTCTTGAAGTAGATCTTTGCGTCGCTTGTGAGAAAGTCTTTATATTTGATCAGCTTTCTCGGGAAGGTCAGCCTGCGCTTTTTATGTTTTTCCCGCGGCCACGGGTTACAGAAGTTGATGTAGAGGTTCCTGATCTGATCTTGTGATGAGAATATCTTCTCGATGTTCTCAACGTTATACGCCGTCAGCGCGACGTTCTTTGGAGAGGGCAGGTCGTGCTCTGAGAAGAGCTTTTCGATATTTCTTCTGCCGACGCCGAGCATATCGCTCTTGATGTCAACGGCGATGAAGTTGATATCGGGATTCTCCAGCGCCTTTTGGGCGATGAAGGAGCATTTGCCGCAGCCGACCTCCAGCTCGATGGGGTGATCGTTCTCAAAGAAGCTCTGCCAGCTTCCTCTGAGATCCTCCGGATTTTCGATGAAGTAGGGACACACCTGAAGCTCCGGCTGCGCCCATTTCTTTTTTCGTATTCTCATCGTCGTCACGGGCTGTGTTCGCTGAGAATGATTTGTGCAATCATTCTCGTGCTCGCGCCGCCGTTCCTCCTCTCCCCAAAAAGCAGGGGCTTTTTGGGGACCCCTGAAATCGGTCTGATCGCAGTCTACCACATTATATAGTAACCTACACTACAGTATTATAACAAACCCTTGTGGTTTTTGCAATTGTTTTTTTACATTTATATAGGGAAATTTACAGTTTTTTTAATCATTTTGTGAGATTTGAAACGAAACAAAGGAAAATGTTTCCGATAGAGAAATATTCCTGCAATATTTTTGCAAAAAAAGATTTGCCCCGATATCAAAAGCGTGCCTTCCTCAATTTACCGGTTACAGGACGTTTCATAGAGTTGTAGGGCAAGGCGCCCTCAACTTGCCGGTCGCAGCAGCGCTTCGATAATATCAGACATTTCATATAGGAGCTGAATGGTAACCTGTATTTTCTGTAACCGATATGGATATATTTCAACCTTTCGGCAAGTCGTGGGCGCCTTGCCCTACGGTTTATGATCATTGTTTTCCGACAGTTGAAAACGGGATATGGTTGTGACCTTTCGGAACGATGTGGGCATCGTTCCCTACAGTTAAAAACAGCTCCCTTACATGAAGGGAGCCAAGATAGTGCCATTATTCACGTTGATTATACCGCCCGATAGGGACAGACGCTTTTCTCACTGATCAGAAACGCCGTTTCGGGGAACGCTTCCGTCAGCGCTTCTCTCAGCGGCGCGATCACAACATCCTCCGAAGGGAAGTGTCCCGCGTCGAAGGCGGCGATCCCTTTTTCATTCGCATAAATATACTGATGGTGCTTGAGCTCGCCGGTCACAAAGGCGTCAAAGCGGTATTTCTCACAGAGCTCTACGCCCTCGCCGCCTCCTCCCGAGGAGACCGCGACGCTTTGGATGAGCCCGTCTGCGTTCGTGAAGCGGACAGACGGAGCGTGCAGCTTCTCTTTGAGATACCGCGCGAAGATCTCTGCCGACATCGGCGAAGGAAGGTCTCCGACGCATAAGAACTCATCGGGATACAGCGCGGTATTCTGCAGCGACAGCGCCTGCGCTAAGGCGGTATTAACGCCGTTTTCCGCCTTGTCGAGGTTGGTGTGCAGACACAAAGCAGCGATATCGTATTTGATCAGCAGCGCGATTGCCGAATCAGGCTCGATAGAGCGCAGCGGATCAAAGATCACGGGATGATGCGAGAGGATCAGCTCACAGCCTTTCTCTCTCGCTTCACGAACGACGTCTGAGGTGATGTCGAGCGCAAGCAGGACCTTGGTGATCTCCTGCTTTTTTGAGCCGCAGAGCAGCCCGACGTTATCCCATTTTTCGGCGGAAGACAGCGGAGCCGTCTGCTCAAAATATGCTATGATGTTCTCAATTTTCATACAGGTATTCCTCCAGTTCTTTCGCGGCGATGAGGGAGGACTCGTCGCCGAGCGCCTGCTTCTTCAGTCTATTCAGCGTGTGCTCTAAAAAGAGCTTGTCCTCAACGTTCTCTCTGTTGAGCTTGCCTACATAGAGAGAACAGGGAGAGGGAATGGTTCTTTCGCCCGTGTAAACAGCGAGCATCACCGTGTAACGCTTGTTTTCTTCCGTGACCGCCTGCTGGCTTTCGATCGCAAAGCCGTTTTCATATAACCATGAAATGAGCTTTTCGTAACGCGTCATCGGCTGGAGAATCAGCGTAAGGTCCTTGTCCCTGCTGTAGGGGCAGTCCGAGAGGATCTTCGCGATCAGCTCGCCGCCCATGCCGGCGATAATAACAGTGTCGATCTCCTCGCGGGAGACGTTCACAAGACCGTCCGACAGGCGGGTTTGGATCTTATCCTCGAGATCATATTTGCGGATATTCTCCTTCGCGCGCTCTAAGGGACCTTCTGCGATATCACAGGCGACGGCATAAGAGATCCTGTTTTCCAGCGCGAGGGCGATCGGCAGATAGGCATGATCGGTGCCGATATCAGCAAGGCGGCTGTTCTCTGCGACATAAGAAGCGCAAAGAGCCAGCCGTCCTGAGAGCAAAATCGATTTTTTCATTACCGGGTTGCTTCGTTGAGCGCCTTGACCAACTCTTCGGCGTCAGCGCCGTGTACCATACAGGCTTGTTCGATGGTCTCGCCTCTGGACGCGGGACAGCCTAAGCAGTGCATTCCCATAGCGAGAAACAAAGGAGCAGTCTGGGGGAACTGATCCAGCACATCGCCGATAATCGAATCTTTTGTGATCATGATGATACCTCCGTTTTGTATTTGATACTATTTTATCACATATTTTAGAAAATACAACCACTAATTTAGAGAAGAGAGAATAGAGAATAGAGAAGAGTGAATGTTACTCGCCTGCGGCTCGGACAATGATAGAAGTAAATGTAGGGGAGGACTTCCACGCCCTCCCTAAAGTTCAATTATTTAGTAAGTCTCAGGGAGGGCACAGAGTCCCTCCCCTACAGTTTTTTAAATTCGGGTGTCGGGCGGAGCCCGCCCTTCACTATTCTCTATTCTCTCTTCTCTATTCTCTCTTCTTTTTTCTCTATTCTTTTTTCAGATATGGAAAAATAAATGAAAAACAGCGCTCCTTTTGGGAGCGCTGAGAGCAATCATTAATATTATTCAGCGTTTTGAGCTTCTGCGTCCTTCCGCTTCGCAAAACATTCGCTGCAATAGTAATCCTTGCCTTCCATCGGCTTAAATGGGATATGTGCTTCGCCGCCACAGTCTGCACACACGGTGGTATGCATCTCACGATTCGCTCTTATTGCATTTTTGCGAGCAATACGGCAATCCTTACAGCGCTGGGGCTCATTGACAAAGCCCTTCTCGGCATAGAATTCCTGTTCGCCGGCCGTAAAAACGAATTCGTTTCCACAGTCTTTGCAAACCAGAGTCTTGTCTTCGTACATAGTGGTAACCTCACTTTGTTTATTTTTACCCCGCGGCGGAGTTGCACCGCCCACAGCTTGTCGGGGTATATTACTCGGTAAAAGTAACCACAGTCAAAAGTGTTCAGCGTATTCGGGTTTCATGGGGTCTAATTGTCTTTCATCCAAACTATACGAAAATAAGCTGCGATTTTGCTGTTGGTCACTTCTAAGTAATCACAGATTTTGCAAAGGGGTATATCAGTGTTTACTTATTTTCCTTCTGGTTCGGGTCAGTGCGTTCTCGACGGATTTTTCCGACACATTCAAGAGAGCGGCGGTCTCCTTACAGGAGAATCCCTTGAGATAACAGAGCGTCACCTCATATTCATAGGGGGAAAGCGTTTCTTTGAGTCTGCGGTAGAGCATGTCGGTGTGTTCTTTACTCTCTAAGATCTCGTCGGGAGTGCTTTGGTTCGAGTCAAAAACATCCTCATACTCTTCGTCGATAAATATCTTATTGTTGTCGGGGATACGGCTCTTGGAGGAAACGGAGCGAAAAACGCTGATAAATCGCTTTTCCACACACATCGAGAGAAAGTTCTTGAAGCTCATGTTCTTTGAGCTGTCGTACTTTCTCACGGCGATGAGCATCGCGACCATCGCTTCCTGGATCAGATCCGTGGTGTCGGGATAAAGGTCCCTTCCCCTGTACTTTTTCACGATCGAGGATATCAGCCCCAGATACCTTGCCGCTATCAGCTCAAACGCTGTTTCATCGCCCAGTCGAAACTGCTCGATCAGCAAAGCGTCATCCGGCACAGGTTCTCTTGCTATCGTTTCCTGCAGGATAAAGCACCTCACAATATAGATATCTACGCTAATAATAAACAAAAGAATTGAAAAAGTCAACAGTTTTTGGAAGATTCTGAATGATGAAGTAA
>CAZPOG010000110.1:0-7777 GCA_964588105.1 uncultured Ruminococcus sp. | reverse complement strand
CCGCCCTGCGGTGTTTCAGCGCTCATTATCGTATCACAAACGCCACCCTCACGGGTGGCGTTTTGCTTTTAGCTGATTAAAATTTCTGTCCAGATGTTGTCGGTTTCCATCACGTGCTTATACAGCTTGTTGACGTCTTTGATGTCGACGACTTTGAAGTCTTTTGTGACGTCGCCGCATTGGAGGGCATAGGGATCGGCAAGCTTCTTTGTCTCCATCACGTGTTTATACAGCGCGTTAACATCCTTGATATCGACGATGCCGTTGAGTGTTACATCGCCGAGCGGGTTGATCGTTATATCCTGTGTCGTTTCGCCGTTGACGATCACTTCATACTCGCGGGCAGCGTGGTTATGCTTCGAGACGGACAAGGTATATTTTCCCATATCGATATCCGCGAATGAATAATCCCCCAAATTACCGGTCACGGTCTTTGTGTCCACCACGGTTTCGCCTTTTTTTAGTTCGACGGTCACGGGATCGGTCTCGCCCAGAAAGCTCGTGACAGTGCCCGACAGTGAGCTGACCATCGGCTCAATCACCGCATGCTTCGCTATGGTGGTGCCGTCGGATTCATAGATATAAAATAGATCGTTATCGACGTCAAGTTGAGCGTTCTGAGGTTTTGTCACGCCGAGTCCTGAGCCGATATCAACGCCGGCTGAAAAGGCTTTGTCAAATCCCTGCGCCTCTACACGAGTGGCGTTTTCGCCGATCGTAACATTACCGGCAATTCCTACACTCTGTCCGGCTTCTCCGCCAGCAGAGGTGGCATTCGCGGCGACGGATCCGCCGCTGATCGTCAGTCCGTCATTTGTAAAGATACCGGCGTTGTCGCCGCAGAAGGTAAAGCTGCCGTTAAGCTTAACCTGTCCGTCAGGACTGTACATACCGTATTGGGATTCTGCTTTGGCTGTAGAACCCATATGATAGGTATCTTCGATAGTGACGTTACAGCCGCAGTAGATCTTGGCAGAAGTTTGGTCGGGCGTGACATGGGTACCCTTGATATCGGGGCTATCCAGATACAAGGTGGCGGTATCAGCGTCATACCGCGCCTTGGTTTTTCCCAAGATGTCGTCCTTATTCCGGCTGGTGACCTGCGTATGACCCAGCCAGATATCATAGAAGGTTATGTCGTTACTCTCAAAAACGACCCATGTCGCTTCTTTTCCGTTATCATAGACATTTCCACTGTCGATGGTTAAAGTTTCCGGCTTCAGCGTGAGATAACTATCTTTATACTTGATAGTGTTTCTCGCGCGCATGCCTTGCGCTCTGACATACAAGCAGTTGTTGCCGATATCGATGTATCCCACTTTGCTCTCGATCGCGGCGGCAGTCGAATCGCTCTTATATACGGTAACGGTGCCGCTGTTCAACAAGACATTGTTGTTTGCCATGATACCGGAGTTGAACCGGAAGTCACCGGAAAGTGATAAATTTCCGTCGCCGACTCCGACCGCGTAATCAATTATATTATCGCTGCCGGTTTCTGTCATGTGATAACTGCCCTTGAGAGATATTCCAAATTCGGAATAAATCAGGAAAGTCTTTTCTTCGGGAATGCAAGCCGTATGATAGCCGCTGATAACTGAGTTATCTGACAGAGTTAAGATATTACTGGAAGGATTATATCTCACACCGCTGTTGCCGCCGAGGATATCATTTTTGTTATTGTCGGTGACCTGTGTGTTGCCCACCCAGATGTTATATGTTTTGCCCGATGATTCGGCGAGGTCTTCCACTGCCCCGGAGTCGGCAAGGTCGCCCCCTCCACCGCTTACGCGGTCCCCCTCCCCAAGGCTGTCGGGGAGGCTTTCGGCGAATACCGTGAACGATACCGCTGACAGCGCGATCAAGAGCGCGAGGATGATAGATAGTGTTCTTTTCATAATGAGACTCCTTTCAGAGTGGTTTGCGCGAATAATTATACAATTCTATCATACCTTACAGCGGTTATTCTATAATTACATGACAGAAAAAAGGGAAAAAATGAGAAAATATGCTCCCGTTCGGCGCCGCAGGGCAGGAGCTATTCTGGGATTGTGCCATCCTGATCAAATATCAATCATCATCAATAAAATTTTTCAGAAGTTGCATAAAAGTATGCAACTTTTTTTATTTTCTCCTCATAGGTAGGAGGTGTAAAAAATGATTATGATTCAACATGGGATCATGACGATCCCCGAGGAGGAGCGTTTTGTCGGATTCGCAGGCGACAATCTGTGCTCTTCCAAGAGCTTTCGTATCGAAGACGCGCCCTGTGGCGCGGACGTCTACAAGCTCTTTCTTACCTTCGATAACTCCGCCTGTAACTATTTTGAGCTTTCAAAAACAGTGATCAACGGCAGAACGACACTCAAATGGAATGTCCTCGAGGAACATATCCTCAAGCCCGGCGTCATCATGGCGCAGATCAAGGCGTATTCTTCTTCCGGAGAAATATGGCACTCTTCTTCTGACTGGTTTGTGGTGGACGAGAGCGCGGAATTTACGGAATATTTTTCCAATAAAGAAAATTCCGAGTTCCTTTCCTACGAGAGAAGACTGCTCTCTTTGAAGTCCGAGATCGATGAGATCCTCTCAAAAATGCCGTATTGCGGCGAGGACGGGCACTGGTATATGTACAGCGCGACAACCGGCTCTTTCGTCCGTATGCCGGATCCCACCGGCGCGATGGCGCTTGCCGCGGTCACGGACCTTCCGGACGTCGCCGGTGTTCCCGAGGGTCAGCTCTTCCGCTGTCAGGGCTCGGTAGCGCTCAAAACGGGCGATGGGGCTTCCGACTACACGGAGCTTGCACAGCTGGGCGCTGTATGTCCTTCGGGACGCAAGATCGCGGGACTCTCGCTGACGTCCGATATCTCCGTTGCGGCGCTTAAGCAAGTCCTCGGGATCGGGTAGGCGATCAGGATGGAGAGTTTGATTCCCGTGGCGACAGCGCTGATCTCCGGAGGCTGCGCGGCTGTGGCGGCGATCGTAGTCGCCGTGATCCAGCACAAGAAGACCGACGCGCTCATCGAATACCGCCTCAAAGAGCTTGAGGAAAAGGTCGATAAGCATAACAACCTCATCGAGCGCACCTACGAGCTCGAGAAGCAGAGCGCGGTACAGCACAAAGAGTTGAAGTCGGTCGCCCGCCGAGTCGCCGATCTGGAGAAAAAAGAATGTCAAAACACAGCAAAAAACATAGTATAAAGCGAGGGGACAAATATGGAATTGGAAAAAATCAGAAAATGGCTCAGGGCGGCTCTGATCAGAGCGCTTCGAACCTTTGCCCAGACCGCTGCGGCGGCAATAGGCGTGTCGGTATGCTTCTCGGATGTAGAATGGGGGACGGTCCTCTCTATGTCGACACTCGCCGCGCTGCTGTCTGTGCTGACAAGCCTCGCGTCAGGGCTGCCTGAGGTCGAGGATGGTGAGAAATAATGGCAACATCGGTTGCAAAAATCCTGTCGGTTGCGAGAGCGCAGGTCGGCGTCAAGGCGACCAACGTCAAAAAGTGTAAGTATAACACATGGTACTACGGCTCGGCGGTGTCGGGCTCGGGATATGACTGGTGCGAGACTTTTGTCCAGTGGGTGTTTAGTCAGTGCGGCGCGTCCGCAATGCTCTACCAGAAGACCGCTAACTGCGGCGTACAGGCGAGAGCGTTCTACAACAAGGGAAGACTCAAAACCTCCGGATATCTTCCCGGCGACGTCGTGTTCTTCCACTGGTCAAACGACAAATCAAGCTATGTGCCCTCGGTCTATACCTGCGACCATGTGGGTATCATCGAATCGGTCAACTCCGACGGTACGCTGACAACCATCGAGGGCAACACCGGTTCATCCTATAACGGCGAGGTCATGCGCCGCGTTCGATCCCTCTCGGTGGTGTCCTGCGCCGGCAGACCCGACTATACGGGCTCCTATGACGACGGCGGCTCAAACAGCTCGGTATCTGTTTTCTACCGTGTCAGGACGGGCGGAAGCTGGCTCAAAGAGGTGGATTCTCTCTCGTCTTTTGCAGGACTTGAGGGCAGAGCGATCACCGATATCGCGATCAAGCCCCAGAAGGGCAAGGTTAAATACCGCGTCCACATCAAAGGCGGCTCATGGCTGCCTTATGTGACCGGCTATGATATTTACGAGAGCGAGAACGGCTACGCGGGCGATAAGAAGCCGATCGACGCGGTAGAAGTATATTATTATACGCCTTCCGATATTATTAACAAAAGCGGCTATCTTAAGGCGAAATACCGTGTTTCTCCGATTGGAGGCTCCTACTATCCGTGGCAGTATGACAACGAGACCTCCTCCGGTCAGGACGGCTACGCGGGACTGTACGGCAAAGCGATCGACCGCTTCCAGATAGCGCTTTCCAAGTAGAAAAGTCAATACCGCAGTGATCAATAAGAGGCTGTCGCGCCCATAGCGCGGCAGCCTTTTTCGTATAAAATAATTACAATTCGTTCACCGCTGAAATTATTCGAATTTACTATTGACAAATCACACGGTTTAATGGTATGATATATGCGATAGTTTGAGAAATTGTATATTGGAGATGATATATATGAAAAAATTTCTTGCATTGATGTTAGCTCTGATGATCGCCGCTTCTCTGGTTGTTACCGTTTCGGCTGCTACAACCTATGAGAGCCCGACACCTACAGATTATTACAGCATTACTACTGCTACTGAAGGTTCCGGTTCCGCTTCTGCGGATCCCGTTAAGGTTGAGAAGAACTCCGACGGTACGTCTACACTGACGGCTACCGATAACGACGGATTCTTCACCAGATGGATCATCGACGGTTCCTATCAGATCGTTTCCGGAGATCTTGAAAGTAACGTTATCGTTATTAAGCCGTTGTCCGATATTACGGCAACCGCAAGCTTCTCGGTTGATGAAGATTATCTGACCATTACCGCTGAGGCTGTCGGCGCGGGTACTGCTTCCGCTGATCCCGGTAAAGTCCTCAAGGGCTCGGGAGATACATCCACCCTCACCGCTGTTGAACAGGGCGGCACCTTCGTGAAGTGGGAACTCCAGTGCGATTATGAGATCGTAGAAGGCTCCTTGACTTCCAAGGTTCTCGTTATCAGACCTCTGACCGACGTTCACGCAATCGCTTACTTCAAAGAAGCGAATCCGGATGCGGGTAAGAAGGACGATAGCTCCACTTCTCCCAAGACCGGCGATATGTCGATGATCTTTGCCGCGATGATGCTTCTTGCGACCGGCGCTGCTGTATTCGCAGTCAAGAAGATCAAAGAGTAATTTCACTGAAACTATCTGAGGCTTCCGATTTCGGAAGCCTCTTTTTTGTTCAGCACAGGCTTTCCCGCTGAAGAATGTATTCGATTTGATGGCGGAAGGGGCAAGACCCTTCCCAACAACAAAACTCTGCACTTTGCACTCCGCACTCTGCACTGTCATCTTATCCATAATACAGTACCGCGATTCTTTCTGCGAAAATTTCTTTGTGCACTTCGCATATTGACTTTAACACGCTAATACGATAAAATTGAATGGCGCTTAAATAGTGTGAAAACTAATTATGTTTATTTGGAGGAAAAAATGAAAAGAGTAATCGCTTTATTAATGGCTATCCTGATGATCGGCGTTATCTTTGCCGGCTGCGGCGCTGCTGACACCACCGATACAGACAAGCCCGCTGATTCCGCTACACCCGATTCCGCTGAGACAACCGATCTCGCGTATGTACTTGCTAACGGCAAGCTGGTTGTCGGTATCACCGAGTTTGAGCCGATGGACTACAAAGATGAGAACGGCGAGTGGATCGGCTTTGACGCTGATATGGCTAAGGAATTTGCCAAGACTCTGGGCGTTGAGGTAGAGTTTGTTGAGATCGACTGGGACAACAAGGTTTTAGAGCTTGACGGCAAGACCGTTGACTGCATCTGGAACGGCATGACCCTGACAGACGAGGTCAAGTCCTCTATGTCTACTTCCGATCCCTACTGCAACAATGCGCAGGTCGTTGTTGTGAAGAGCGATGTTGCTGCTAATTACGCTGACGCGAATGCTTGCATGGGTCTGAACTTTGCTGTTGAGTCCGGTTCCGCCGGTCAGGAGCAGGCAGAAGCTTACGGCTTCACCTTCACCGAGGTCAAAGACCAGGCTACCGCTCTGATGGAAGTTGCTTCCGGTACCTGTGACGCTGCGATCATCGACTCTCTGATGGCAGGCGCTATGATCGGCGAGGGCACCTCTTACGCTGATCTTACCTATACCGTAGCGCTCAACTCCGAGGAGTACGGCGTCGGTTTCAGAACCGGTTCCGACATCACCGAGAAGTTCAACGCTTTCTTAGCTGATGCTATCGCTGACGGCACCGTTGACAAGATCGCCGAGACTTACGGCGTTCAGGCTGCGCTGATCAAATAATTAAACAGAAATCATTCATATCAGGCATCCGGGAGGAGCGACGCTCCTCCCGATGTTTTCTGTTATAAGAGAATACCGATTTACGGTGAAGACAACGTGTTATATTCGTTTTTGTCGGATCTCGGTAAGACAAACCATTTATTTTTCTATTAAGGAATTATACTATGACTTTCGCAGAACAGTTTCCGATTGTTCTTCATTCTCTGAATGTTGGATTTTTACAGACTCTAAAGCTTTTCGGCATCACCCTTCTGGGAGCTTTGCCGCTGGGACTGATCATTTCCTTCGGTACGATGTCCAAGTTCAAGCCGCTTTCTGCTGTTGTACGCGTATTTGTGTGGATCATCAGAGGAACGCCTTTGATGCTGCAGCTGCTTATCATCTACTTTTTCCCGGGACTGGTTTTCAACAATCCTATCTGGGGCGGAGGAGAGGACGGACGTTTTTTAGCGTCCGCGGTTGCGTTTATCATCAACTACGCCTGCTATTTCTCCGAGATCTTCCGCGGCGGAATCCAGGGCGTACCGCACGGTCAGCAGGAAGCCGGTCTGGTATTAGGCTTGTCCAGAAGCCAGATCTTCTTTCGAATCACCCTTTTGCAGATGGTCAAGAGGATCATCCCTCCGATGAGCAACGAGATCATCACGCTTGTCAAGGATACTTCTCTGGCGCGTATCATCGCGCTGCAGGAGGTCATCTGGGCGGGACAGGCGTTCTTAAAGGGCAGCCAGGGCATATCCGGCGTGATCTGGCCTCTGTTCTTTACCGGCGTTTACTATCTTGCCTTCTCGGGCATCCTTACGCTTTTGTTCAACTTTGTTGAGAAAAAGCTGAGCTATTTCAAGACGTAGGAGGGAAGAGCATGTCTATATTGGAAGTAAAAGATCTGAATAAAAGCTTCGGACGCAACCATGTCCTCAGAGGCATCAACTTTTCTCTGGAAAAGGGCGAGGTGCTTTCTATCATCGGCTCCTCCGGTTCCGGAAAGACTACCCTGCTGCGCTGCCTGAATTCTCTGGAATTTGCTGACAGCGGACAGATCATCGTGGGCGGCGATCCGATTTTCAACAGCAGTGAGCCCAGGCAGAAAAATTCCGAGAGAGCGCTCAGAGAGAAGCGTCTCCACTTCGGTCTGGTGTTCCAGAATTTCAATCTTTTCCCGCAGTATTCGGTACTGGATAACGTCACGCTGGCGCCGAAGCTGCTCAAGAAAGGAACTGATGAAGAGATAAAGGCGAACGCGCTGGAGCTGATCGAGAGTGTCGGACTCAAAGACAAAGTGAACAACTATCCCTGTGAGCTGTCCGGCGGCCAGCAGCAGCGTGTCGCTATTGCGAGAGCGCTGGCACTCAATCCCGCGATACTGTGCTTTGACGAG
>CAZPOG010000109.1:0-7838 GCA_964588105.1 uncultured Ruminococcus sp. | reverse complement strand
TCGTTGGACCCAACGGCTCCGGAAAAAGTAATATTTCCGACGCGATCCGCTGGGTGCTGGGCGAACAGTCGCCGAAGTCGCTGCGCTGTTCTAAGATGGAAGACGTCGTTTTCAACGGTACCGACAAGAGAAAGCGCGGCGGATACGCTGAGGTCACGCTGACCATCGATAATTCCGATCGTTTTCTGCCTTACGGCGGCGACGAGGTCGCAGTCACCAGACGCTACTATCGTTCCGGCGAGAGTGAATACCTGATCAACAAGGCGGCAGTGCGCCTGAAAGATATCCATGAGCTGTTTATGGATACCGGTCTCGGTCGTGACGGTTATTCGATGATCGGTCAGGGCAAGATCGATTCTATCGTTGCCTCCAAGAGCGAGGACAGACGTGAGATCTTTGAAGAAGCCGCCGGTATCTCCCGCTATCGTTACAGAAAGGTAGAAGCCGAACGCAAGCTTTCCCGCACTGAGGACAACCTTCTGCGCCTGCGCGATATCGTGACAGAGCTCGAGGAGAGGGTAGAGCCTTTGAGGATCCAGTCCGCCAAAGCGGAGAAGTTCTTGGAGTTCTCCGCGGAAAAGAAGGGACTCGAGATTGCTCTGTGGCTTGATACCATCGAAAAATCCTCCAAAACGCTCAAAGATCACGAGGATAAGATCGAGATCGCGCGTTCACAGTATGATGAGGCGGAGACTGTTCTTGACAGTATCGCAAAAGAAACCGAAGATATCTATCTGCAAAAGGGTGCTGTCGCTTCCAAAACGGAAGAGAAGCGTATTGCGATTTCCGCATTTGAGGGACAGGTTTCCGAAAAGCGCGCGGCGATCTCCGTCTCACAGAACGATATTCTCCACAACAATGAGAATATCGACAGAGTAGGGCAGGAGATCGAGAAGGCAAAGTCTTCTACGGTCGACCTTGCCAACGTGATCGAAGAAAAAGAGAAAAAAATCGCTGAACTGAAGCTTCGTATCGACGAGAAACAGTCCGAGTATAACGAAGTGACAGACGAGCTTAATATCATCAATCTTGACGCGTCCCGTTCGTCGGACGAGCTCCAGCAGCTTTCTGCGCTGATTGCTTCTTTGTCCCAGCGTCTTGCCGATGTGCGCGTTACCGATATCACCAACGCATCCAACATTGACGAGCTGTCCGCGCGTATTGAGACACTTTCTCAGAGCGAGAAGGAGCAAAACGAAAGACTCTCCGACCTCTCATTGATGAAAGAGGATTACGAGAAACAGCTCAAAGAGATCGAAGAAAAGCTGACGATGGTCCAAAATTCCATCGAAGGCTTAGAGATCAAGAGCCAGTCGCGTATAAAGAAGCGTGATGAACTTAAAGTGCAGTGCGATACTCTCATGCTTGACTGTGAGGAGAAATCCCGCCGCGCGAAGATACTCTATGATTTATCAAGAAACTACGAGGGCTTTTATAATTCTGTCAAGGTCGTGATGAAGGAGTCGAAGAACGGCGCTCTGGGCGGCGTTTGCGGTCCTGTTACCACCTTGATCAAAGTACCGAAAGAGTATAATATCGCGATGGAAGTCGCTTTAGGCGCGAGAATGCAGCATATTGTCGTGGAGACCGACTCTGACGCCAAAAGAGCGATCGAACTGCTCAAAAAGCGCGACGCCGGACGAGCGACCTTCCTGCCTATCTCCACCATCAAGCCCAGATCATTAGATGAAAAAGGTCTTGATGATTGCTACGGATATATCGGTATCGCTTCGGACTTGTGTTCATGTGATAAGAAGTACCAGTCGATTTTGACGAATCTGTTGGGGAAGATCGTGGTTGCGGAAGACCTTTCCTCTGCGTCTGCTATCGCCAAGAGATACGGCTACCGTTTTATGGTCGTGACCCTTGACGGTCAGGTGATCAACGCGGGCGGATCTTTCACCGGCGGCTCCCGCGCTAAGAACTCAGGACTTCTCTCCCGCGAATCCGAGATCGAATCTCTCAACCAGCAGGCAAATAAACTCAGAGAAAAGCATCAGAATCTGTCTGAAGAATTCAAGAGAGCACAGTCTCAGTGCGCTGCCTGTGAGGCGGATCTCCTCGGCGCGAGAGCAGATCTCTCCAACGCGCAGCAGGAACAGGTCAGACTGAGAGCAGAGTATAACGCCTGCCTCAACGAATATCAGCAGGCGCAGCTACAGGCGCAGAATATCAAGACCGAGATCTCATCCTGTGAAGAAAAAATTGAAGAATCCAAGAAGATCCGTGTTTCCGCCCAGAAGGAAATGGTGAAGTTCACCGCTGAGATGGAGACCGCGGAGATCAAGATCAAGAAGCTCTCCGGTACCAGAGACGAAATGGCGCAAAAGCGCGAAGAGCGTTCCGAAAAACTACAGGAGTTACGCCTTGCCGTTGTCGCGCTGGAGAAGGATATCGAGTCCGTCAACGCTGAGATCACCTCCGCAAAGCTCTCCGGAGACGATCAGCAAAAGCGTATCGAAGAACTCATCGGAGAACAGGAACAGCTCAAACAGCAAAATCTGGAAACAGAAGAGAAGATCGCCGCTTTGGAATCGGAGATCGAAGCGCTTCTTTCTCAGATAACAGAATATAATACCGCGATAGAGACTCTGAACACCGAGCTCAACAATCTCGATAAGAGAAGCATCGAGCTGCGACAGTTAGAAAGAGAAAAATCCTCTGAGCGTGAGCTTTCTTCCAACGACCTTGCGCGTCTGGAAGAGAAGAAGCTCAGCCTCAGAAAGCAGTATGACGATATCATCTCCAAACTCTGGGAAGAGTATGAGCTGACGCTCAGCGAAGCGCAGCAGCAGGCAGTCGCTATTGAGCATCTGACAGAGGCGAGATCCCGACTGTCCACATTAAAACAGAAGATCAAAGCGCTTGGTACCGTTAACGTAGCGGCTATCGAAGAGTATAAAGAAGTCTCGGAGCGTTACACGTTCATGAGCGCGCAGGTCGAGGATGTAGAGAAGTCAAAGAAAGAACTTCTTCGCTTGATCACCGACCTGACCAAGCAGATGAAAGACGTCTTTGTGGATTCCTTCGCTTTGATCAACCAGAATTTCTCCAAGACCTTCAAGGAGCTGTTCTCCGGCGGTGAAGCGAGATTAGAGCTGACCGATCCCGAGAACATCCTGACATCCGGAATCGACATCATCGTTCATCCTCCCGGAAAGATCGTCGTTCACTTAGAGGCGCTTTCCGGCGGTGAGAAGGCGCTTGTCGCGATCGCGCTGTACTTTGCGATCATGAAGGTCAGACCCGCTCCCTTCTGTGTCATGGACGAGATCGAAGCGGCGCTTGACGAGGTCAACGTCGATCGTTTCGCTCAGTATTTGAGAACCCTGACCGGCAGTACCCAGTTTATTCTGATCACTCACCGCAGAGGTACGATGGAAGAAGCCGACGTCCTCTACGGCGTAACCATGCAGGACGAGGGTATTTCTAAACTTCTTGAGCTCAGAGCCTCTGAGGTCGCTTCCCGTTTGGGTATAAATAATTAATGTAGGGAAGGGTCTTGACCCTTCCGGGATTACTTGTATTTAAAGGAGAACCATTTTATGGGACTTTTTGATAAAATCAAAAACGGATTGAAAAAAACCAGAGACGGAGTCGTCGGTCAGATCGATTCGATGCTCAAGTCATTCACCAAAATCGACGAAGAACTGTTTGAAGAGCTCGAAGAGATACTGGTGATGGGCGACGTTGGCGTCGCTACCGCCGAGAAGATTTGCGATGAGCTCAGGACCAGAGTCAAACAGAAAGGGATCACGGATCCGAATCGGATCATGATCGAACTGCAGACTCTGTCATGGGAGATGCTCACCGGCGGCAACGAGATGCATCTTGACACTACGCCCTCCGTTATCCTGGTGATCGGCGTCAACGGCGTCGGAAAGACGACCTCTATCGGCAAACTTGCGAATTTCTATACCAAGCAGGGCAAGAAGTTGATTCTCGCCGCAGCAGATACCTTCCGCGCTGCCGCGATCGATCAGCTCAAGGTATGGGCGGATCGCGCAGGCGTTGATATCATCTGCCAGGGTGAAGGAAGTGATCCCGCCGCTGTAGTTTTTGACGCAATCTCCGCCGCAAAGGCGAGAGGGGCTGATCTGGTGATCATCGATACTGCCGGCAGACTGCATAACAAGAAGAATCTGATGGACGAGCTTTCCAAGATCCGCAGGATCATCGATCGCGAGCTTCCCGACGCGGATAAGGAATCCCTGCTTGTCTTAGACGCTACCACGGGACAAAACGCTGTCAACCAGGCGAGCGAATTTGCGAAGGCGACCGGTATCACCGGTATCATCCTGACCAAGCTCGACGGTACCGCCAAAGGCGGCGTTGTTCTGGCGATCAAAGACGGTCTCGGTATTCCCGTCAAGTTCATCGGCGTAGGCGAACAGATCGACGACTTACAGCCGTTTGACGCAGACGACTTCTCTTTGGCGCTGTTTGCGGGAGAAGAGAACTGATATGACAGATTTTATTATCGCTACCAATAACGAGAAAAAGCTCGTAGAACTCGACCGTATCCTCAATCCGTTGGGGATTAAAGCCGTCACGGCAAAGTCAAAAGGGATCGATCTCGGAGATGTGGAAGAGAACGGCTCTACCTTTGCGGAGAACGCCTATATCAAAGCGAAAGCGGCATACGATAAATGCGGGCTGCCCGTGATCGCCGATGATTCCGGTTTGTGTGTTGACGCGCTTGGCGGCAGACCCGGTATCTATTCCGCTCGATACGGCGGTCATGATTCACCGTATATTACCAAAATCAATATGCTCCTTGACGAGCTGAAAGATGTTCCCGCAGAACAGCGCGGCGCTCATTTCACCTGTTCCGTCTGCTGTATCCTGCCCTCGGGCGAGAAGATTCAGGTAGAGGGCTATTGCTATGGCTCGATCGCGTTTTCTCCTTCGGGAGACGGCGGTTTCGGTTATGATCCCGTATTTCTGGTGAACGGAAAGAGCTTTGCGGCTCTCTCGGCAGAAGAAAAGGACAGCCTGAGTCATCGCGGCAATGCCTTACGTAAACTGAGAGATCAATTGAAAGAAATCATTTGATTGTCATTGCGAGGGCTTTAGCCCGTGGCAATCCCCTTATATTAAATACTGTTATATTTGGAGGGAAAATATGCTGAACAGTAAACAGCGCGCCTATCTTCGCGCGATGGCGAATCCCATCGATACCGTCGTGATGGTCGGTAAGGGCGACCTTGACGAGCAGGTGTACAAAACTGCCGAAGAAGCGATCACCGCCAGAGAACTGATCAAGGGAAAGGTGCTTGAAGCAAGCTCACTCACTTCACGCGAAGCGGCGGACGCGATCGCTGAGAACATCGGTGCCGACGTCGTACAGGTCATCGGCAGAAAATTTGTCCTGTATAAAAAGAATAAAAAAGATCCTCAGATCAAATTGCCGAAATGAGAAAAGCGATATATGGGGGATCGTTTAATCCTATCCATCTTGATCATACCGCTTTATGTGAGAGGTTTATTACTGAGTTCTCTCTTGATCGAGTGATCCTGATCCCGACAGCGACGACCCCATTAAAGGATAATTCCGAATTGGCGTCGGGGGAGGACAGGCTTATGATGTGCCGTCTTGCAAGCGCGGCATATGACTTTATCGAAGTCAGCGATATCGAGATCCGGCGTCAGGGACTCAGCTATACTTCCGACACGATCGCGCAGCTGAAAAACGACGAGGACGATCTGTTTTTGATCGTCGGCGCGGATATGTTTATGACTTTGGAGAAGTGGCACGACTTCACTTATATTTTTGCCAATGCCACGATCCTGACGATCCCGCGCGGAGAATATGATATTAATATTCTTCAAAAGAAATATAACGAGCTAAAGCCCTATGGTTGTAATGCGGAATTCTCTCTGTCACCTGTCGGCCCGTTTTCCTCAACCGCCATCAGAGAAAAAATCAAAAACGGGGAAGACCTAAGCGGTTGTCTTCATCCCGATGTGATCGATTATATTAAGAAAAATCATTTGTACTGTTAGAAAATGACAATGAACAAAGAACTCTATTTAAATGAAGTAAATCAACTTTCCGACTATCGTCGGATCCATTCGCTGAACGTTTCCAAAGAAGCGGTCAGACTCGCGCAGAAGTACGGCGCCGATGTTGAGAAAGCAGAGATAGCAGGGCTCTTACACGATATTACCAAGGAAATGGATGACGAGACCCAGTTGAAAATCATCGAAGACGGTGGTATAATGCTATCTGCCGTTGAGAAGGCGTCTCCTCAGCTGTATCACGCGATGTCGGCGTCTGTATATGTCAAGACGCATTTCGGAATTGACGATGAAGATATCCGAAACGCCATCCGCTATCATACTACCGCCAGAGCAAACATGTCGCTGCTTGAGAAGGTGATCTTCTTAGCGGATTTTACCAGCGCGGACAGAAAGTTTGACGATATCGACGTCATTAGAGAGAAAGCCGAAATCTCATTAGAGGAAGGTATGCTGTACGCGCTGCAGTTTACGATCTCGCGTATCTCCAAGCGAGGCGGACTGATCAGTCCTGATGCATTGAATGCGTATAATGAAATCGTTTTGAACAAAAGTGCACAGTGCAGAGTGCAGAGTGCAGAGTGAAATTGTTTTTAATCAATTTTTCATTTATCATATATCATTAATCATTATTATGAGGTAACTATGAATTCATTACAAGAAGCAAGAGAAATCGCAAAAATCTTATCGGAACACAAGGGTATCGATATCAATGTGATCAAGATCGACGATATATCCGTTCTGGCGGACTATATGGTTATTGCGACGGGAAACTCGTCCACCCATGTCAAGTCGCTTGCCGACTATGTTGAGACCGATATGGACAATAAGGGCGTATCCGTCAGCCACATCGAAGGGTACCGCTCCAACAGTTGGATCCTGCTCGACTATGTCGATGTGATCGTCCATGTGTTTTCCGATGAATCAAGAAAGTATTATGACCTTGACCGCCTTTGGGAAGACGGCGAACCGGTCGATATATCTGACATACTGTAATTGGTCATTGCGAGCCCTATTGGGCGTGGCAATCCCCTTTTTATAAGAAACCGGTAGTAATGACAAGGGTATTCTCACGTCGCTTTCGCTCCTCAGAATGACATTTTGACTATGCAAACAAACCTTTGGAGGAATATATATGAAATACAACCACAGACAAATCGAGCCGAAATGGCAAAAAATATGGGAGGAGAAAGGCTGCTTCCATGCGGAAAATAATTCTGATAAAGAAAAATTTTACGCACTGATCGAGTTCCCTTATCCTTCGGGACAGGGACTGCACGTCGGTCATCCGCGTCCTTATACCGCTCTCGATACTGTATCGAGAAAGAGACGTTTGCAGGGATATAACGTTCTTTATCCCATCGGCTGGGACGCTTTTGGTCTGCCTACCGAGAACTACGCGATCAAGAACCACATCCATCCCGAGATTGTTACCAAAAATAACGTTGAGCGTTTCAAGAAGCAGATCCAGTCCTTAGGTATCTCTTTCGACTGGAGCCGCGAGATCAACACCACCGATCCCGATTACTACAAGTGGACCCAGTGGATCTTCCTCCAGTTGTTCAAGCACGGACTTGCCTACAAGAAGGAGATGGCGGTCAACTGGTGCACCTCCTGCAAGTGCGTATTGGCGAACGAAGAAGTTGTCAACGGTGTGTGTGAGCGCTGCGGCAGCGAGGTCGTCCATAAGACCAAGTCCCAGTGGATGCTCAAAATCACCGCGTACGCTGACCGCCTGATCGATGATCTCGATCTGGTGGATTATCCCGAGCGCGTCAAGCTCCAGCAGAAGAACTGGATCGGACGTTCTTACGGCG
>CAZPOG010000108.1:0-7847 GCA_964588105.1 uncultured Ruminococcus sp. | reverse complement strand
TACGGCTTAGAGCAGGTCTACAACGTGATTGACAGCCGTTACCGCAGCGGCAGGCCGCTGATCGTCACGACTAATCTCACGCTGGAGGACTTGCAGCACCCGGAGGACACCGCCCACGCCCGCATTTATGACCGTCTGATTGAAATGTGTTCTCCTGTCCGCTTTACCGGGAGCAACTTCCGAAAAGCCACGGCGCAGGAGAAAATGGGACAACTGAAAAAGCTGATGAACAGAAAGGAGAGCCGCCTATGACCAACACCCCAAAGAATGACCGCAGCACCCGCCGCCCGGATTGCGTGACGGAAATCCGCATAGGTAATTCTGTCCTTGTCGTTTCCGGCTATTTCAAGCAGGACACCACCGCCACCGCCGCCGATAAAATGCTGAAAGTGCTGGAAGCGGAAGCTGCTACACAAAAATCGGCAATTTGACGGGACGTAAAGAAGCAGAAAGGACTGTACAGCCAGCCCCGGCGTGTGGTATGATAGTCATACGGAATAGTGGGGCTGGCTGTCGGAAATGGAGGACACTATGTTAAGACAGACCACCCGAAACCTTATTACCGCCCTTTATCCGAGATTATCCCACGAGGACGAGCTGCAAGGTGAGAGCAATTCTATTTCAAACCAGAAGCGTATTCTTGAAACCTATGCGAAGCAGAACGGCTTTTCCAATCTGCAATGGTACACAGATGACGGTTATTCTGGGGCGAACTTCCAAAGACCCGGTTTTCAAGCCATGCTTGCGGACATTGAAGCCGGAAAAGTCGGCACCGTTATCGTCAAGGATATGTCACGGTTAGGGCGAAACTATCTGCAAGTGGGAATGTATACGGAAATGATTTTCCCACAGAAAGGCGTCCGCTTTATCGCTATCAATGACGGAGTGGACAGCGCACAGGGCGACAATGATTTTGCCCCTCTGCGGAACATTTTTAACGAATGGCTGGTGAGAGATACGAGCAAGAAAATCAAAGCAGTAAAACGGTCTAAGGGTATGAGCGGGAAGCCCGTCACGAGCAAACCCGTATACGGCTACTTTATGGACGAGGACGAAAATTTTATCATTGACGGGGAAGCCGCCCCTGTTGTGCGGCAGATTTACAGCTTGTGCCTTGCCGGGAACGGGCCGACCAAGATAGCCCGTATGCTCACAGAGCAGGAGATCCCCACGCCGGGAACGCTGGAATACCGTCGGACGGGAAGCACCCGCCGCTACCACCCCGGCTATGAGTGCAAGTGGGCGACCAATACCGTGGTACATATCCTTGAAAACAGGGAGTACACGGGCTGTCTGGTAAACTTCAAGACGGAGAAGCCGTCCTACAAGACCAAGCACAGCGTAGAGAACCCCATTGAGAAACAGGCGATTTTCGAGAACCACCATGAGCCTATCATTGACACCCAGATGTGGGAGCGTGTGCAGGAGTTACGCAAGCAGCGCAAACGCCCGAACCGCTATGATGAAGTGGGCTTATTCTCCGGCATACTCTTTTGTGCCGACTGCGGCAGCGTCCTTTACCAGCAGCGTTACCAGAACGCCACCCGCAAGCAGGATTGTTATATCTGCGGGAGCTACAAGAAGCGTACCCGTGACTGTACGGCGCACTTTATCCGCACCGACCTGTTGACCGCCGGAGTGACCGACAATCTGCGGAAAGTCACCAGCTATGCAGCGAAGCACGAAGCCCGGTTTATGAAGCTGCTGATCGAGCAGAACGAGGACGGGGGCAAGCGCAGGAACGCCGCAAGGAAAAAGGAGCTGGAAGCCGCCGAGAAGCGTATCAGCGAGTTATCCGCTATCTTCAAGCGGCTGTATGAGGACAGCGTGACCGGGCGCATTTCAGACGAGCGTTTCACGGAGCTGTCGGCAGACTATGAAGCCGAGCAGAAAGAACTGAAAGAGAGAGCCGCCGCTATCCGGGCAGAGCTTTCCAAAGCGCAGGAAGCCACGGTAAACGCAGAAAAGTTTATGAATGTTGTCCGCAAGTACACCAGCTTTGAAGAACTTACCCCTACCCTTTTGCGTGAGTTTGTGGAGAAAATCGTTGTGCATGAGTGCAGCTATGACGAGAACGGCACACGCAGACAGGACATTGATATTTATTACTCTTTCGTTGGCAAGGTAGACCTGCCCGAATGACCGCCCGACCTATCCGGCGCAATGCGCAAACGCCGGATAGGAACGGCAAAATTTTTTACACTTCTACTACTTCTTTATCACACATCAGCAAAGGGAACGGGATTCTCGCTTGCGATCGCGGAGAAGTTATTTCGCAGATAGTCGGTGAAGTCCAGCGTGACCTGCTGCGCTTTGTCCGCGTCCTGCTTACATAGACAGTAGATCGTCATCATCGTATTGTAGATGAAATGCGGACGCATTTGCAGCACCATGACGTTTGCGCGCTGGTTGGCGATCTCCCGCTGCTGCCGCATATACTGATCCATGTTATCCGATAGGATCAGACTGAACATGATTATCGCAAAGAGCGCCATACCGAATACAACGAATAGTTCAACATTGATAAACATATGGATGATGATCGCGGCTGTCATCGGAATCAGATAGACAAGCAAAGCGACCAAATACTTATCAGATAATTTTTTTCTCCTTATGATGACTCCCACGATGTTCAGAAGCATGATCAAGACAAGCGGAACCAACGACAGCTTATACAGCGAGCCGTAGAAAAAGCGGTTGTCATCAGTAACATAGTAGAAAACGTCGGTAAACTGCGCAGCGATCAGAAATGCGAAGTACAAGCAAAGCAGTGCTATCACTGCAGAGAAGAGCACGCTGCGTTTGACCTTTTCGTGCGAGCAATGCAAAAGAAAGATCGTCGGCATAAAAATCGGCACCGATATGAACAGCGATTCAAAGATATAAATGAATCTTTCGATCGCTGCTTTTGTGGGATCGTCGTAGAAGATCAGAGACAGCAAGCAAGTTACGGCGCATAAAAACAGCAGCGAAAACAGCGTTAAGAAATACCGCTTGTTCCACTTGTCGAGCGCCGGCATATAAGACGAGAACGCGATCCCGATCGCCATCATCACCAGCAGCGCGCCCGCTAACAGGTAATCGACGGTATACATCCATTCCGTCATACTTCTTCGCCTCCCGTCAGGAAGGGGTATCTCAGCTTTTTGAGCTGTTTTTTGACGCCGTCTGCCGTGAGAGGCTTGACCATGAAGCCGATCGCTCCCGTATCCCATGCGTCAAAGGAATAGTCCCGGTACGCGGTGAGGTACACCACATTGGTGCGCTGATTGATTTCGAGCAGCTTGCGGCACACATCCAGCCCGCTGACGTCTATCATTTCAATATCGAGGAAGGCGAGCGCGATGCGGTTTGCCTTTGCATATTCGACAGCCTCCGACGGCTTTGTAAAACCGATGACCGCAGCGTTCGGTATGACCTCCTCTATGATCGGCATACCATCGTTGAGGAAGACCTTGTTGTCGTCCACCATAATGACGATAGGGATTTCGTCGCTCTGCGCCGCCGCAGAAATCAATATATTGACGTCCACGCCCAAGACGTCGGAGAGTCGTGTTATCATCGCGGCGTCGGGAAGACGGTGACCTGATTCCCACCGGGATACAGCGGTGCGTGTAACATACATCCGTTTAGCGATTTCATTCTGGGAGAGTCCTTTTTCTTCCCGCAGCTTTTTCATGGTATCCGCAAAAAGCATATTCATATCATTTCGCTCCTTATATCCTTTATCCAATTATCAGTTTAACTGATAATTGAATCAAACACAAGAAGCATAATACAAGTTTTTTCGATTTAGATGTTACCATTCTGGTACCCCCCTTGAAAACCGCATAGAAATATAAGAAAATTACAGTAGATATATATGAATTCAATTTGTACTCATTATAGGTAACTGTTTGTTTTATTTGTTTGATTCTTTTCACGGAATCAATGCCTGATATTCGTGCAAATACAATATAGGTCAGCGGGCAGACGCAAATGAAGCAATGTTATAAAACTTTAAGGCAACACCGCATGATCCAGTGCGGATTGCAAATGGCGAACGCCGTGGGTTATGCGGCGTTGCCTTAATAAAAATGATTAAGGAGGAATTTCTATGATTTCAAAAATCAAAAAACCCGTGAGCATCCTGTTATCACTCATCATGGTATTCAGTGTGTTCGCAATCGTCCCGCTCTCGGCGAGCGCGGCAGTCGGCGATTTTGTGCCGGAGAGTGATTATCTGACCTTCACGGCGGAAGAAGACGGCTCTACAGTTACGCTGAATGTTTCTGCCGGCAGTAATTTGCAGTATGATCTGAATGGCGCCGGTTTGACCGATTATTCTCCCGGCACGGAGATCACGCTCGCCAACGTGGGCGATTATGTTCGTTTTCGCGGAACAGGTACTACATTTAGTAGTTCCAAGCACGTTTCAATCACCGGAAAAGTAGCGTGCAGCGGTAGTGTCATGTCGCTGAGGCTCGACGATAACGGCAGGGTTCAAGGCTTGTCCGATAGTTGCTTTTCAAACATGTTTAGGAACTGCACCGGATTAACAACAGCACCGGAGCTGCCTGAAACAATGCTGGCGGAAACCTGCTACTACAATATGTTTAATGGCTGTGAGAACCTTACCACAGCTCCTGAATTGCCTGCGACAACGCTGGCGAGATACTGCTACAGAAATATGTTTTCTAACTGTGGGAGCCTGACCACAGCTCCCGAGCTTCCGGCGACAACGCTGGAGAATGGCTGCTACAGCGGTATGTTTATTCGCTGTGGGAGACTTACCACAGCTCCCGAGCTTCCGGCGACAACGCTGGCGGACAGCTGCTACGACAGTATGTTTGATAGCTGCACGAGCCTGACCGAACTCCCCGCGCTTCCGGCGGAAGAGCTGGCGAACTACTGCTACTGCTATATGTTTTATGGCTGCTCAAGCATAAAGCTGTCAGAAACGCAGACTGCAGAATACAGTATTCCGTACAGTGTGCCTTCCGGTGGAAACGGAACAACAGCTTCATATGCTCTTGACTCTATGTTCGCTGGAACCGGCGGAACATTTACAGGCACACCCGCAATCAACAAAACATATTACCGTCCTCCTGTAAAATACACCGTAACATGGCTGAACGACGACGGCACCACCATTGACACAACCTCTGTTTACGAAGGCGACGCCCCCACTCACGCAGACCCCACCAAGGCGGAGGACGCGAACTACACCTACACCTTCGCGGGCTGGACTCCCGAGGTAGTTGCGGCTACAGCCGACGCGACCTACACCGCGACCTTTACCGCGACCGCAAAGCCAAAGCCGTGGACATACGAGATCACCACGGGCGGTGAATACACTTGTCCTTCGACCTTGAGCCGTAATACAATAGTCTCCGGCGGCACGGAGGAAAATCCTGTCATTATTAATATTACAGGTCAAACGACAGCTCAGGCTTGTATTTATTTAAGGTCAGGCTATCTCAAAATAGTTGGCAACAATAATACCGTTGAAGCTAATCGTGGTTTTGTACATTTTACTGGAAGCGGAAGCTACAAACCAAATGGAGATGCTCACCTTACAATCACTGATCTTTCGCTTTCCTCGACTAGCGCAAGTAATCAATATATTCAGATTCTATCATATGCTAATTTTCAATGTCAAAGCACATTTGAAAATGTAACATTTAAAAACTGTAATATTAATGGCAGCGGTGCAGTAGTAATTGGTAGTGAAACAACGCACACATTCAAGAACTGCACTTTTGAAGATATTACAGGCTACAACGCGGGTGGTATCAGTGTTAGGTACGGTTCTGATGTTACCATGGAAGGCTGTACGTTCAAGAATTGCACAAGAACAAGACCTTACAGCACCTCCTTTTTAGGAGGCGGTGCGGTATGGGTGGAAGAAGATACAAAGCTCACCCTTGACGGCTGCACATTCGAGAATTGCACAGGCGAATGCGGTGCAATCGGTATCGAAAACACTGCAACGCTCACCCTTAAAGGCAATACTACGATAACGGGCAACCAAGATGGTAACCTCTATCTGCCCACAGGCGCAACCTTTAACGTCGCCGAGGACTTCACCGGTACGGTCGGTGTCACCACACAGACCGCGCCCACAGACAGCGCGAGCGTTACGCTTTCGAGCGATCTTGCCGATACGCAGGCTGCCTTGGCGAACAAGAATATCGTTTCGGATAATGCGAATTATGCCGTGAGCTATGACAGCAACAAGCTGTTTCTTGTCGTTCCCGCGACCTACACCGTAACATGGAAAAACGGCGACGACGTGCTCGAGACCGACACCGATGTAGCAGAAGGCACCACCCCGACCTATGACGGCACAACTCCCACCAAGAATCCCGATGGAAAGTATGTCTACACCTTCTCCGGCTGGTCTCCCGAGGTCACCGCTGTCACAGGCGACGTGACCTACACCGCGCAGTTTGATAAGATGATTTACAGTATCTATATCAATGAAGGCGATGTGATAGATGCGGGCGAGACAATCAGATTTATGGCACTCAAACAAGGAAATAATTGGAGAGCTTTTGAGTTGCATATCTATTTTGACGGTGAACTTGTCAAGGAAGTGTTCTCAGAGGACGGATCGACCACTGAGCCGGATCGGTACTATACAACAACTCAAAAATGTATAGTGGATTCGTATAACGTAGAAGGTCCATATCATCCTATTTATCTGAAATCCCTGCACACCGTCACATGGAAGAACGGCGACGACGTGCTCGAGACCGATAACGACGTTGCTTTCGGCACCACCCCGACCTATGACGGCGCGACACCCTATAAGGCGGACGGCGCGGACTGCATCTACACCTTCTCCGGCTGGACTCCCGAGGTATCGGCTGTCACAGGCGACGCGACCTACACCGCGACCTTCACCGAGTCCGAGAAGCCCGAGACCATCAAGGACTGCAATAATAAGTATGGAGATTTCAGACTTTACTCCAATGTACCGATTGTAAGTTTTTCAAATGTAGATGATTTATTGACCGGAGCTATTATACCTATTACGTACGGAGACAGCAATACGATGATACCCGTACAGGACGCAAAGGGTTATTCGTATAAGTTCTATGACCAGACCGGTACCGAAATTCCGGCTCAGATCGCTAGTTCAAGCAGTGCTCCCGGTTCCAATTATGAATTAAGCGACGATGTGACCGTGTACACCAATGTTATAAACTTTACACGTCCCGCAGGCTGCACAGCGATCTACATCGTAGCCACTGAGCCTGCCGTTGACCTCTTCCCGCAGCACTCCATTACCCTCGGCGGTAACATCGGCGTGAACTTCTACATCGATTCCGCGGCGGCTGATTTTGCAAATGCTTCTACCGCTGTCGTAAAATTCACTTGGGATGGCGGCGGAGAAGATAGGACGAAAGAAGTTGACCTCACAAAGCTCACTCCCAACGGTGACGGCTATTACAAGGCGACGGTTGACGTCGTAGCGGCGCAGATGGCGCACAAGATCCACGCCGAGGTCTACCTCAACGGCGAGAAGCTCGAGCAGACCGACGACTACAGCGTACAGGATTACGCTGAGACAGTATTTGCGAATCCCGAAGAGTATGACAGCGAGAAGCCCGAACAGCTCAAAGCTCTGGCTCAGGCTCTGCTCAACTACGGCGCGATGGCACAGACTGTGTTCGATTCCTCTCTGAAAGAGCATCCCGCGCTCGCTAACAAAACCGTAGGCAACAACGGCTATGCAGATGTAACCGCCGATATGATCGCCGCGGCGATCAACGGCGAGGCTTCCGACCTGAACGAGGTCGCGACCCAGCTCGGCGCGAAGTATTACACCAACTCGCTGATCTATCTGTCAAAGAACACCT
>CAZPOG010000107.1:0-7900 GCA_964588105.1 uncultured Ruminococcus sp. | reverse complement strand
AAAGGCTGGATAAACATAGTATCGAGCGAGCTTAAATCGTCAGCGCTTATAAACGCTATGAGAGGTGTGCTGATCAGCATGGCAAGAATGAACGCAATAAAGCAGTACATGATAGAGCTGCTGTAGTTCCTTTTGACGACAATACTGATGCGGTTATAGCCTAAGCGGTATCTGTATCCGACTTTGTCGCTGTACGCCTGCACGATCTTCAGCTCGGGTGTAATGTTCTCCTGATCCTTTTTTATATTCGGAACATAGGATTCACCCTCAAAACCGAGCCTGATATTTAATTCGTCGAAGGTTTTCTGCGCCTTTACCGTCAGGATGGTATCCTGATCAAAACCTTGATCGATCATATCCTGAAACAGCGATTCAAACAGCAGCTTGGTCTCTAAAATACTTTTATCGCTGATGCGGTTTTGCTTCATCCATTGTTCAATAAAAGAGTCGGCGGTTTCAAAGTTGTCCATGGAAAGAGGAATCTTTATAGAGCGGGTTTTGCTCAGATTCATGATGTCTTTCACCATCCTTTTTGTATGCTACTCTGTTTTGGAAGATTCCGCTTTGCTCTCTTTGAGCATTTTATTAGCCTTCAGGATGTAGATCAAGAATAAGATGTATTCCGCCGATTTCATGATATTTGCGATTACGTCAAACGGCATTGCGATGGCTTCGCCGCGTTCCTCGCCGAAAATGATCTCGATGATTCTTACGATGACCTCAAAAGCAATGGCGATGTAAATCACTCTGAAAATATAGGTTCCCATCTTGGATGTTTTATGTTTGCCCAAGTGATCGGAAAGGTGCATAATGCCGTGGATGATATAGTGCACCAAGAAGAACTGAGCCACGTCTCCGCCGATCGAGATGATATCTGAGATCGTTTCGTTTTCATAGAAAATACCTGCCAAGATAGTGAGGGCGATAGCGGCGATGATCGCGTACAGCGAGACCTTAAAGGCTGGCTCGTCCTTGCTTGCAAGCATGATACCGAAGAGTTCCATAATATATGCTGCGATATACAGCAGAAGGATAACTATCAGAATGATGATATCGATCACGCTGAATGAGTAGTTGTTCAGCTCGCCTATGTCAAAGACCGGCAAAGCGAAAACAGATACGACAACGGCGAGAATCGAAGCCGCCAGCGCGATGATCTCAGCCATAACCATTCTTTGCAGACCTTTTGAAGCGTTCGGATATTGCATATAACCCCTCCTGATATTCTGTAATATGGATATCATATCATACTATTTTGCAAATTTATTCAACAAAACAGAAAAAAGACGCAAAAAATTTAGAGTATGAATGAAAGGACGGCAAGTTTGTAAACGATGAAGAAACCGTAGCCTATGCTGTAAATGATACCGAAGTAACTGTTTTGGATTCTGATAACAGCAAGATGATATTTGAAAAGAAGTAATCGAATATCAGGCGCTTGTCGAGGATATCAAAGAGGCAGCCGTCATGGAAACAGGTGATTGCCCGGCTGAAAAGACGCAGATCCTTATGCTGTCAACCTGCAGTTATCATTCCGATAACGGACGTTTCGTCGTTGCCGCGTATCGAGTTTGAAAGTTTCCGTAATGCATAATTGTATTTTAATCTCAGTTTTATATAAGTAATGCATAATCGATTTTTCTATAGATAATCCCTCGCCGAAATCCGATGCACCCTCTGCTTTCATATATTTTATTTCATACTCAAAAAAACGGGCATAGATTCTTTGATGATAGAATCTATGCTCGTTTTGTATATCTGTGACATACCGTAGAGGACGTCCGCTCTGACGAGGCGTTCTCCGTTTTCGTATGACGCGAGTGTTTTATGAAAGTCAATAGGGTAGACAAAATTGTAACAACTCGACATTGTCGACTTTTTCAGATGAGCCGAAAATACGAAGAAACGCGAAGGTTAAGGCAAAAAGAAAAAGCCGGCATTCTGCATTTCTACAAAATGTCGACTTTTTGGATGTGGCAAAAGACTATCAAAATGATACAATGCAACATTTGCACCATTTTGCAACAATCGCCAATATTTGCAACAATCAAACGATAGCATAAAGTATCATCTGTAATTTATATTGTTGATTTACGATACTAATCTTTTAAGCGTCTAGTTGACGGCTTCAATCCATCAAAGAATCGATCGGATACTCATCAGTATATACTCTGATCACCCAGCGCTGAATGATCGTAACGTCAACGACGTCAAGGTATCCGTCGCCGGAGACGTCTCCGACAAGATCGACACGCTGAGGATCGTATACGTTCATGTGTCGATTCTTCTTGCCATTTCGCAGATCCGGCGACGCCGGCGGTTTTTTCTGTTTTACTTACTCTAGCGTTCCGTACTGTGCGACGGCTTGGTCGACGGTCAACTCGCCTTTACCGACCTTGAACGCCGCGATACGGATCTGAACCGTAAGCGGATCGGTGATCCCGATCACTTCGGGGGAGATGGTGCGGCTTGCCGGAACCTCGCCGAACGGGGCGTACACCGTGTCGAAGGACAGGTCCGCCGTCGGGGTCACGAGGCGCTTCACCGACGCCATCTGGTTCAGTTCCTTCTTCGAGATCAGGAACCGCATAAACTCGTTCGTCATTTCCAGGTTGTCGCAGTCCTTGTTGACCGAGAACTCGACCGACGGGCTGTCGATGAAATACCCGCCGTCCGCCGTCGCGGGGATGGGCGCGAACGCGTAGGTAAACGGCGCGTTCTTGAACGCCTCGGACTGGCTCTCGCGTTTCTTGGTGCCGGAAACGGTGTCGCCGGCGCAGATCATCATCGGGACGTCGCCCTCGAAGAAGCGTAGGATCACCTTCGTATAGTTGTCCTCGATCTCGTCGCATGCGGTCAGATCGACGCAGCCGGTATCGATCAGCTGTTTCACCGCTTCGAGCGCACCGCGCATATATTCCCCTGCCGCGGGGTTCATCGCGTTCGCCATCTCGAGCGCGTCTGGATTGTCGGCGAGTGCGGCGGCAAACATCGGATAGGCGACCGTGTACATCAGGCAGCTCGACGATTTCTGGCTGTACCCCATCATGGGGCTGGCGTAGCCCTTATTCTTGAACGCCTGACAGACCGAAAGCAGCTCTTCCCACGTGGTCGGGACCGAGAGCCCTTCCCTTTCAAACAGGTCGTAGTTGACGAGCATACCGTAGGTGCGGGAGAAAACCGGCACCATCAGCACGCGCCCGTCCGCGTCGTGGTTGATAAGACCCGGACGGATGCAACCGAGTCCCAGTTTCAGGGCGGGGTCCGAAAAATCCTCCGTGTGGGCGAACACTGCGTCGTAACTCGGGTTCCCGATCATCCCGGCGTTCGAGAAGAAGATGTTGGGTTTGTCGTTGCCGTCGAGGGCGTTCGCGAGCGTGTTGTTGTAGTCGTCGAGCTTCACGTAGCGAAGACGCACGTTCGGATAGAACTCGTTGAAGCGGTCGAACTCCGCCTCCAGCGCCTCGAAGTTGTCGTAGCTCCCGACCACCGTGATATTGCAGCCGGTTTCGGTGTCGAGCGCGGGCTCGAACGGGGCGTCGGCGTCGTCCTTGTTCTGGCCGCACGCGGCAAGCGGCGTCAAAAGCGCGAGGACGAGCAAAAGGGTAATGAGCAGTTTTTTCATTTTTTCTTTTCCTCCTTGATCCTGCGGATCTCTTTGATAACGAGTTTGATGTCGATGGGTTTTGCGATGTGTCCGTTCATTCCTGCATTAAGACATTCCGTGACGTTTTCGGAGAAAGCGTCCGCCGTCATGGCGATGATCGGGACCGAAGACGCCCACGGATCGTCGAGGACGCGGATGGTCCTCGTGGCGTCAAGCCCGTTCATCTCCGGCATCTGGATATCCATAAAGACAAGATCAAAGCTGTCTTTTGCCGCCGCACTCAGTTTTTCCACGCAGATACGCCCGTTTTCGGCGCGCTCGGCCGTGATCCCGTACATACCGAGTAGGGTGGAAATGATCTCCCAGTTGATGTCGTTGTCCTCCGCCACGAGGATATTCATTCCGGCAATGTCGGAATAATCGTTCTCGAGCTCGACGGAGTTCGCCACGGTACCGAGGATCTCGTTGATCTTATCGTAAAGCGTGGAGCGGAACAGCGGCTTGCTGACGAATCCGTTCGCCCCGGCTTCCTTCGCCTGATCTTCGATATCCGACCAATCGTAGGCGGAGATCAGGAGAATGGGAAGGTCCTTGTCCGCCTCCTCGCGGATGCGGCGGATGGTTTCGACGCCGTCGACCTCGGGCATCTTCCAGTCGAGGATCACGATGCGGTAATCGCGTCCCGCCTCGTGGCGGCGGCGGATCATACCGATCGCTTCGGGCCCGCTGCCCGCGCGGTCTGCCTCGACGCCGAGCGAATCCAACGTGTCGACCGCGGTTTCGAGGAAGATCTCGTCGTCGTCGACGACGAGGACGTCTATCGGCTCGAGTTTCATATCGTCCCGTTGCCGATCCGCGATCGGAAGATCGAGCGTAACGGTAAAGGTCGTTCCTTTGCCCTGCTCGCTCTCGCAATCGATGATCCCGCCGAGCAGGTCGACCATCTGTTTCGTGATTGCAAGACCGAGACCCGTCCCCTGAATGCGGTTCACGCGGCTGTCGGTCTGGCGCGTGAAGGGCTGATACTGCGTCGCCATATACTCGGGCGACATCCCGATCCCGGTATCTGCCACAACGTAGATCAGGCGGACGCAGCCGGGTTTGGCGCTGGCTTCCTCGCGCATATCTACCCAGACGCTGCCGCCGGGCTCGGTGTACTTGATGGCGTTCGACAGAATATTGATATAGATCTGGTTCAGGCGGAGCTGGTCGGCGTAGATATACTCCACGTCGATCTTCCCGACCCGGAAACTGAACTCGATGTTCTTCTCTTTAATCATCGGCTGAGACAGGTTCACGAGATTCTCCGCCGTCTCGACGATCGAGAAGGTCTGCGGGCAGAAGTTCAGTTTTCCGCTCTCGACCTTGGAAATATCGAGAATATCGTTGATCAGGGTAAGCAGATGATTGCTTGCAAGCGTGATCTTGCGCAGGTTTTCCTGCACCGATTTCGTGTCTTCGATGTTCTTTTCCGCGATGGTCGTAAGCCCGATGATCGCGTTCATCGGCGTACGGATATCGTGCGACATCATGGAAAGGAAGTCGGTTTTCGCGCGGCTTGCCGCCGCCGCTTCTTTCGCCGCCGACTGGAGTTTCTTGTTGAAGAGAAACATCACCGCCAAGTCGAAAACGAACAGGATCACGAGCCCCGCCGAAACGACCCCGATCAGAAGCCAGTTTTCGGTATCCACGCTCAAATCCTTCATCGGCATAAAGGAGAGCAGCGTCCATCCCTCGGTCGCGGCGATGGGGGTAAAGGCAAGAATGCATTCCTCCCCACGGGAGTTCAGCATGGTGGTCGAACCGGTCGTCGACGTGATCTCCCCGAAGAGTTCCTCCGCCTTGGCGGTATCCACGACGTTATACGAGCGGTAAAACTCGAAGAGATTGGAGTTTTTGTAGGAATGTCCCTTGATGATGTAGTCGCCGTCCGCGTCGATCATGGATAGTTCCGCGTTCGCGAACTCCTCTTTCGGGAAGATCCATTTTTCTTCGAGTTCTGCGATCGGAAGCACGCGAAGCAGAATAGCGTCCCGTAGCGTGCCCGTATCGGGATCGTGGACCGTCACAGTATTGCAGAACGCGATCGACTGTTCCCCGTTGACCGGGTTCGTGTACGCACGGGTGACGTTGATCGAGTTTCCGATCTCGCCGATCCAGTTCACATCGTTTAAAAACTCCATGCGCTCGTAAGTGACGGCGAAGTTGTCGGGGGAGTCCTGCCGCGATTTGGTGGAAAGCCCCGAGAGCGTGTCGGCAAATACGATGTGGGCGGAGGCGTTCGGCAGCACGTGGGAGATGCGGATAAAGGAGACCGCCTCTTCGATCGTCATATCCTTGCTGGTGATATAGCGTGCCCACACGTCGCAGACGCGCTGCTCGCCTTCGAGATAATTCTCGGTAACGTGTTTCATCGTGATCGTGGTGTTTTCAAAATGCTCGATCTGCATCTGCGTCGCGTTGCTGTTCTCAAAATTCGAATACAGAACCACGAAGATCAGCATCGCAATCATGATGATTACGTTAACGACAACAACCAATATTCTTTTCATACTGTTTTCCGCTTCCTTGCCATTCCGTTTACACGCGAACAACGGTTTTTTTCTTGTTTAATAGTGCAATTTAGATGTGATAAGAAGATATTCTCAATTATTGTAACACAAAAAAGCAAAAAAGGAAGAGTTTTTCGTCATTTTGTAAAAAAAAGATGAAAAACGGAGGGCAATCGAAAAATTTGCTCCGACGTCACGTCAACCCCATTAGGCTTTGTCAGTGTCATTTGAGGGTCAATGGGACCGATTGAAGATTGCTTGCCCATAATAATCTCGTCACAAGCGCAAGATAACATAGAGGCAGCAGACATGGCATGTTGAGGTACGATTGCTCTAATGTACTGGTACTCGGCACATTAGTTGAATCGGAGCAGTTTGCAAAGCAAACAAAAGAGGTTTTTACACAACTTGTGTTCAAAAAAGTCTTTGCCGAAGTCAAATAATGTTATCATCATTCTTTGTTGGTTTAGACACAATCCCCTCGTGATGTCCCTCTATCAGGTACTTATCCAGTTCGCCGTTGTTGAGGGATTGCTTTCCGGTGAAGCAGTCGGAAACGTAGGTCTTTTGAAGCAGGACATCACCGTAGTACTTCTCGTTGTTCAAGATCTTACGAACGGTCTCTATATGCCACACGGGATTCCCTCGGGGAGAGGGGATCCCGTGTTCTTTCAGTTCCGCCGTTATCGCGCGAAGCGACAGGCCATCCTTGTGCCAGGCGAATATCGCCCGGACGATCTCGGCACGTGCCGGATCGGCGATGAACTTTCCGTTCTCGTCGTGCGTGTATCCGTAACACACACGATCCGCAAAGCCGGAACTGCCTTCGATGAACCGCGCCTTAAAACTCCAACGGACGTTGTGGCTTTTTTCCTGACTTTCGTTTTGATAGAGACACGCGTATATGGTCAGCGTTTTTATCGCTTCCGGATCGTTGATGTGGAGCTTTTCAACCTCAAAGTAAACGTCAGCACCGAGTCTGTTTAATTCGGAACAGGCATAGAGAAGCTGAACCGTGTTGCGGCCGAGCCGACTGATGGACTTTACCAGTATCAAATCTATCTTTCCGTCGCGGCAGTCCCGCATCATCCGCTGAAAGTCTTTCATCTTCTTGTTGTGCCTTCCGGACGCCTCGTCGGCATACACGCCGACAAATATCCAGTCCGGTTTCTTCGGAATCGATTCGTGGAAATACGCCTTCTGCACTTCAAGGCTGCGTTCCTGTATTTCCTGCTTCGTACTGACTCGGCAGTATGCCGCCACCTTTTTCAGACGGATGATCTCGGTAGGCGGCTTCGGATATATGACCGTTATCTTTTTCATAAAAAGCGACCTTCGTTTTTTACCCTATGTATTACCATAGATTTCGGAAAAACGGAAGCCGTTTTTTTGATATTCTACGTATTGAACAATATACCGCCCCGAGTCAAAAAATAGTCTTGTCGGTATGGTCAGGGGTTAATCCAACGATTACCCCATAATCCAACGATTACAGACCCATAATCCAACGATTACAAAAACAGGCTCCGTCCATTTAACTTGCCGAAAAACGGCAAAATCGCCTGCCGTTTTGAGATTTTTATGAATTTCGCAAGAAGGCAAAAAGTGCCGAAAACCCGGTATATAAGCCACTTTCCGGGCTTTTCGCATAAAAAGAAAGTGGACGCGTAATGCGTCCACTTATCGTGAAAACGCAATATGAAAAGAAACTAAGCCTCAGAGATGACCGCTCCCGCAAGCG
>CAZPOG010000106.1:0-7930 GCA_964588105.1 uncultured Ruminococcus sp. | reverse complement strand
GAGATCAACGTGCTCCAGGGCGAGAGAGAATTCGCAAGAGATAACAAGCAGCTCGGTCTGTTCGCTCTGACCGGCATCGCTCCCGCTCCCAGAGGTATCCCGCAGATTGAGGTTACCTTTGATATCGACGCAAACGGCATCGTTAACGTTTCCGCGAAGGATCTCG
The DNA here is from genome assembly GCA_964588105.1 of uncultured Ruminococcus sp. Lineage (GTDB taxonomy): Bacteria > Bacillota > Clostridia > Oscillospirales > Acutalibacteraceae > Ruminococcoides. Next base: position 7,764 of record CAZPOG010000106.1, on the reverse strand, counting down.
GCACCGGCGCGCAGCAGCAGATCACCATCAACAACACTTCCAATATGTCCAAGGACGACATCGACAAGGCTGTCAAGGAAGCCGAGCAGTATGCCGCTGAGGATAAGAAGAGAAGAGAAGAAGTCGACCTCAAGAACGAGGCGGAGCAGGTAGCCTATCAAGCGGAGAAACTCGTTTCCGATAACGGCGACAAGATTGCCGAAGAGGATAAGAACACCCTCAACACCAAGGCTGCCGCTGTCAGAGAGGCAATCACCAAGAACGATACCGATTTAATCCGTACCGCGAAGGACGACCTGATGAAGTCACTGCAGGATATCGGCGCGAAGCTCTATCAGCAGGCCGCGGCTCAGCAGCAGGCGCAGGGCGCTCAGCCCGGACCTGATACGACCGGGGCAGGCCCTCAGTCCGGCCCCGACGGCAACGTCTATGACGCGGATTATAAGGATGTTGACTAAGAAGCGCCGAGCGCCGGAGCCTTCGATTTAGAAGATGAGCGAAGTCCTGCGTCAAAATCCGGGAGAGAAATGATTCCCGGATTTTAGCAAAGGACAGAGGAATCGTGCTAAATCGAGGAAAAGCAAAGGCGAACGAGGCGTGACAGAATTGACAACCGAAAAAAATCTTAATATAATGATTGCAGGGAGCGGTATTACTGCCGTTCCCTGCATAAAAGTTTATTTCGAAACGTCATTGCGAGGGAGCGTATGCGACCGCGGCAATCCCCTTGTCATTCCAACCGTTTGAGTAAGGATTGCTTAGGATGGCGAGAGTTGAACCCCAACCGCCGATAATGAATCTTTTTCAGTCTTTATCGGCTTATCGTCGATCGCAACCCGTCAGGGTTACTCCTCCTCTGCACCGAGAAATCCAAGAAAAATATCTCATTCTCGGTGCGAAGCAGTTTTTAGAGAGCAGATTTAAGTCTAATCGAGGAAAAACCACAGTGAATACTTGACGTATTCACGAGGATTTTGACGAAGAGTAGGCTAAAATATGCCGCTAAAAACCGATTGGGGTTCGGCTCCCGCCATCCTATAATGACAACTTCTGTTATTGTGGGATTGCCACGCCCCTGCGGGGCTCGCAATGACAGACAGATATCCATCCGACAAAAGCAGGGTTAATTATGGCAGATAAGAGAGATTATTACGAAGTCTTAGGCGTGGGCAAAAGCGCCTCCGACGATGAAATAAAAAAAGCATATCGACAGGCTGCGAAGAAGTACCATCCTGACCTGCATCCGGGCGACCAGGAGGCGGAGGCGAAGTTCAAGGAAGTCAACGAAGCCTATGAGGTCCTCTCCGATAAGGATAAGAAGGCGCGCTATGACCAGTTCGGTCACGCGGGCGTAGATCCTAACTTCGGCGCGGGCGGCGGATCGCCGTTCTCACAGGATATTGACTTCTCCGACATCTTCTCGTCCTTCTTCGGCGGTTTCGGCGGCAGACGTTCGGCAAACCCCAACGCGCCGCGCAGAGGTACCGACGTAGAGACTACGATCTATGTCACCTTCGAAGAGGCGGCGAAAGGCTGTAAGAAAACCGTTCAGTACAGTGCTGTTACCACCTGTAAGGAATGTAACGGCACCGGCGCTCAAAAGGGCACCGCTCCCAAGACCTGCCCCACCTGCTCCGGCAGAGGTCAGGTAACGGTGAACCAGCGTACGCCCTTCGGCGCGGTACAGACCAGCAGAGCCTGCGACACCTGCCGCGGCAGAGGCAAGATCGTTGAAACGCCGTGTAAGGCGTGTAACGGTACCGGTCGTGTCAAAAAGAAGAAATCCGTGGAGATCAACATCCCCGCAGGCATCAACGACGAACAGGTGCTGAAGGTATCCGGTCACGGCAACTCCGGTACCAACGGAGGTCCCGCCGGTGATCTGCACGTGTATGTAGGCGTGCGTCCGCATTCGGTGTTTGAGCGCAGAGGCGACGATATATGGTGCGAGCTCCCGATCACTTTTGCTCAGGCGGCTCTGGGCGCGACGGTGACGGTGCCGACCCTCGACGGAAAAGTTTCCTATGACATCCACGAGGGTACCCAGCCCGGCGATATCTTCAAACTGAAGCAGAAGGGCGTCCAGCACTTAAACGGCAGAGGCCGCGGCGATCAGTATGTTAAGATCATTATCGAAGTGCCTAAGAATCTTTCCGGCAAGCAGAAAGATCTGATCAGGCAGTTTGAGGGATCGACGACCGACCGCAACTATCAGAGAGGCAAGAAGTTCAAAGACAGACTCAAAGATCTGTTCGGATAATGAAAACCGGCTCCGCAATATCATTTGCGGAGCTTTTTTAGGGTGGTGTAGTATGAGTTTTACATTTTTTATTTTGATGGCTGTCGTACTGCTTGAGACGGCATTCGCCTTTTTGGCGGTGCGAGGCATCCGAAAGAGAAGAATCTGGATGATCATCGTCTTTTCCGTTTTGTTTTTTGTGATTCCGTTTGTGATTTTCTTTCTGTTTTCCTACGGGATTACGATGATGTAAACAAAAGCCGGTTTTTCTCTTGCGAAAAGCCGACAATTGTGCTACATTATTGTGTGGAAAAGGAGTGACTTTATGGACTGGACAGAAATCAAAGTCGAGATAAACGCAAAAGACCTCGACACCGCATCGGCGATTGCCAACATGACCGTACCTTACGGTATTTATATTGAAGATTATTCCTCTTTGGAGGACGAGGTGCTCGAGATCGCTCATGTCGATCTGATCGACGAGGAGCTGCTTTCTCAGGATCGCGACAAGGCGAAGATCCATATCTACATCGACCCCGAAGACAACGTCGACGAAGCGATCGAGTTTCTCAGAGAACACCTGATCGCTGCGAATATCGCGTTTGTGATTGATCGTCAGGACGTCAAGGAGGACGACTGGCTCAACAACTGGCGCAAATTCTTCAAGCCGATGAAGGTGGGAGAGAAGCTGATCATCAACCCCTCCTGGTATGAAGATACACCGGCAGAAGGCAGAACGATACTCAACATCGATCCCGGTCTGGCTTTCGGCACCGGAAAGCACGAGACCACCCGCCTGTGCTTAGAGCTGCTGGAAAAGTATCTTCATACGGGCGACGAGGTACTCGACGTTGGATGCGGATCCGGCATTCTCGGTATCGCCGCCGTACTTTTGGGAGCAAAAAGCGCTTTCGGAGTCGATATTGACAAAATGGCGGTCAAGACCGCTAACGAGAACGCCGTTCTCAACCATACCGAAGACAGGTTTGTCGCCGTATACGGTGATCTGACTCAAAAAGTCAAAGGAAAATATCAGATTGTAGTTGCAAATATCGTAGCAGATGCTATAATATTACTGTCTGAAAGCGTCAGTGAGTTTATGAACGATGATTCGGTCTATATCATTTCCGGTATCATAGACGTTCGTGTCGACGACGTCAAAAACGCGATCAAAGATCGGTTTGATATCATAGAAGAGAAGATCAACGGCGGCTGGTATGCTTTCGCGCTGAAACTCAAGCAATAATATTTGGAGGTATTTCAAAATGAAAAACAATAAGAACAAGATCAATCAGATCGTCTCGGCTGTTCTGGTGATCGGATTTGTCATTTGCAGTTATTTCTTCTCCTCGCTGGCTATGAAGCTGGGCCAGACGTCCGAGTCATCCGCCGCATGGAGTTATGTTATTTTTGCGGCGATCTTCTTTGTATTCGGATTACTGCTGTTCTATGCGACCCGCGTCGGCGAAGGAAAAGCCGTGAAGCGTTTCAGCCTGGCGGTACTGCTTTTGATTGATATTCCCTCTCTGTATATTATCCTTGCTTCTAACGTGATGGGTCTTCCGTTATATCAGCAGCTTTCCTCCGTTCCCTTCGTATCGTTTATTGCGGCTGTCGCTTTAGGATACGGAATCCCCTACACCTTCTTCTCCGGCTTTGAACTGGCTCAGGAAACCGACGAGGAAGAAGCAGAGGCGTCTGAAGAGGAAGCCGTAGAGGAAGAAGAGCCCATCCTCAAGGGCGGCCTCGCAGAAGAGCTTTTAGAAACAGAAAAAGAACAAGAAGCTGAAACCGAAGAAACCTCAGAAGAAAAGGAAGAGACAGAAGAAGCTGAGGAAGAATCTACCGTAGAAGCAACTGAGGAAGAAGTGGCTGTAGAAGCCGACGAAAAGGATTCAAAAGACGACGAAAAAGAATCCGAAGAATAATTTTACAAAGCTGAACATACTATTATAGGTGATAAAAATGTCTGAATGTACCCATGACTGCTCTACCTGCGGCGTAGACTGCGCTTCCCGCACAGCGCCTCAGGATCTGCACGAAAAACTCAACGATCTTTCTTCCGTAAAGAAAGTGATTGCCGTCGTCTCCGGCAAGGGCGGCGTCGGCAAAAGCATGGTGACCTCCGCTCTGGCGGTAGAGCTCAACCGCAGAGGCCACAAGACCGCCATATTGGACGCGGATGTGACCGGTCCTTCGATCCCCAAGGCGTTTGGTCTCAATGACGCGAAAGCCAAAGGAAGCGAATTCGGGATCCTTCCCGAAACCACCAAGACCGGCATCGATATCATGTCCGTCAACCTGCTGTTAGAGAACAACACCGATCCCGTCGTTTGGCGCGGTCCCGTGATCTCGGGCGCTGTCAAACAGTTCTGGCACGATGTGATCTGGAAAGACGTTGACTATATGTTTGTCGATATGCCTCCCGGCACCGGCGACGTCCCGCTGACCGTGTTCCAGTCGATTCCGCTTGACGGGATCATCGTCGTCACCTCTCCGCAGGAGCTGGTCTCCATGATCGTTTCCAAAGCGGTGAAGATGGCGAAGATGATGAACGTTCCCGTTTTAGGTTTAGTCGAGAATATGAGCTACTTCAAATGCCCCGATTGCGGCAAAGAGCACAAGATCTTCGGCGAAAGCCACATTGACGAGATCGCAAAAGAGTTCGACACCCGTGTGCTTTGCAAGGTCCCGCTCGACGAGGAGCTGAGAAAGTCCGTTGACACCGGATCGGTAGAACTGTTTGTCGGCAACTGGTTTGAGAATGCTGCGAACATTATTGAAGACGAGATCAAGGTATAAATCTATTCTGTAAATAATTAAACCGCTGTTTTACAGCGGTTTTTATTATGGTGTTGAAATATGAAACGAGTTAATTAAAGAAGGACTCTGTGGAAGAGAATCGTCTGATGATTCTCCGGTCGAATGCTCTAATACATATTCCCAAGCACATTCTTTATATAACAGCGAGGGAAAGGATTCGACAACATCAAGATCATAGTCATCCAGATAAATATACGCGATTTTGTTTTCCGAGTCGTTTGTTCCGATATAATACGATTCCGGGAAGTTGCATTGGTATTGATCTACATCCAGCAGCCGAAATTCATAGTCGCCGACAGAAAATACCGGGAAAAGGTCGTGTTCTTTAACATGATCCTGAAGAACATCCCCCTCATAATAGTAATGTATTCTTACTCTCGTTTTTTCGACATCGTATTGACCTTTATCATATTGAACGATCAAGATATAGGAGTGATAATCTATCCCCAAAAATATACTTTCGTAATGACAGAATGGGTAATACGCAAGACAGCCATTTATTTCATCTGTTGATGGCATCACGTTGTCATTTTGGGCAAAGGCGTTATATTTTTCTTCACTCTGATTATTATCAGTCATACAACCGGACAGAGTCAAGGACAGACATAGTATCAGGAGTAAGGCTATTATTCTTTTCATGTTTTATCTCCCTTTTGGTCAGCTGTTTCTATCAAATACATTATAATATCATAAAAAACGATACTTGTAATCAACTGATAGAATATACTTTGCAATTATTTGATTAACGAACATCAAGCCGAAAATGAATTATTTATTTCGCGTTTTTGTTGATGAATCTCGCTCTTCTTTTTGAATACATGATCTTCTGTCCGGAGTAGAGACTGTAGTAGCCCGAGAGCATATAGCTTACGGCGATCGATACGCCGAAGAAGATGATTCCCGCTCCGCCGAATAACTCTACGGAAAGCACAAGCGACGCGATAGGACAGTTGACGACCGCGCAGAACAGCGATACCAGTCCTACCGCCGCGGCAAACTGCGGGGGAAGCCCTATCAGCGAACCCACCACTACGCCGAAGGTCGCGCCGATACAGAAGGTGGGGATGATCTCGCCGCCTTTATAGCCAAAGCCGATGGTCAGCGCGGTGAAGACGATTTTCAGGATGAAGTCATAGGGCAGCGCTTCTCCGGATTCGATCGCCGGGAGGATGATCAGACCGCCGGTGCCGGCATAGCGTGTGCCGAACAGCAGCGTCAAAAGCACCACGGCGGTACCGCCGACAGCGACCCGCAGGTATTCGTTCTTGAAGTATTTTGCCGCCAGCTTATGCGTCCACTTCAGCGCCAGACAGAACACGATACTGACAAGCGCGCATCCTACGCCCAAAGCGGCGATCAGCAGGAGGTTGACGGGATTCAACTGAGGGATAACGGTAAGGGTAAAGTTCAGCGGAGATAACCCCAGCAAATAAGTGACGCCGAACGCAGAGAGTGAAGAGACCAGACAGGGAACAAACGCCGAATAATAGATGATGCCGACCGAGATGACCTCCATCGCAAACAGTGCGGCGGTCAGCGGCGTTCCGAACAACGCGGAGAACAGTCCGCTCATTCCGCACATCACCGCGATAGGGATCTCTTTTTCGTTGAGCTTTACCGCTCTGCCGATAAAACTGCCGATACAGCCGCCCAGCTGCAGTGCGGCGCCTTCTCTGCCCGCCGATCCGCCGAAGAGGTGGGTGATCACGGTGGAAACGAAGATGACCGGAGCAAGCAGGATCGGAATCTTTTCATCCGTTCTGACCGAGTTGATGATCAGGTTGGTATCCGCGTGTCCCGACAGCTTCGTGACACGGTATAAAAGCGCGATTACCAAACCGCCCAGAGGCAGAAGATAACACATCCATTCGTTCTCCATACGAAAAGCGGTGACATATTCGATCGCATAGCGAAACGCCGCGCCGATCCCTCCGCCGATCGCTCCGGTGAAGGCGGCTATCAGCACCCATTTGAGAAAAGAAAGCGCATACTGTAAGGCTCTCTTGGAGTTATGTTTGATTACGGATTTGATCTCCATAGACGTTTTCACCCTAAATCCTTAGAATCCCAGAGAAATTATACATCAATCCGTTCTTATAAGCAAGTAAATTGTGCAATAATGGCATTGAAATACCCCTTGGATTGTGGTATGATTATGTGGAAAATGGGTATCTGTGCGGCAGAGACGGAAAGGAGCATGTGATGGGAAACTTTCTTCAAAAAGTGATGCAGTTCATGCAGGGACGTTACGGCAACGATAAGCTGAACGTGTTTATCCTGATTATTGTGGGAATCCTGTATTTTGTCAACATATTTGTCAGAAACGTTATCCTCATCGTCGTGATCCTGCTCCTGATCGCTCTGGTGGTTTTCAGAACGCTGTCAAAAAACATCACCAAGAGGATGTATGAGAACAGACGATTCGAAGCGATCTACAAAGCGATTTTTGATTTTTTCAAGCGTCAGTACATGAAGATCAGAGATTTCAAGACCCATCGTTATGTCCGCTGTCCCCACTGCAAGGCACAGCTGAGACTGAAAAAGCGCACCGGTATCCAGCATATCCACTGTCCGCGCTGCAACAAAGACTTTAAGAAAAATATTCTGTTTTGATCGTCATTCTGAGGAGGACATCGTCCGACGTGAGAATCCCCTTCTTTTTACTACTGTTTGTTAAGGATTTATCTAATACACGGCATTAA
>CAZPOG010000105.1:0-7934 GCA_964588105.1 uncultured Ruminococcus sp. | reverse complement strand
AAACGCCCTCGGCTTACCGAAACGCTGATATCTTATCAAGGTTTCTGCGAGGCTTTGTCATTTAATGTTCTTATTGTACTAAAAAATTGACGGTTTGTCACTCTCACTTTCGATATCTTTTAAATTTTACGGTAGAATTTTTTACGCGATATTTGGTCAGTATGTACAAAAGCGCCGCATCTGCATCCGGTGCAAAGGAAAATTATATAATGCTCGGCGCAGACGCCCTGCAGGGCGAATAACAACAGGCTTTCGTTGATTTAAAAATGACATAATCTCCGACTGAATACCGAAAAGCGGGGATGAAGCTGTTGCCATCCCCGCTGTTATTTTTATCCTATATTGATTGAGGTTATTCCCTATCCTTGACAGCCTCGATATGATCCCATTTTTTCATCGTGCGCATAGCCGAGAAATGGCTCGCCGTTATGTACAGGAACACGATCGCCAAAACAAGCAGCATCTCTTTAACGCCGGCGGCATAGGCAAATTCCTCGGTAGCCGTACTGATTTTGAGCAGAGTGAATTTGGCTAAGGCGATTCCCGGGATCAATCCGATGACGCCCGCTATAACAAACTGCAGCAGCGACTGAGAGAATCTGCTTGTTGAGATCTCTCTGTGCTGAAAGCCGAGTGTTCTGAGTACGCACAGCTCCCGCTTGTTATCCTGAAGGTTCGTGATCGCGGTATTGAACACAATGATAAAACCGACAAGAACAGCGAACAGTATCAGGATCCACGCCGCAAGATCATAGGTCGCATAAAGCTGCTTGTTATATGCAAATAACGACTCGGTGAAGACGGAATACAAGTATCCCTCACACTCCGTCAGATATGAGAGAAGCTGACGGCGCGGCTGCGCGTCAAAGCGGCACAGCACGCTGTAAAGCTCCGGTTTTCCAAAGACTTTTGCTTCCTCAATCGGGATATACTGCACCCGGTTGAGGCACTGATCGGTCACACCGCCGACAGTCATTTCAAGTCCTTCTGCCCCTGTACTAACAAAAAAGATCCCGCTCGGCTGAGCGGGATCTTTTTCTATATCAATCAGTTTTCAATATCGGGGTTGTAGTTGTAATATCGGATGTATTCCGTCTGATTCACGACACTGTTATCATCAATGACGACCCATATCTCGGGATAATCGGTAAACTTGATAGGACCGACATCGGAGGTCTTATCATTACCGTCGTTGGAAATAATGATGAAGTAGTCCTGACCACCCGATACGTTGAAGGTCGTGGTGGCCCAGCCGTTCGCATCTACGTCGGACATTTTGTAGCCGGGCCAAGTGTCAAACGCGTTGATACCTTCAGTAGTCCAAGCCCAGAGAGACGGTGTCCAGGTCAGACCACCGCTGTGCTTGACATGGATGGTGACATCGTCGTTATAATAGGTGTAATGATACGTGACCAGCTTACTACCCGTTACGGTACCGGAAGCGTTGTGAGGCGTCGTGTCGAGAATATAGTGCGGGATGCTGATCGGCTCGGTCGTATAATGGGAGCCGAGACGGTACTGTACGGTGACGGGAGCACAGACCGTTCCTTCGGTACCATCCTCAAGGGTACCGATAAAGCTGGTGGTAACATTGCAGATAGAAACATCTATCGAAGCCAGGTATTTCTGGAGAAGGGTCACGTCGACGATCGTGGTGAGTGTATCATAGTCATAATCGCCGCGCTTTTGATGCTCCTCGTCGAGTCTCACAAGTGAAGCAAGATACTTCTGCAAAACGGTACCGTCCAGGATGGTAATCTCTGAATCGTCATCGACGTCGCCGAATTCAGGCGTCAGCGACGAGGGAATAAATCTCCGGTACTTGAAATTCACAACAGCGTCTTCATCGGAAAACGTTCCTTCCGGATCTCCTTCTACAGAATCGTACTCATACCTGATCGGGGCGTCTTCGTCAGGGAACGCCTTATAGTACTCACCCGGTCTGCCGAGAAGGGTATAAGTGGAGAACAGGGTCCCTGAGGGCAAAATATTGTTGACCTTGACTCTGGTGAAATCAGAAGTGATTCCGGCTTCTTCATAGGTCGACTTCTCGACCGCAATGATTGCGGAAGAAGCGGGTACATTAAAAGACAGACCCTTGTTCTCACCGATAGCGGTGATACCGGAGGTAGTGCCGTCGGTGATGATGACCCACTCGGTATCCTCGGTGGTGGTTTCAGTCTTCTTGAGCTTTATCGTCGTGTCGGTGGTGTTGCCGTTGAAGAGAACGGCTACCTTGTTCCATTCGCCTTCTTTAGAATTATCCACTACATAGGAGATGCTAAGCCCTGCTCTGGCAGGAGATTCCGTAAAGGTATATGCATAGGAATCGTCAAAAGTATCGCTAATATTGGAGGTAAAGGGAGAGAACACCTTTCTCAGCTCGATCAGGCCCTTGTAGTAGGAAACCAGATCAGAGTTGGACTCCAACAACGACCAGTCAATCATATTCAGCGTGGGAGAGGAATTATAGGAATTCTCATTGCCGTCCTTGGATCGTCCCATCTCCTCGCCCGCTAACATAAGGTCTATACCCTGAGAGGAGTTGGTGATGGCGGCGGCAAACTTGTTCGTCTTGATCGCGCCTGAATATCTCTTCCTGTAATTAATATCAGCGCTATTCTGATCACAAGCGGCGAGCTTATCGTAAAGCGTCATATTATCATGGCAGGAAGCATAAGTAACCGTCTGCTCCGGAGCAGACGAACGCCAATTGGCAGCGCCTACGGAATTTGCACGGATACCGAAAGCAACGTCGGAAGCCAGAGTCGTCTCACCGTTGACATAGCCCTTAGCAGTCGGGGCGGAGAATACGCTGCCCTTGACACCGTCTCTGATCTGATCGTTGAAGAAAGCGATACGGGACGGGAGCCGATTGGCGTTATTCTGAACGGCCATATAGGTTTCGGTTCCGGAGCAGGTCAGAGGATCGTAAACGGTATCGCCGGACCAGCCCTCGCCGTATGTGAGAATGCGGCTGTCGATCTCGTCGAGATCCTCACGGATCAACTCCATGGTCTCTCCGTCGTGAATGCCCATCAGGTCAAAACGGAAGCCGTCGATGTGGTACTCGTTGGCCCAGTATTTGATCATATCGCGCATATATCGTCTGTACATCGCCCGCTCGGAGGCGGTGTCGTTGCCGCAGGCGGACTGGTTGGAATAGCCGCCATTGGAGGTCATTCTGTAGTAATACTCGGGAACCGAGTAGTTGAAACAGGAATTAGTAGAATAGGTGTGGTTATACACCACGTCCATAATAACGCCGATGCCGGCGTTGTGGAGCGCCTGAATCATCTGCTTGCACTCGTTGATTCTGACGTTGCCGTCGAAGGGATTCGAAGAGAAGGAGCCCTCGGGAACACCGTAGTTCTTTGGGTCATAGCCCCAGTTGAACTGGTTGGTAGTATCAACCGCTTCGTTCAGGCTTGCAAAATCATTGAAGGGGTTTATCTGAACGTGAGTGATACCGAGTGACTTTAAGTAGTCGACACAGGTAGCAATATCACCTTCGCTGTTCAGCGTGGTGCCGGTCTCGGTGAAGGCGAGGAACTTGCCGCGGTTGGGCTCACTGACGCCGGAATTCTCATTAAAGGAGAAATCCTTGACCTGAACCTCCCAGATGATCGCGTCGGTCTGATTATCGGTGACGATATGGCTGTCATTCTCCCAGCCATCGGGATCGGTAGCATCAAGATCGACGACCATGGAACGATCGCCGTTGACGCCGACCGCGTAGGAATAAAGATCCTGTGTCTCATGGGTGACAGTCTTCGTATTTCTGCAGATATGGTCAGGGTTGGTGATGGTGTAGGTGTAGTAGGTGCCGGCTAATTCACCCGTTACCGTATACGTCCATACGCCGGTCCAATCGGTACCATCCATCAGCTTCTCCATCGTGTGGGTACCCAAATTCTCAGCGCCTGCTTCAGTGTCGGAGCCGGTCTTATAGAGGTTAAGCTTGACGTCAGTCGCCAGAGGAGCCCATACCCTGAAGGTCGTTTCCTGATAGCTGTAGATTGCGCCGAGCTCGCCGTAATAGGCGTAATCCTTATCCAGCTGAGCAGCTGCCGAGCTGTAGTCGTTCCATTGTGCGGCGGCAGTGCTGAACACCGATACAGAGAACATCGCCGCAACAAGCGCCAGCGTCAAAACGACTGCTGCGATCTTTTTTGTGATTTTCATAAGATTCCCTCCGTAAATATGATAATAATAGAATGACAGATGAATCAAAACACATTTTATTCTTCATTATACAGCGACTCGATCTTATCATGTCTCAATTGTATCATATGACGTTCATGCTTACAATCCAAAAATAACTTATCTGATTTAGTTAAAATGCACTAAACCATTTTATTAGTCTTGGTACCGACCATCGATAAAACGGGTCAAATTCAATCTATAACCGAAAAAAACGGCTTAAACGCAGGGTTTAAGCCATTCTTTTTTCTCATCAGCTTCGAAAATGATTCATCAACAGATCATGATATCATATCGATTTTTTAACTTGTTTTGCACACCAGCAGGTGCTCCTCTCCCATGTCATAGTAAAGGGTCAAAACTCCGTCAGATGGTTCATAGACGCGAAAGACGTCTTGAATGTCATCTGCGAGTGAGGTAAGTTCTTCTGTTTTATCCGTGAACTGTTTTAATAATTCAGGATCATAGGCAACGGTGCTCTCTTTCTCGAAAACTGCCGTGTACAAAATGCCCGCTTCGACAAGGTCCTGGAAGATATGACTGCCGTAGCTCAGCTCGGGAATGTAGCCGACTCTGGACTCAGAGACCTCCGCGATCACGGAGAACTCGCTGATATCCGAGAAGCCTGACGGCACGCCCAATTCGGGCGATGAGGTACAGATACGCCCCGGGGTCAGAAGCAGCAGACGCTTGCCTTGTCCGCGGTAGTGCCAGTTCACCTTGGAGAGAGCGTCCTTGATCTCATACTTTCTTCGGTACGGGAGCTGATAGTAGGCGATCGGATCGATATAGACAACGCCGTCGAGACTGAGCTCGCGGGAGAAGCCCATGGATACGCCCTTGGTCTCGAGAAGGATATCCTTTTTGTCGATTCCATCGGGCACGGTGATCTTATCTCCCTCTGCTGTCAGCTGTAAGGGACGGCATTGGAGCAGGTCGATCACATAACTGCCGTCGGGCGCGAAGTTGATGGTGTATTCCGTGTCGACGGGATATTCATAGTGGCTCTGGATCAGCCCGAGGATGTCGCGCATATCCGCCATCAGCTGTTCGTTTTTCGCCAGTCCGTCACAGGTGATGAACAGCACATCGCGCCAGTCGCCGCGCTCTCTGAGACGGCTCTCGGTCTCGTGGTTGTGTGAATAGATCATGTTCTTCAGATAACGCGGAACAGAATTGCATATCTTCATCGAATCAAAACCTTCGACGTCGTTGGTCACAACGCTGATCGCGTCTACGATCCTCTGTGAGAACTGCTGTCGTTCGGTCATATTTGTGCTGAGTACCTTTGTTGGGTTGTCGAGCGATACCAAACGCGGGTAGGAACCTGTCCTTCTATCAACCGCCGCAGTGCCTAAACCCATGACCAATCGCAGCATGCCGGTCTTCGGCTTTTCCGATCCCATGCGGTAGGGGCTTGCCGAATAGCCCACGCCTGCCGTACAGGGCATGAAAAAGCCCTCATATCTGGAGCCTGATACGCGCTGGACGAGGATCGACATTTGCTCGTCGCGCTTGTCGAGCCCGCGGCGTTTTCTGTAATCAAGCGCGGACATACTCATCGTGCTGGCATAAACGGTCTTAACCGCTTCTTCAAAGGCTTTCAGCCGTTCCTCGGGGTTCTCCTGACCGCCGCAAAAAACAGACTCGTACTTGCCCGCGAAAGCGTTGCCGAAACCGTCTTCAAGGATGGAACTTGAACGGACGATGACCGGATCGTTGCCGTAATAATCGAGGATGCGTCTGAACTCCGCTTCGATCCGGGCGGGGAACTTGCCCTCCATGATCTTCTGCTCAAACTCTTTGGCGAGCGTAAAGTAGCCTTCCTCCGTCCTCTGTTTGATTCTGAGGTCCCAGAAGCCGTTGTCCACAATATAGGCGTAAAATACGTCGGAGCCGATATAGTAGGAGTCATGCGGCTCAAAGCGCGCAAAGATATCCGGACGGTGATTCTCTACAATCTTGCGAGAGAGCAGCATACCGCATGCTTTGCCGCCGATCATGCCGGTACCGACCATACGGGAATGCACCTCGAAGTAATCCTCAGGCTTGAAATTCGCCTTGATGAGCTTGCGCATCTTTTCGTCCCTTGTGAGCATGATGTTACAGATCTTGGAACATTCCTTTGTAACGTCAATGCCGCTTTGATAGAGCAGCTTTGTTTTGTTGAAGAAACGCTCCCAGCTGTCGATATTCTGATCCTGCGCCTGCGTAGCTTCTTTGTTCATCACGCTGTAGAAGTGGCTGACCTCGGTACCGTCACTGAGTACGGTGAAGCTGTTGTCCGCATAGTTCAGATGATAGGGCTGAAACATCGTCTGTGAATAGCGGTTCCACACCTTCATCGGACGGACATAAACATCCTTTTCATCTTTGTATACGTCCATGAACAGCTGTGTGGTGTCACGGATGGTCGCGATCGCGTCGAAGGAATGACGTCCGCGAATGATCGGAAAGAACGCGACGGTGTCGAGGATGAACAGATACGGACAGGTCAGGTGGAAGAAGTTGCCCATCATCAGATCGGTAGACCACGCCTGCTCCAGTTCTGACAGGCAGTCAAATACATAGAACGCGTCAAATCCCTCTCGTTCGATCAGGTTGTGGATGTTGACGGTGAAGGTCTCAAAACGATGGGACAGCTCCACGTGCTCGATCTTCAACCCCTCGCGCGGCGTGAGGATCGGCTCGTGCTCGGCAAAACGGATGTAGATCAGATTCCTGCCGTCTTCGATCGCTTGGTTCGCAAACTTCTCCGCAACATAGCGGAACTCGTCGAGCGACGGCACCTGCCAGACAACATTGTCTCCGAGGCGAATATAATGCAGCGCCTCGTCCATCATCGGGATACCGGATTTTGTCTTTTCAAATGGTGCCATGAGAAAACCTCCGTTCTGTTACTTTCTGTCATTCCGAGGAGCGGATCCATCCGCGACGTGGGAATCCCCTTACTCCTGCAACCGGTCGGAATGACAAGGGGATTGCCACGGCTTGCGGTGCAAGCCTCGCAATGACTGCATTGTTATTATGCATCTATTGTGGATATGGTCAATGTGGTTTCTTCGAGTACGTCAAGCAATACTCTTACCGTGTCAAGTGAAGTAAATGTCGTTACGCCGTTTTCGATCGCAGTTCTGCGGATCGCGGTGCCGTCCTCATAGTGGACGCCCGACAGGATCGCGCGGGTGTTAATAAGATATGAAACATGACCGGCTCTGAGAGCGTCGAGAAGTTGATTGGAGCCCTCGCTGAGCTTCCGCAGCGTTCTTGTCTTAATACCGTGCTCGCGCAGGACTTTTGCGGTCAGATCGGTACCTTCGATATTGAAGCCGAGGTTGTAGAAACGTCTGATCAGCGGGATCGCCTCTTCTTTATCCTCGTCGGCGAGCGTGACAATAACCGTACCGTAGTTCTGCACCTTGGTACCTGCCGCAACGAGCGCCTTGTACATCGCTCTCGAAAGTGATTTATCATAGCCGATCGCTTCTCCTGTGGACTTCATCTCCGGGCTGAGATAAGCGTCGAGACCTTTGATCTTTCGGAATGAGAAGACCGGCACCTTGACATAGTAGCGTTTCTTTTCCTCGGGATATAGATCGAAAATGCCCTGTTCTTTGAGACTCTTGCCTAAGATGACTTCCGTCGCGATATCCGCTAAGGAATAGCCGGTGGATTTTGAGAGGAACGGAACGGTTCTCGACGATCTCGGGTTGACCTCGATGATATACACC
>CAZPOG010000104.1:0-7965 GCA_964588105.1 uncultured Ruminococcus sp. | reverse complement strand
ATCGCTAAGATGCTTTCTGATGGTCTTGAGAAGGCGAAGCGCCTTCCCGATGACGAATACTTCTCTCTGATCGTCAAGATGATCGAGAAGAATTCTCAGGATGACAGAGGCGTGATCTACTTTGGCAAGAAGGATCTCGGCAGATTACCTTCTGGCTTTCAGGACAAGATCAACAAGGTCTCCAAGGGCGAACTCGTCATCTCACAGGAGGCTCTTGACATCGACTCCGGCTTTATCTTAGCTTACGGCGGTATTGAAGAGAACTGCTCCTTTGACGCGATCTGCCGCTCTAAGGCGGAAGAACTGTCCGACAGAGCGTCCTCGCTGCTGTTCTGAGAAAGGAGAGTCTTATGGCACAGACAGATTTTACCTACGCTGTCGCGCGCATACGTTTCAAAGAGACCAATCTTCTCACCGACAACGAGCTTGAAGGACTTCTCACGGCTAAAAACAGCGACGAGGTCGTTCGTATTCTGAAGGATAAAGGCTGGGGCGACAGCGCCAAGGATGAGTCTTTAGATCAGCTTATTTCTTCTGAAGAAAATAAACTGTGGACATTTGTCAACGAGATCGTCCCCGATAAAAGCGTCTACGCGTTTTTACTGGTAGAGAATGACTTCCACAATCTCAAGGTAGCCGTTAAGGCAGTCACCAGAGACGAGAAGTGCGACGGTATGCTGATCCAGAACGCCGTTACCAAGCCGTCTCTGATCGTTGACGCTGTATCAAAGCGCGAGTATGACAGACTCCCCGATTATCTCTCTGACGTCTGTCAGGAGGCGATGTCTGTTCTCTTGCAGACCTCCGACGGTCAGCTGTGCGATATCATCGTTGACAAGGGCTGTCTTGACTATATCTATCAGCTCAAGTCCGAGTCCGACAACGATATCGTCAGGCTGTACTGTGAACAGCTGGTCGCTTCATCCGATATCAAGATCGCCGTTCGCTGTGCGAAGACGAAGAAGCCGCTTGACTTTATCAAGCGCTCGCTCGCGGATTGCGACACGCTCAATGTCGACAAGTTAGCTGTGTGCGCTTCTCACGGCTATGATGAGATCATCGAGTATCTCAGAGAGACCGACTATAAGAGCGCCTGTGATGCGCTGGAGGTATCTCTCTCCGCTTTTGAGAAGTGGTGCGACGACTATATGACCGAGGTGCTCAGACCCCAGAAGTGGGAGCCGTTTTCGATCGGTCCCGTGATCGGCTATATTGTCGCCAAGAAGAGCGAGATCAAGGCGGTGCGGATGATCCTCTCCGCTAAAGTCAATGATCTCGACAGCGACGTGATCAGAGAAAGACTGAGGAAGAGTTATGTATAAGATTGCTGTTTTCGGCGACAAAGAGAGCGTCTACGGCTTTTCCGCTCTCGGACTGGACGCCTATTATACAGAGAATCCCGAGAAGGATATCGCGGCTTTCAAGAAGCTGTGTTCCAACCAGAACTACAGTATCGTTTATGTGACCGAAGCCGCCGCGGTGATCCTCGAGAAAGAGATCGAGAAGTTCTGCGAACAGCCCACGCCCGCGATCATCCTGATCCCCGGGGTCAAAGGCAACACCGGCGAGGGACTCTCCGCCGTCAGCCGCTCGGTAGAAAAAGCCGTCGGCTCAGACATATTTAATGATTAATAAAAAGTCATTGCGAGGGGCAAAGCCCCGTGGCAATCCCCCAATACGAGTGGTTAGTGTTTAGTGGATAGTGGTTAGTTATTTGTAATAGCCGTCCGCAGGACCCTACACACTAATCATTAATCACCAACCACTAATCACTAAATTATGGGATTCTCACGGCTCCTTTGGAGCCTCAGAATGACAAAGTATTTTACCCACTATTCCATAAAAAGGATTGATTGATATGAGTACAGGCATCATCAAAAAGGTCGCAGGTCCCTTGGTTATCGCCGAGGGTATGAGAGACTGTAATATGTATGACGTTGTTCACGTCTCCAACCTCAATCTGGTCGGCGAAGTCATCGAAATGCACGGAGATTTAGCGTCGATCCAGGTCTATGAGGAGACTTCGGGTCTAGGCCCCGGAGAACCTGTCGTGTCCACCGGCACACAGCTTTCCGTAGAGCTCGGCCCCGGACTGATCGAGAGTATCTACGACGGTATCCAGAGACCGCTTGACGATATCATGAAGGTCTCGGGCAACAACCTCTCCAGAGGCGTGTCCGTTCCTTCCTTAAAGCGTGACAAGGTCTGGCAGTTCAAAGCTACAGCCAATATCGGCGACAAGGTCGTTGCGGGCGACGTGATCGGTACCGTAGAGGAGACCGAGATCGTCCTGCACAAGATCATGGTTCCGAACAAGGTCGAAGGCGTGATCAAGTCGATCCAGTCCGGTGAGTTCACCGTGACGGATACCGTTGCTGTCGTTGAGGATAAGGACGGCAAGACCCATAACCTGACGCTGATGCAGAAGTGGCCTGTCCGTATCGGCAGACCCTACAAGAAGAAGCTTTCTCCCGATATGCCGCTGGTCACCGGCCAGAGAGTCGTCGACACGCTGTTTCCGATCGCCAAAGGCGGCGTCGCGTCTGTTCCCGGTCCTTTCGGCTCCGGCAAGACCGTCGTTCAGCACCAGCTTGCCAAGTGGGCGGAGGCTGACATCGTCGTGTATATCGGCTGCGGTGAACGCGGCAACGAGATGACCGACGTATTAAACGAGTTCCCCGAGCTGCTCGACCCCAAGACCGGACACTCTTTGATGGAGAGAACCGTACTGATCGCCAACACATCCGATATGCCCGTTGCGGCAAGAGAGGCTTCGATCTACACCGGTATCACTATCGCCGAGTACTTCAGAGATATGGGTTACTCCGTCGCTCTGATGGCTGACTCCACCTCCCGCTGGGCGGAAGCTTTGCGTGAGATGTCAGGACGTCTGGAAGAAATGCCCGGTGAAGAAGGCTATCCCGCATATTTGGGTTCCCGTCTCGCGCAGTTCTATGAGAGAGCCGGACGCGTGATCACTTTAGGCTCTGACGAGCAGGAGGGTTCCCTCTCCGTTATCGGCGCGGTATCGCCTCCCGGCGGTGACATTTCCGAACCCGTTTCTCAGGCGACACTCAGAATCGTCAAGGTATTCTGGGGACTCGACGCGTCACTGGCGTACAAGAGACATTTCCCGGCAGTCAATTGGCTGACCTCCTATTCACTCTACATCGATACCATGGCGCAGTGGTACAAGGACAACGTCGCAGAGGACTGGATGGATCTCAGAGCCCGTCTGATGGCGCTCTTACAGGATGAGAGTGAGCTCGAAGAGATCGTCAAGCTGGTCGGTATGGACGCGCTTTCCAAGGGCGACCGCATCAAACTCGAAGCCGCGCGTTCCATCCGAGAGGACTTCCTCCACCAGAACGCGTTCCACGAGACCGACACCTATTCTACTTTAAAGAAACAGTATAAGATGATGCAGCTGGTGCTCAAGTTCTTTGATCTTTCCACCGCGGGAGTTGAAAAAGGCGCCGACCTCAACGCGCTGATCAACATGCCCATCAGAGAACGTATCGGCAGATTCAAGTATGTCAAGGACGACGAGATCGACAGATCCTTCGATGACATTATCTATAATCTCGAGAAAGATATCGACGATATCATCAGCAAGGGGGAAGAGTAATGCCAAAAGAATACAGAACCATTCAGGAAGTAGCAGGCCCTCTGATGCTGGTCAAAGGCGTCTCGGACGTCAACTATAACGACCTCGGCGAGATCGAGTTAAGCTCCGGCGAAGTACGCCGGTGCAAGGTGCTCGAGATCAACGGTGAAGACGCTTTAGTACAGCTCTTTGACTCCGCTGCGGGCATCAACCTCTCCGATTCCAAGGTCAGATTTTTAGGCAGAAGCATGGAGCTTCCCGTCTCCACCGATATGCTTTCCCGTGTCTTTGACGGTATGGGCAAGCCCATCGACGGCGGTCCCGACATCCTTCCCGTCAAGCGTATGGATATCAACGGTCTGCCGATGAATCCCTACGCGAGAAACTACCCGCAGGAGTTTATCCAGACAGGTGTTTCCGCGATTGACGGACTCAACACACTGGTCAGAGGACAGAAGCTGCCGATCTTCTCGGCTTCCGGTTTGCCTCACGCCCAGCTTGCCGCCCAGATCGCCAGACAGGCGAGAGTCAGAGGTGTTGACGAGCAGTTCGCTGTTGTCTTTGCCGCTATGGGTATCACTTTTGAAGAGTCCAACTACTTTATCGAGAGCTTCAAGGAGACCGGCGCGATCGACCGTACCGTCATGTTCGTCAACTTGGCGAACGACCCTGCTATTGAGCGTATTTCCACCCCGCGTATGGCGCTGACCGCCGCAGAGTATCTCGCATTTGACGCGGATATGCACGTGCTGGTCATCATGACCGATATCACCAACTACGCCGACGCGTTAAGAGAAGTTTCCGCCGCTCGTAAGGAAGTTCCCGGCAGACGCGGCTATCCCGGCTATATGTACACCGACCTCGCGACATTATATGAGCGCGCCGGCAGACAGAAGGGCAAGAAGGGTTCGATCACCCTGATCCCGATTCTGACCATGCCTGAGGATGACAAGACCCATCCGATTCCGGACCTTACCGGCTATATCACCGAGGGTCAGATCATTCTCTCCCGTGAACTGTACAGAAAGAATATCGCGCCTCCCATCGACGTTTTGCCGTCGCTTTCCCGTCTGAAGGACAAGGGTATCGGCGAGGGCAAGACCAGAGCCGACCACTCTAACACCATGAACCAGCTCTTCTCCGCTTACGCGAGAGGCAAGGACTGTAAGGAGCTGATGGTAATCTTAGGCGAATCCGCTCTGACCGATATCGACAAGCTCTACGCGCAGTTCGCCGATCGCTTTGAGAAAGAATACGTCTCTCAGGGTTACGAGACCAACCGTACCATCGAAGAGACCTTAGATCTCGGCTGGGAGCTGCTTCGCATCCTCCCGCGCAGTGAACTCAAACGTATCGATGACAAGTATCTTGATATGTACTATTGATTCGGATGTCATTGCGAGGGAGCGACTAAGCGACCGTGGCAATCCCCTTGTCATTAATATTGTTATATGAGGGTTTGTCTTTATTCACGGTCGTATGAGGAGGGGGATTCCCACGTCGGGCGTTGCCCTCCTCGGAATGACAGATTATATATTCTCCAATCAGGTGATAATCATGGCAGTCAAACAGGTCAACCCGACCAGAATGGAGCTTTCTAAGCTTAAGAAAAAACTGAATACCGCCACCCGCGGCCATAAGCTGCTCAAGGATAAGCGCGACGAGCTGATGCGTCAATTCCTCGAACTCGTCAAAGAGAACAAGGCGCTGAGGATCAGGGTAGAGGAGGGCATCAAAAACGCTAACTCCAATTTCGTTTTGGCGAAAGCTTCCATGAGTGATGAGACGCTCAAAGCCGCTTTGCTCGCGCCCAAGCAGGAGGTCTACGTTACCCAGAGCTTCAAGAATGTGATGAGCGTGGATATTCCGCAGTTCTCCTACACCACCCGTACTCCCGACGAGAACGACATCTATTCCTACGGCTTCGCCTTTACTTCCGCCGACCTCGACGACGCGGTCAAGTCGCTTTCCGATATTCTGTCCGACCTCATCAAGCTCGCTGAGATCGAGAAGTCCTGCCAGTTGATGGCGGCTGAGATCGAGAAGACTCGCCGCAGGGTCAACGCGCTTGAGCATGTCATGATCCCGCAAACGCAGGAGCAGATCCGATATATCGTCAGAAAACTCGACGAGAACGAGCGTTCTACCCAGACCCGACTGATGAAGGTCAAAGATATGATGCTCCAGGAAGCTCACGGATACTAATAACATTTGACGCCGTTTCATACGGCGTCTTTTCTTATCTGAAAATTCGATGAAAATACTGTAACAAATCTTGTTATTATGGGAAATTATGTTATAATGTGTAGCTGAAAAAGTAATGGGGAAGGGTAGACTTATGAAACGACAGATCTCGTTATTCTTGGTTATCTTACTGCTGCCTGTAATGCTGTTCGGCTGTGGTACAAAACAGGTCGATCTTCAATCGGTCCTGCGTGAAATTAATACGGCTTTCGCTGATGATACCGAAGGATTCAAAGAGCTGACGGATGTATCCGAGCTGGAGGTCTATTACTCGATATCACCGGATGACGTCAAGCAGTTTGCCGCACAGATCAAAGAGGACAGTACCAACGCTCCCGCAGAAATCGTCTTGGTAGAAGCGGTTGATGCCAACGCCGTCGACAGCGTGCAGACCATGCTTGAACGCCGATATCATTCCATTATCAGCATGTATGCTTCCTACAGTCCCAAAGAGCTCGAGTTGGCAAAGCAGTGCGGCGTGACCACCTCCGGCAGATTCGTCACCCTGATCGTATCTCAGGATTACGACGAGATGATGAGCATTGTCAACGAAGCTATCGGATAACACGAAAGAGATAACAGTATGAAAGCAATTATATCTTCAACACACACCCGGCTGATCACCGCGCTTGATCTTTTGCTCGTATTCTCGATCCTGCTCGGCGCTCTCGCCTTAGGCTCCTGCAACATATCACAGTCTTCTCAGGAAACACAGATCTCCACACAAGCCGCTTCGCCTTCAGAGGTCGAGAAACTTACTCCCACCGAAGCCGCGACAAAAGAAGACGATATGCTCTCGATCGAAACCTATCTCCCCGCAGATCCCGAAGACGCCGGGGGCGAAGGCTTCTATGAAGACGAGTACTACATCTGGAACGGTCAGGCGTTTTCTCTTTTCTTCGGAGGAGAAGCAAGCGCCCGGCGTTACGCTTCGTTCATCGACACAGCCGCCGAAAAGATGGGGGACGGGATCACGACCTTCGCGCTGATTGTCCCGATCAATTCTGAATTTCTGCTTCCGCAAAGACTGCTTTCGGGTGAGAACTCGGTGGATACCGACTCCCAGGCGGACTTTATGCGGACTGCCTATACCTCGATCGACAGCTCTGCCGTACCGGTCAATCCGTATAACCTGCTTTCCTCTCATTGCCGTGAATACATCTATTTTGCCTCCGATCATCACTGGACCGGACTCGGCGCGTACTATGCATATACTGCTTTTGCCGGGACAGCCGGTTTGCCGGCGCTCAGCCTTGACGACTGTGAAGAGCAGACGGTAGACAGCTTTACGGGATCCATCACCCGGGTAGTCAACGCCGAGCTGAATACCGACTCCGTATCCTACTGGCAGCTGCCTTACGCGGTCACCGATGATATCACCACTGAAGACGGCGAAGTCCTACATTTTGACACCTGTTAT
Organism: uncultured Ruminococcus sp.; assembly: GCA_964588105.1. Taxonomy (GTDB): domain Bacteria; phylum Bacillota; class Clostridia; order Oscillospirales; family Acutalibacteraceae; genus Ruminococcoides. Next base: position 694 of record CAZPOG010000104.1, on the reverse strand, counting down.
TACGAAGCTATGCCGTCCGGCGAAGATGTCTATTCTCTCTTTTTGATGGGAGATTATCCGCTGGAACACATCCACAGCGAGAGCGATTCCGTCTGCGGAAAAAAGATCGCCGTGATCCACGAGAGTTTCGGCAACGCCTTTGTCCCGTATCTGACCTATAACTACGAAGATATCTATTCCATCGACTTCCGTTACTGGAGTGGTGATCTGAGTGAATTCTGCAAAGAGAACGGGATCGACGACGTGCTGATCATGACCAATATCATGTTCTGCGCCAACCAGTCCATCCTCGACTCCATCGATAAATTGTTATAGAACATAATATATAATATAATTCCTCATTCCTAATTCCTAACTCCTAATTCTATACCCCCCCTCCACCTATAGTCATAAAAAAGAAAAATTGTATAGTTCTATACAACTTTTCAAAAACATTTTTAAATTCATATAATATTTACACTCGCTTTACAGTGAGTGTATTTTTTTGACATAAATGCAAGGTATAATGAATACACTGAAATGAGAGATCCATTGTGCCAATTGAGGTGAATTTAATTTGCGGCAGACCTTTTCTCAGATCAGAAAGAAGGAAGTCATCAACCAGAGAGACGGTCAAAAAATCGGTTACGCCGACGATCTGACGATCGATCCGAAGTGCGCTAAAGTCATTTCGCTGATCGTATTCGGCAGACCG
>CAZPOG010000103.1:0-8174 GCA_964588105.1 uncultured Ruminococcus sp. | reverse complement strand
ACCCGCCTGTATATAATAATTTCGCTTGAGCGTATTACCGAACTCGGTCATACGCCGTGAAATATAGTCTCCGGTTTTGTTGATGACATCCTCATTCGGCGCGGTGCGATAACTGTATGAACTCTGATAATATACGGATCGGATATCCTTTCCGACCTGAACGTTCTCCTCCGCCGTGTCGCTGACGATCCAGGAGATAGATACCAGCAGGATCAATAATAACAGTACGATCCAGACCACGCCGTTCTTTCCGAGACGGCGTTTCTTATCTTTTCCGACCAGTATCCGGAAGACTACGATTCCCATCACGCTCCACAGGATCAGTATCATATACGACTGGGAGGCGAGATCCGTGTTGATACGGAAGCTGGGGATCAGATAGAATATCACAAAGCTGACAGAAATAACAGCGCCCAAAGCACCCCAAACCACCGGCATACGTTTTTTCTCACGCAAACCGATGATCACGTTGCAGATAGAAATATAGGCATAGACAACGGTAGCGCCGATCGTAACGACATCAACGATCCAACCGATCGCCGTTCTGCCGAAGAACGGAACCACACAGGAGATCGCGGCAGTAATCATGATCGCCATATACGGCGTGCCTCGTTTGTTCTGTCTGGCAAACACTCTCGGCAGCATCTTGTCAAACGCCATCGCGTACATCAGCCTGCTGGTAGCGACATAAAGACCGATGATACTCGACATGACAGCGCATACGGCAGATACCGCCAGAATCACGAGACCTGTGGTGCCCAACGCCTCCTGCGCGCTGTAGAACGTCGGTATCTGGGCGACGCCCTCAAGTTGGGAAAGATCCGATATATAATCCAACCATCCGTCATATCCGTCGGGATGGACGCAGCATGCGCAAATCGCCAGCGTCGCATAACAAATCAAAGCGGCAAGAATGGATAATACCATGATCGGGAAAGTCTTCTTTTTGGAAAAGCGGAACTCTCCTGCCGAATGAGAGATGGATTCAAATCCCAGAAATGCCCACGGAGCCAGAAGGATTACACTGATCACCTGTACAGTCGGAGAAGAAGTCTCCCGAAACAGCGGAGCAAGCCCGGACAGCCCACCTCTGTGGATCACAACCGCGACAAACGTCGTGCACATTCCCACAAGCGGTATAGATACACAGATGATCTGGAGCCATTTCGACAGATTTCTGCTCAGTATACAGATTGCCGCTCCTAAAATGACAAAAAAAGCGGACAGCAGCAATTCTCCCAGATAGACGTCATAGCTGAATACCTGATAGCAAAAACCGAAGCAGAAGATATCTCCCAAACAGCTTCTTAATATCAGGGTGATCGCGGTCGCGTTCGCCCAAAGAATAGCGATATAAGCCAAAAGCAGCATCCATCCGCAAAGGAAGCCGTGGTCACCGCCGAGCAGCGCTTTCGCGTAGGTATAAGAGCCGCCCGCGCCGGGATAACGCTTGATCAAACGGGTATAGTTGCTTCCGAACAAAACCATGATCAAGGCGCCGATAGAAAGTCCGATCAAAGATCCGAGCGGACCCGCCACCGGAAGGAAAGTGGTGCCGGGCATCACGAATGCGCCCCAGCCGATCGTACAGCCTAAGGCAAGCGCCCACGCGCCGGCAGAAGACAGATATGGCGTCATCCGGGACCCGTCACTTTGCGGATTTTTAAAAAGGTTCATGACAGTATCCTCTGTTTCAATCTATTAATTCGTCAATTGTCCTGTAAAGCTGTTCAGGCTCTACGGGCTTGGAGAGATGTGCGTTCATACCCACCTGCAAAGAACGCTGCACATCTTCATCAAAAGCGTTGGCGGTCAGCGCAATGATCGGGATCGTCTTGGAATCCTTACGCTCCAGCGCACGGATCGCCGCGGTGGTCTCGAGACCGTCCATGATCGGCATACGCACATCCATCAGGATCGCCTGGTAGTAACCGGGAGCGCTGTTGTCAAACATCGTCAACGCCTCTCTGCCGTCATTCGCGTGTTCGACCGTCATTTCTTTCATCATCAGCAGCTGCTTGATGATCTCTGCGTTGATCGGCATATCCTCGGCAAGAAGAATTCTCTTGCCCTTGAGTCTGTCATCCATATCTTCCGCAGTATTCTGAAGCTTTCTTTGCTTCTCTATCTCGGCGCGAATTGCCGAAGAAAATTCGTTTTTAGAAATATAGCTATCTGCGCCCGCCTGAAGAGCTTCGCCCTTCGCATCATCGTTATCAAAAGCGGAGATGACGATAATTCTCTCTCTGTCACGGAATCTCTCACGGATCCTGCGGATCATCTCGAGCGTACAGTGTCCGGGCATCTTCCAGTCGATCAGCACAAAACTGTACGGCTCCTGCTTGGCGTGGTGAATCTCCATCGCGTACAGCGCGTCTTCACCGCATGACGCGGTATCGTACGTCACGCCAAGATCTTCCAGCATCTTGCAGGTATTCTCCATCGTAACGGGATCGTTATCGATCATAAGCGCCTTGACAGAGGAATAATCAAAGGAGGAACCGTCTGAGACCCGTCTCTCGCAATCCTGCAGTGTAATGTTGACCGAGAAGGTTGTACCGACGCCTTTCTCGGATTCCACGGAGATAGTGCCGTTCATCATCTCTACGATACTCTTGGTGATCGCCATGCCCAGACCCGTGTTGCCGAATTTGTTGTTGCGGGTAGCGTCTTCCTGAGCAAAAGCGTCAAAGATATGCGGCAAAAATTTCGGATCCATACCGATACCCGTATCGCTGATGACAAAATGCAGGGTAGTCTGGTTCTCAAATCGGGCGGTCCTCTCAACGGTCAGCGTGACCTGACCGGGCGCCTCGGTGAACTTGATCGCGTTGGACAGGATATTGATGATGATCTGTTTGAGCTTGGTATCGTCTCCGTAATACCAGTCGTCGATCTCCCCTATGATCTCACAGGTAAAGGTCAGTCCTTTCTCTTTACACTGCGCTTGGATCATCGTTTCAATCTGGCTTAATATTTCTTTAAAAGAAAAATCTTCTTTATGTAAAGTCATCTTGCCTGACTCGATGCGGCTCATATCGAGGATATCGTTGATCAGGCTGAGCAGATGTCCCGCGCTCTCACTGATCTTGACGAGATAGCCTCTGGTCTGCTGTGAGAGTGTGGGATCTCTGAGCGCAATATTGTTGAGTCCAATGATCGCGTTCATCGGGGTGCGGATCTCATGGCTCATATTCGAGAGGAAGTAGGTCTTCGCCTCATTGGCGTGCTGGGCAGCGTTGAGGGCGTCCGCAAGGATCTGGTGCTGTTTATGTTCTCTCTTGAGCGCGTTCGTCACGTCGGACTTGAGCAGAAGGAAGAACTTGGTCTTGAGATCCACCGCGTAGAAAGTGAACACCTTGTAGTAGATCCCGCCGCCGATCTCACAGGTCACATGGACCGTGTACGATTCTTCTTTTTCCAGCTCTTTGGCGATGGTATCGGTTGATAAAGCCTTCTTGAGTTCTTTGATATTATGTATCTTCTTGGACGCCGCGGGAAGGACCTGGTTGCGGATATAATCGGAATAGACGCCGTTGTTCCTGCGCGGGAAGATACTGCCCTTGAGGATCTTGGAGGCGTCGCCGATCATCACGCTGTAGTTGTTGTCAACGATATAGGTGACCATGTCGTACTGCTGTACCAGCACCTTCTCGTTGAGCACTTCGGAGACTCTCTCGTTGTTGTATTCGGTCTCGGTTGCGAACAGCATCAGATCGGAGGTGTCGGGATTATAGGCTACCGCCTGCGCAAAACGGACAAAACACTGCTTTCCCGAACGGCGGCGGCAATAGGTAACAAAAACCGTCGGAGGCTCGCCCTTATAGAAGCGATCCAGCAGTTTTTCTTTTTGGAAACATTCTTCAAAACGCTCCTGATCGCCTTTGATCAGGAAGCTGTCATAACGCGCCTGACGGCTTTCCTTGGCGCTTTTTCCCACGACGTCTTCTTCGTAGAGATCGGTACCGTTGATCTGCTCTATCAGTCCGGTCTCAAGATTGGAGAGCATTGCGGTGAGGCTGGTCTTGGACATCGCGTTGAGCTGTTCAAGCATCGCCGTATAAACGTTGGAACGGCGGTTGTCCTCTTCCTGCGCAAGATACTTCTCGGTGATATCTCCGATGAAAACATAATACACATTGCCGTATCCCGGAAGCTGAGAGAAATGACCGTAGTCATCCACCCAACGGACAGTGCCATCGCGGCGGATAATGCGGTACTTCACATAATCGCGGTTTTTGGAATCGTCATCTTTGACCTGCTCCTCTATTGACTTCTCTATCAGCGGATAATCCTGCGGATACACCATGCCGCGAAACGTATAACCGGTCAGCATTTTGAAGTCAAGAAGATCTCTGCAGCCGAACATCTTGATTATCGCGTCGTTGACATAAATCAACTCCGTGCTCTCATCCGCGCGATAGATAAAGAATCCGCCGGGAATCTGCTCTCCCATCCATTCGATCGCAGAGGTCAAATATCCGCTTTGAAATAAGTCGTCGGTCTTAAACATTTTTGCTTCTCCGTAAAGTTTACTTTGAAAAGACAATTATACATTTTTATTATACACTATCGTTTTACAAATAGCAATAAAAAAACGCCATAAATCAATCAAAAATTAGTTATTTTCACTTAGGACAGAATGAAAACGCACTTCCGACAGTCGAGCCGCCGGAAGCGCGTTTAATCATTCAAATAACCTTATTCACTTATTTCTTCTTTTTTCCTTTTTTGGATTTGTTGTCCTTTTTTCCGTTTTTGCCGGTATTCTTTTTCGCCTTTGCCTGAGCTTCTTTTTTCGCTTTCTCTTTGGCTTCCTTCTCGGCCTTTTCCTTGGCTTCTTTTTCGGCCTTTTCCTTGGCTTCTTTTTCCGCCTTTTCTTTGGCTTCCTTCTCAGCCTTTTCTTTGGCTGCTTTTTCTGCCTTCTCCTTGGCCTCTTGCTCGGCTTTCAGCTTTGCTTGCAGTTTGGCTTCCTTCTCGGCTTGTTTTTTCGCTTCCTTCTCCGCCTTCTTCTGCGCTTTGAGCTCGGCTCTTGTAGGCTTCGGCTCCTGCTTTACCGGTTCTTTTACAGCGGTGGTCTCAACGGATTTTTCTTTTGAAGTCGTTTCAACCTTTGTGACGTTCTCCGCTTCAGCCGTCTCCTGAGATTCAGTCTTTTTCTCCGTCTCGGGTGTTACGGCCGCCGTAGCGGTATTCTTCTCTTCGATTTGTCCGCGTCTCTGAGCTCTCTTCTTCTCTTTCTCCTTTGCCGCCGCGCGCCGCTTTGCCTCTCTCTTGAGAGAAGCCGCCAGCCTTCTGGGCGTGTTGAGTATCGTCTGTTTCCAGTTAACGACACAGTTGAAGACGCCGCCCGCAACGGGAATACCGGATTTTGCGATCCTGAAGAGCGCATTCTTGATATCTTCGACCTTGGTATCGTCGCATTTGACAACATAAACCGCAGTATCGACGATCTCGTTTAAGCGCAGCACCTCGGCGTCAACGCCGACCGGAGCGGTATCGATCATGACATAATCATAACCGTCCATTACCGCAGCCAGCTGACCGAGCATCGCGTCGTTAAGCGCCGCAGGGTTCTCTTCCAAAACGGTAGGCAGCAGATCCAGACAGCCATTGATCGGCACGATCGCGTCGATCTTGTCGGAATCTCCCCTATAAAGAGAGTTGAGCGACTGGATATAGGTAAGATCCTGTGAGAACAATGTGCCCAGCATCGGGTTTTTGAAATCGCAGTCGATCAACAGGGTCTTCTTACCCAGAAAAGCAAACTGCAGCGCGATATCCGCGATCAGTCTGGACTTTCCTTCACCGTGCTGTGTAGAGGTAATATACAGCTTGTTGGCGCCAGCCAACTCCAGCCGGTTGATCAGCAAGTGGGTCACCGACTTGATCTCGTCTTCGATCACCTGAGATTCTTCCGACAGCGGCTTTGCTCTCGCATAATTGACGTTAAGCGGGATCGAACCGAGAGAATCCAGAGAGAATATCTCCTCGAGGTCGATCTCGTTTACTACGGTAGCGCCGAGCAGGAATCTCAGAATACAGAATACCACACCCGCGACAAGTCCGAAAATCGCAGAATAGATCCATGTAGACAGGCTGATGTTACCGCCGACGATGAAGGTGGATCTGGGCTCATTGATCACAGCTACGCCGCCGATCTTCTCGGTCGCAATCATCGTGGAATGAGATACCGAGGTGATAGCGTTCATGATCTCGAGGCCTTCCTTCTCGGTACGCCATAGAAGCGTCAGCTCGATGATCTCGGTATCACCGTATCTGGAAACAGTCAGGTTGCGGGAAATATCATTTACGCTCACTCCCTGCAAAGAAACCTGATCTACTACTGCCTGCAGATTGCGCTGGCTCTTGATGATATAGATCGCCGAATCGGTAAACCCTCTGGCAAAATCGATATCCGATTTGAGCGGTTCACGGTTGTTTTCGGAATATCTGCCGTTGGAATTAACGGCAATGACAGCAACGGACGAGGTGATCCTATACTCACGCGTCATCTCACCGCGCACATAGCCGAATCCGATGATCGCAACGCCTGCCACCAAGCCTACCAGCGTAAATATCACAATCAGGCGCCAGCCTTTGACGATGTGGTAGAAAATATCGCTTTTTTTCAAACCTTTTTTCTTATCATTCATTGGACTTCTTCTTCTTTCCAAATCTGCGGATAATCCGGACAAAGATGATGATCAGCAGTGACAGCACCGCAGCGGCTAAAACAACCGATACAGAATCCCACGCTGTCCACATTTTGGTGTCAAGTCTTTGCAGATTGCCGCCATCCTTTAAGTCAATAATATTTGAAGAGGACCTTGTTCCGTTGATCTCCAGCGAATACAGTCCGGGCTCAAGGCCCTCGATCAGATAGTCGCTGCCGGTAGCCTCCCATTCTTCTACAACTTTATCAGCGCTGTCCAGAAGCTTGATTCTGTTTCCGGTCACGCTGTTTCTGAAAATAATATCCTCAATGCTGACGCTGAGCCTGATGATATACGCCGTCTGGTCCAACTTGAGCGTCGCGGTGTTATCGATATAGCCGTTGCCGTCGACATTGGCGGAGAAAGGCTGCTCAGAAATACGATACGGCTTGGGAACGCTCTCAAGAGTGATCACATAAGAAGCGTTCTTATCGAAATCTGTTATTTCGATCTTACCGTTTGCATCAGTCGTGAACTCTTCTTTTCCGGTGACGGAATAGACAGCGCCCTTGATAGGCTCTTCGGTATACTCGTCTTTCAGTGTGATCTCCACACTGGTCTTTTCACACTGGACGGTATTGGTCTTTGACTCACCCTCGGACAGATCCAACGTAACGGATACGGGCGTGCGATTCAACGCGTAAAACTCCGGAGCAGCCGTCTGTTTTACGGTGTAATTGCCGAGGTAGAGCTGCTTGCTCTGTCCTATTCCGTTTTCGTCGCAGGTGAACTCATCCACCTTCTCGCCGTTTCTGTAACGGACGGTACCGTCCAGCGTGACGATATCCTCGGCGGCATATACCTCATAGACGCCTCCGACAACACTCTCGTTCGTAACAGAGTCGACATTTTGTATAAAAATGGTACTCTTGGCGGGAGCCATGGGCACGTTGACCAAGAAAGGCTCCGACCAGTCGCGCGCCTCATCGATATCAAAAGAAACGTCTTTCGCCAGACCATAGCCGGTCGGCGCTTCGAGATTATGCAGAGAATAGTTGCCCTGCGTGATCTTCTCGGGAAGGAAGAAGGTACCGTCTTCGGTCGTCTTATACTGCTTATATTCCACCTTAGTAGGATAATAGGTATGCAGCGTCATCAGACCGCCCGCAGCATTCCTGTTGGCGTACAGCTCAAACAGAATACCGTCCTTCTTGATAACGTTTCCGGTTTCTTCGTCGATTACCGTGACAAACACAGCGGTCTTGTCGTGACCGACGTCGACATATATTCCGTCATTTTCTTTTGTTCCGGGGTCGTCAACGCCGCCGCCACCGCCGCCGCCACCGCCGCCGCCGTCGGGGTTATCGTACTGGTGATCATACAGATGCTTGTATCTCTCATCGTAGTCGCCTTCGTCGTCATCTTCTCCGACATAGGTGGTCTCATACTGATAATCATCCTTATGCTCTTCATCGTTCATCTGCGTCAGAAGCAGCAGAAGCAGCATCAAGACAAGAA
>CAZPOG010000102.1:0-8207 GCA_964588105.1 uncultured Ruminococcus sp. | reverse complement strand
CCGTAGATCCTTTTCAGGCTGCCGGCGTAGAGAAGGGTTTTGATCCCTTCCGTTACCTCATAGGGCTTGCGGATCTCGGGCGTCGGCGCCATGGAGTCGACATGACCCTCTAAGACAATACTCGGCTTGTTCTTTTGGTTGACTTTTTGGTTCATCATCGCGGTCAGGATGACGAACGCGTCGCTCATCTTGAACAGCAGGTTGTTGACAAATGTTGCGAAGCGGCTCTTGCGCTGCATGACGGGAAGGTCGGTCACGATGGATACGACGGGGATCCTCCTGATACGCGCCGCAAGGGTCATCCCGTAGGCGTTGGAGAGATTCAGACAGTCGCACATCGCAAAGGTATCGCTGTCCTTCTTCGCGGTCAGCACACCGAAGAAGGTGCCGAAAAAAATCATCAGCTGACGGATCACGGGAAAGTTCAGCGTCGTGATATAATGAAAATACGCTTTGCCCTCTCTCTCGTCTTTCTCTCTGACCAGCTTGCGCGAGGTGACCGCGCGATTGACGGGAAGTCCGGAAAAGCAGTATATCTTCGCGCCGTTTTCTGAAAGACCTCTGATCAGAAGGCTGTGATACTTCTGATCGGGCAGCAGCTCGGCGACTTTTCTCTCATTAAAGATTTTTTGAAATGTTTTGTCGGTACAGTTGGAATATCCGTATAAAATACGCATTACAGCTTTGTATATCCTCCCAGAATTACTTGACGCTCTTTCACAAAGTCCTTCAGCGCCTCTCCGAAGGGTATGCCGTCTGTCATTCCCTTTCGGTCGATCAGGACGCCATTCGCGTCATAATCGGGATGTACCATGATCTCGGTACCGTCGGGGATCGGCATATCTTCAATATCCATCACATAGGCAAAGTAGTCGGTAGTGATAAAGCCCTGATTCTTCAGCCAGTGATTGTATTTCTTTTTCACAAGTCTCTTCACGGATGATATCTGTCCGAGATTCCGATGCAGTCTGATTTTGTTGATATCGTGTTCCTTGCAGACACGGGCGACGATCGGCGCGACATAGATGGCAGTGTGGACATGATGATGTGAGTCCGCGTGCATGATCTTAATTCCCGCGTCTTCTATTTTCTTCGCCTGAGCGGAAAGCTCCTTGTATATCGCCTGTTTTTCATAGGAAGAAAGCGGTTTGAGCCGGTTATACTCTTTGTGAAAGCGTCCGTTTCTGACAAAGTTATCACAGTTTTTGATATCTTCTGTGAGCGGTTCTCCCTCGGTCAGGTTGAAGTGGATCCCGATCTTGTCACAGAATCCCTGCTCCTTGGATAAGGTAACGGCTTCTTCAAAATACTCACCCGTCGCCATCATGGTCGTATCGGTCACGAGCTCTTTTGAAAACGCCTCGGCGATCGCTTTTGAGCAATGCTCGTTCAGACCGAAGTCGTCGGCGTTGATGATTACAACAGACACATTATCCCTCCAAAGCTCTTTTCGCGATAGACGAATAAGAGAAAACTTTTCTGCGGTCAGACAGGGCCGCCTTCTTTATCTCGTCTATGTTCTCGACGGCAAGTTTCAGTTTATCGACGTATTCCTGAACGCTGTCATTCTCAAAGAACAGACAGTTGCCGCCGATATCGATATGCTCAAAGCCGCTGATCCGCTTGAATACACACGGCTTTCCCATGCCGACCGCCTGCTCCCATAATACGGAGTGGAGTCCCGGGAATGCCACAAGATCCGCCGCGGCAAAGTCCTCATAGATTTCTTCAGCCTTGCGCCAGCCGATATAGCGAACATTCTCACTCAAAAGGCTGTCAAATTCTTCTTTCAGCTCGGGAACAACGCTGCCGAACACCACCAGCATGATACGCTTATCGGAAAGCGTTTTGACCGCTCTCATCAGATCAAGCACCTGCGGCTTGTTATGATCGATCTTGCCGCCGGTCACGATCACAAAGCTGTGATCTGAGGCACCGTAGGCTTCTCTTCTCTGTTCTCTGATTTCGGGGCGGAGTGCACGCTCTGCCGCTTCGTCGTCAATGCCCATCTCAAGCAGGGCGCATTTCTCTTTTTTGACGCCGTACATCTGGGTCAAAAAGTCAACGCGCGCAGGCAGCACACCGTAGAACTTTTCGGTATAAGGCTCGATCTTCTTGGCGCAGCGCTTCCAGATCATGCCGTTGAGAACCACGCGGGAAAGCACATTCTGCGCGCTGTTCTGGTAGTCGGAATGGTTATCGACAAACACCTTTACCTGCGGGTGTTCTTTCAGATACCGCACCACGACGTCGATATCAAGAAACTGGAACTCGTGAATAAACAGGATATCCGGAGCGGACTGCCTGAGCGCCTTTTCAAAGCCCTGATAACGACGCAGGATCCTGTATACTTTTTCGGGCTTTTTATATAACAGTCTGACAACGGGGATATCATATTCGTTTTGATAAGACAGAGGCCCCTGATAGTCGACGGCTTTGCCGTCTTGATCGAACGTAAACAGCGACGCGATCGCCTCTACCTCGTAGCCCTGCGCCTTATGATATTTTAATAGCATATTCTCCTGATAAGAATAGCCGTCGATCAGAAAATTTGCCAGACACAAATGAACGATTTTCATATCATCATCACTCGTAAGGAAGTCACCCTACAACGCTTTCAAAACAATCTACATACTTTTTGACGCAAATCTCACGCGACGCGTGCGTTCGGACATACTCTCTGCCTCTTGCGTCAGAGGGAGGAAACGCGCCCGCCTGATAGCTTTCATACGCCTCTTCGATCGCCTCTTTGAGCGCAAGAGCGTCCTCGGGCTCTACACAAACGCCCGCGCGGTATTCCGTGAGGATATCCGCAAACTCACTGTCGGTGTCATAGGACGCGATAATAGGCGTTTCGCAAGCCATGATACTCCATGTCTTGCTCGCCATACCGGTTTTGCTGTAGCCCTTTCTCGAAGGAACCAAGGCGACGTTGCCGAGGCTGTAGACCTCAGAGATCCTCTCCAAAGGCTGCAAAGGATTGAGCTGGATATTCTCGAGGCGGTTTTCTCTGACAAACTCCTCGCACTTTCCGAAGTCGGTACCGCCGCCGAATACAACGAACCGGATGTCGGGGTGATCCTTCAGGAGCTTCGCCGCCTCAGCGATCACATGAGTCCCCTGCGTGCCGCCGAAGTTTCCCGCGTAAACAACAAGGAACTTGTCGGGATCGATACCGAACTCGTCGATCAGCGTGTTGTCTGATCTCTCCACCTTCGTCACCTGATCGTCGTCGATCCAGTTGGAGACCGTGATCAGCTTCTGCTCCTCTACGCCCTTCTCCACAAGAAGATCGTGAATCGTCTGTGAGATCACGATGATCTTTGTGGCTCTTTGGTAGGTCTTTTTCTCAATTTTCAAACCGATACGATACAGGAGAGATTTCTTCTTCATCAGTCCCGAAGATAACAGCGTATCGGGAAAAACGTCCTGCAAAGAATACACCAGCGGCACAGAGAGCTTTTTTGCCAGTTTTCCTGCAAAAAAGCCTTGTGTCGGCGGCGTACTGTCGGAGAATATTACATCGATATCGCGGAGTTTTTTGGCGGTAGATAAGCCTTTCAGATTACAGTAGAAATAGCGGAACGCGCGCTTGATCGGATTTTTCCCCTCTCTCGGCGCTTTGAATCTGCGGATACGGACTCCTCGATATTCTTCGTCAAGGATGTTCTGATACTCTCTGTAAACATCCTCGCTGACACCCCTCGACGGGGTAGGACAAACGACAGTTATCTCATGTCCCGCTTTTTTCAGTCCTTCGATCACATCCCATTCGAGATGTGAGAAGGCGATATTTTCGGGGTAGAAATACGCGTCAAGAAATAAAATCTTCATTTTGTTTTTCGCTCTGATTTTCGTTTTGCTCTATGTCCTGATCATCGTTCTGATCTTCGTTTCGGTGGATCCGATAGTGGTATTTGTTCATCTTTCTACCCTCGGGAGTCACAAAGGTGCTGGACAGCTTCATGCCGTTTTGCTGATAGAATTTGTTGGCGGCGTCGTTATTTTCGGCGTCCGTCTCGAGCGTGATATACTTAAAACGAGCAAAGTTGGTTTTGTGCTTGAGCTCCTCAAGCAGCATGGAAACGAATCCTCTGCCGTGATAATCGGGATGTACTCCCAAAGAGAAAATCTTGACATAATTTTCGTCACGGACGGATTCTTTGGGCATGCTTGTCGCTCTGAACATCTTCGAGATGAGAGACGGTCTGCGCAGAACAGCAAGGAAAGCATACCATGCGAAAGGTATGAGGTGCCTGCGCAGCATAAAACGGTACACACCGCTGGTATCCCACGAACATGCCATGAAGCCCACGGGTATTTCATTTTCAAAAGCAACGATCAGCTCAGAGTGCTCGTGCTCACAAAAAGCCATGTACAAATGTCTTAGAAATCCCTTATTCATCGTTGAAAGGAAAAAACCTTCAAAACTCAGTCTGTGCAGATCAACGATCTCGTTGATCAGCTTCCGTTCGGAAGAATCCACATTCCTGATGTAAAATGTCTTTGATACCTCATCAATCTGTTTCACTTTTGCTCCTCCTCGTTCGGTAAAACAGTATGAATACTATGCAAATCCGGACTTTAGAAGCGGTTGAGGCGTCCAAAAAAAACAACATATTCCCCTATTTTCATATTATTAGATATATTATACTACTATATGGCAGTTTTTGTCAACTTTTATTAGGAATTTTAGCTAATTTTCCTTTATGAAAAAAAGTAACACAATCACGCGCATCGGGCTCCCGTTAAAGCGCCGATTGAGATTGTATTCATCACCCGCTTCGTTTATGAATCTTGTTGCCGTTTTCAAGGCAGAAAGAAAGGAGCCGTCCGCACTCGAACAGCTCCTTTTTGGCATAGGAAAATCACACTATTTCTTCTTTTTAAAGCACTTCTCATCAAAGCTCGGATTAAATGCGTAGAAATTTTTTGAATCGAGCTTGTCGGTCATCAGCCGCAGGTTCTCGCCGAAACGCTGATAATGGACGACCTCGCGCGCTCGAAGGAAGCGAATCGGATCGATCACATCGGGATCATCGCAGAACCGCAGGATATTATCATAGGTGGTACGTGCTTTCTGCTCTGCCGCCATGCTCTCGTGCAGGTCGGTGATCGGATCGCCCTTGACCGCAAAGGCAGCGGCGTTGAAGGGATATCCCGACGCCGACGCCGGATAAATACCGCCGGTATGATCCACAAAGTACGCGTCGAGACCCGCCTCTTGAATCTGCTTTGGCGTAAGGTTTCTCGTCAGCTGATAGACGATGGTACCCACCATCTCAAGATGTCCGAGTTCCTCAGTGCCGATATCCGTCAGGGTGGCTTTCAGCTCGGGCAGCGGCATGGTATAACGCTGTGAGAGATATCTCAGCGACGCGCCGATTTCCCCGTCGGGACCGCCGTATTGGCTGATAATGATTTTTGCGAGCTTGGGATTGGGATTTTTGATCCTTACAGGATACTGGAGTTTTTTCTCATAGACAAACATCAGACGTCATCCTCCGTATTCCACGGCCACGGATCCTTAACCCATGCCCATGTGTTGTTATCGCTTACGCGCTTCGTCAGCGGGCCGTATTCTTTCTCATACTCTTTGACCAGCGGCATGAGTTCGCGCTGATACTCGTCACGCTTCATCAAAGACGCCTTATCCCACGGATGCGTGTCCAGAAAGAGGTTCATATCCGCGATGGCGAACTGGTAGGTTCCGATTTTTTTGAGAAGCATTTCACGCGGAGTCACTGTTCGTCACCTCCGCATTTTGAGCCGTAAAAGGGCTTGTTCAGCGATTGAAAGATCGTGCCGTTCTCATAGCCGAGGTGCGGGCTGCACAGCTGTGGGGAATCCGGCTGAAACGGCACATACGCCATCGCTTCCGCCGTATCCTCGGGCAGCGGCGAGACGCCGTTTTTCATAACATCAACTTGATTCATTCTGTTCTCTCCTTTTGTGACATGATATCACTGGTTTATCATATGCAAAAAAAGCGGAATAGTGAATAGTACACAGTGCACAGTGCAGTGTTTATGAAATATGAAAAATGAAATATGAAATGTGTTGGGAGGGCTCTGCCCTCACCCGAATTGGTAGAACATTACATAGTGTCGTAGGGCATGATGCCCACATCATGCCGCAAATATCAATTGTTCGACCAATGGGAGTAACCTTTTAATAAACGTCGCAATAATTTCAACGTTTCGGAACGATGAGATTCCCCTGTTAGGGGAAATGTCTGCAACGCGGACAAAAGGGTCTGCTGTCCTCGCCCAGAGGAGGCATCGTTCCCTACAACCCATTGCAACCGGAATTAATGACAGGGGGATTCTTTGCTTCGTCCTCATCGGTTCTGCTCGCTGAAAGCGGTCAAGCGTGCCCGCTTTCGTGCTCACTCCACCGTTCGTCCTCTCCCCAAAACGCAGGGGCGTTTCGGGGACCCCGTGAGTTTCCCTCTGAATGACAAATACAAATTGGGTGCGGGCAGAGCCCGCCCACTTCTATTCTCTATTCTCTATTCTCTCTTCACTAACAAAAAGGCTGCTCCGAAGAGCAGCCTTTGCAGTTGATTATGAAGCTGTGGGGAAGTTAGTCCCAGTAGCCCTCGGAGTTTGAACCCATCTCACCCCAACCGGAGATATGATAGGTCGAGCCTGTCATGATATCAAGGTCCTCGGTCTGGTTCCACTTGTTGTCCCAGCTGTTTTCGGAGGTCTTGCCGTCCATACGGACGAAGATGACGCCCGTATAATCGCCGTCGGGAACGGTTGCGGAATAGACGCCGGAGGAATAGTACTTCAGGCTGACCCACTCATAGGTGTATTCATCAACGAAGAAGTATGCCGCGTATCTTGCACCGTCAACGTTCCAGATGTCGGGCTCCAGATAGATAGCGTCAGAAGGCTGCGGTCCGGGACCGGGACCGGGGTTGGGATTATAGTTATAGAAGCTAACCTCAGCCTTGCCCTCGCCGTCATAACTGCCGGTGGGAGAAACGCCGTTCTGCATACCGTCGTATACGTCGATGTCGACCGTCTTGGCGGAACCGCCGTCGTCGAAGACAATGCCGGTTACCACGCCGGTGTCTACGGTGAAGCTATAGATACCCTGACCGGAGCTGTTATTCTTCTCAAAGGTGCAGCGCTCGCCGGGCCACTGGTTCACGCCGCCGTTGACGTTAAAGGTGTGAGCGTAAACAGATGACCAGTTCTCGGTGTTGGTGAAGTAGAGGGTGACCGTCGCACCGGGCTCCGGAGCGTCTGTGACGGGCGCGGAGGTGGGCTGGGTAGTCGGGTTCGTCGGAGGATTGGTCGGAGCTACGCCGATCTTCTCACCTACTCTGGACTTATCCTTCTTGAGGGACGCGAGGTAGCACTGGATATAAGTAGCGTCGAGAACGGTAAGCTTATCATCGCTGTCGCAGGGCTTTGCAACCTCAAGCTGCTGATCGTTCAGCTTGGTGAGAGAAGCAAGATCCTTCTGGATCGCTGTCGCGTCAATGACTGATACCTTGCCGTCGAGATCAGCGTCACCAATGGTCTTCTGGCCGGAAGGTTCGGTAGAGGAGGTCGGCTGGGTAGCCTGTGTCGGAGGCTGTGTCGGCGGATTGGTCGGCGTAGTATCATCGGTGTAGAGATATACGACGTTGGTCGTACCTGCGGTATAGAAGCCGGAAGCGTTGCCGGGAGCGTTAGCCTTCTTGCCCGCGATCGTCTTAGCCTGGGTCGTGTAAGTCTGGTCCGAACGGACAGAAGTTCTCTTAGTGGTCACGTCAGCAGAGAGCTGCTTACCGGTCTTCAGATCGATATAAGAGGTGACGACCGTGCAATTGAACTCAACGATACCGTTCTTGATCCACGCCTCGCCGGATACGGGATAGCCTTGCTCGCCCTGTCCGGGAACCTGCTGGTTAACGGTGTCGTCATGGAACATGACATAGAACGCCGTAGCGGGAACATCATTCTTGACATACCAGCCGGTCTCGCCTCTGGCTGTATTGGTTGCGGTATCTACCGTCATACCGATCAGTTCCTTAGGACCGTCCCAGATGCCCAGAGGCTCTACGAGCTGTCCGTCGTCGCCGGTATAATATGCGTAGATCTTCGGCGCTTTCCAGTTAGAAGGCTTGAAGTAGTGGACTGTTGTGGTGGTGTTCGTCAGCGCCTTATAGTAGAAGTTGAAGGTCGGAGGATTGGACGCGGAGAAGGTGC
>CAZPOG010000101.1:0-8230 GCA_964588105.1 uncultured Ruminococcus sp. | reverse complement strand
ACCTTAGGCGGCACCGGCGGCGGCTTTGCCTACAACGAAGAAGAACTCATCGACATCGGCAGAAACGCTTTCGCGCTTTCTCCCGTGCATCAGGTACTGATCGAGAAATCCGTCAAGGGCTACAAAGAAATCGAGTTTGAGGTCATGCGTGACTCAAACGACACCGCTATCACCATCTGCGGTATGGAGAACGTCGATCCTGTCGGCGTACATACCGGTGACTCCATCGTTGTCGCGCCGATCCTCTCGTTAAACGACAAGGATCTGAAAAAGCTTAACGACAGCGCGATCAAGATCATCAGAGAGCTTCAGATCGAAGGCGGCTGCAACGTCCAGTTCGCGCTCAACCCCACCTCCTCCGAGTACTTCCTGATCGAGGTCAACCCCAGAGTATCGCGTTCCTCCGCGCTCGCTTCAAAAGCGTCCGGCTATCCGATCGCGAGAGTCACCGCGAAGATCGCGATGGGTATGGCACTTGAAGAGATCCCTGTCGCCGGAGGTACCGCGGCGATCGAGCCTTCGCTCGACTATATTGTGGCGAAGTTCCCGCGCTTCCCGTTCGATAAGTTCTCCGACGCTCCCAACACCTTGGGCACCCAGATGAAGGCGACCGGCGAGGTCATGGGCATCGGCTCCACCTTAGAAGAATGCTGCCTCAAATCCGTCCGCTCACTCGAGACCGGCGTGTGCCACTTCCACCTTCCGAAATTCGATAATTATTCTCGTGAGGAATTAAACGAATACATCAAAGAATTCAAAGACGACAATATCTACGCGATCTTCGAGCTCTTAAGACGCGGTGAATCCATCGAGAGTCTCCATCAAACGACAATGATCACCGAGTTGTTCTTAGAATCCTTCCAAAAGATCGTCGCGACGGAAAATTCTTTAAAAGAAAATAAAAACGATATCGCGCTCCTCAAGGAAGCCAAGATCATGGGATTCTCGGACGCGTATATCTCCTCTGTCTGGGATGTTCCCGAAACGGAGATCTATAAGACCAGAAAAGAAAACGGTATCACCCCGATCTTCCGCATGGTAGACACCCTGCATACCGGCAAGTATATCGCCTATCTCTACTCTTCCTACTCCGGCAAGAACGACTCGCGGCTTTCCGATATGAAAAAGATCATCGTGCTCGGCGCGGGTCCGATCCGTATCGGTCAGGGCGTTGAGTTCGACTACTCTACCGTTCACGCGGTACAGACTATCCGCCGCTCGGGATATGAGGCGATCATCATCAACAACAATCCTGAGACAGTCTCCACCGACTATACTACCGCCGACAAGCTCTATTTTGAGCCGCTCACTCCCGAGGACGTCATGGCGATCATCGACTTTGAACAGCCCGAGGGCGTGATCGCTTCCTTAGGCGGTCAGACCGCGATCAACCTCGCCCAGCCGCTGATGGACAGAGGCGTGAAGATCATCGGCACCGACTGCGAAGCCATCGAAAAAGCGGAGAACCGTGACTCCTTCAACGCGATCATCAAGGAGCTCGGCATCCCGCAGCCCGCGGGTCATGCGGTCACCTCGATCGAAGAAGGCGTCAAAGCGGCTCAAGAGATCGGATATCCCGTACTGGTACGTCCCTCTTTCGTCTTAGGCGGCAGAGCAATGCAGATCGTCTCTAAAGAAGCTGATCTTCGTCACTACCTCAAAACCGCGGTTGAAATCGACGTAGACAAGCCTGTTCTGGTCGACAAATACATCGTCGGTAAAGAGGTCGAAGTCGACGCGATCTGCGACGGCAGAGACGTCTTCGTTCCCGGTATCATGGAGCTGGTGGAAAGAACCGGCGTTCACTCGGGCGACTCGATCTCCGTCTACCCCTCCTTCTCCATCTCGAACAAAGTCAAGGGCGTGATCCTGCAGTACGCAAAGAAGCTCGGTCCCGCCATCGGCATCAAAGGCTTATATAATATCCAATTTATTGTTGACAAAAACGACGATGTGTATATCATAGAAGTAAACCCGAGATCTTCGAGAACGGTTCCGTTCCTCTCAAAATCCACCGGATACTCCCTCGCTGATATCGCGACAGAAGTGATCCTCGGCAAATCTTTGAAGGAACAGGGCATCTTTGACCTCTATCCCGAAGAGAAAAAGAGATTCTACGTCAAGGTGCCGGTATTCTCGTTCCAGAAGATCAAGGGACTCGACGCTTATCTCTCCCCCGAGATGAAGTCGACGGGCGAAGCAATCGGCTATGACAAGTCTCTTTCGAGAGCGATGTATAAGGCGCTGGTCGCCGCAGGCACCAAGGTGCAGAACTACGGCACGGTCATCGTGACGCTCGCCGATGAGGACAAGGAAGAAGCGATCCCGCTGATCCGCCGCTTCTACGACCTCGGATTCAATATCGAGGGGTACCGACCTGACCGCAAAAGTCCTGCGTGAGCACGGCATCAAGACCAGAACGCTGAGAAAGCTCAGCGAGGGTAGTAACCAACTGCTTGACGCGCTTCGCGCGGGCTATGTCAGCTATCTGATCAACACGCGCGCGATCCTCTCCGGTGTACACTACGAGGACGGCACCGCAATCCGTCAGACAGCGGTAGAAAACGGCGTGACGACCTTTACTTCCCTCGATACCGTCAGAGTCTTGCTCGATGTTCTCGAAGAGACCACGCTGACGATCTCGACGATTGACGCGTAAGACATATTATATGTCATTCTGAGGGGCTTTAGCCCCGTGAGAATCCCCTTCCGATCACTACCGTCAGTAATGACAAGGGGATTGCCACGCCCCTGAAGGGGCTCGCAATGACGAATATCAAAGGACCACCTCCATGAAAGACACAACATTCACCATCATCGAAAACAAGCTCATCGCGAAAAGCGTTTATCAAATGACGCTTCAAGGCGATACCTCGGACATCACTAAACCGGGGCAGTTCGTCAACATCAAGCTCGACGGACTTTATCTTCGCCGTCCTATCTCGGTCTGCGACTGTGAAGAAGATCGACTGACACTTGTTTATAAAGTCGTCGGTCACGGCACCGAGCAGATGAGTCAATTGCAGACAGGCGAAAAGCTTCTGATCCTGACGGGACTTGGCAACGGCTATGATACCTCGCTCTCGGGAGAGAATCCTCTCCTGCTCGGCGGCGGCGTTGGCGTGCCTCCCCTCTATTTGCTCGCAAAGAAGCTGATCGCACAGGGCAAAAATGTCACCGTGATCTTAGGCTTCAACACTGCGGATGAAGTCTTCTTTGAGAAAGAATTCAAAGAGATCGGATGCGATGTAACCGTCGCTGCCGCTGACGGATCTTACGGAGAAAAGGGATTTGTCACCGACGTTCTGCCCGAGAACTACAGCTACTTCTACACCTGCGGTCCTCTGCCGATGCTCAAGGCGGTATTCAGCAAAACAAACACCTCGGGACAGCTGAGCTTTGAAGAAAAAATGGGCTGCGGGTTCGGCGCGTGTATGGGCTGTTCGTGCAAGACGATCACCGGATACAAGCGCATCTGTAAGGACGGCCCCGTGCTGAAGAAGGAGGAGATCCTATGGACAGACTGAGCGTAAATCTCTGCGGCATTGAACTCTCCAATCCCGTGATCCCCGCCTCGGGGACATTCGGCTACGGCTATGAATTCGCCCAGCTGTATGATATCAATATCTTAGGAACATTCTCTTTCAAGGGAACCACCAAAGACGCGCGCTTCGGCAACCCGACGCCGCGTATTGCGGAATGCACCTCGGGAATGATCAACGCCGTGGGACTGCAAAACCCCGGCGTGGATCAAGTCATCAGTGAAGAACTGCCGAAACTCAAAAAAGTATTTCATAAGCCTGTGATGGCTAACGTCTCGGGCTTTTCGGTAGAAGACTACGCCTGCACCTGTGAGAAGCTCGATCAATGTGATCAGGTGGGATGGCTGGAGGTCAACGTGAGCTGTCCGAATGTACACGGCGGCGGGATGAGCTTCGGCACCGACGAGAAGGCGGCGGCAGAGGTGACAAAGGCAGTCAAGGCGGTCACCGCAAAGCCTGTTATCGTCAAGCTCTCACCGAATGTCACGGATATCGTCGCAATCGCAAAAGCATGCGAAAACGCGGGCGCGGACGGCATCAGCCTGATCAACACCCTCCTCGGAATGAGGATCGATCTGAGAACCAAACGTCCTGTCATTGCGAATAAGATGGGCGGATTCTCAGGTCCTGCGATCCTGCCGGTTGCCCTTAGAATGGTCTATCAGGTAGCGCACGCAGTAAAGATTCCTGTCGTCGGCATGGGCGGCGTCAGCACCGCGGAGGATGTGATCGAAATGATGCTCGCGGGAGCAACTGCGGTCGAAGTCGGCGCGCAAAATCTTGTCGATCCATATGCTTCGAAAAAAATTATCGAAGAACTTCCCGAAACAATGGACAAGTACGGAATTGAGAACTTAAGAGATATTATCGGTATAGCATGATTTATAATGTCATTCAGAGGGGCTTCAGCCCCGAAGAATCCCCTTCCTCTTGCAAACGGTCGTAATGACAAGGGGATTCCCACGTCGGTTTTTGCCCTCCTCGGAATGACACCATGTAAAAGACATCAACAACAGGAGGAAATTATGGGAAAAGACGTGATCGTTGCCTGCGATTTTTCATCGAAAGAACAGGTGTTTGACTTTTTGGACAAGTTTGAAAATGAAGAAAGAAAACCTTTCCTGAAAATCGGCATGGAGCTCTACTACGCGGAAGGCCCCGATATCGTCAGGGAGATCAAGAGAAGAGGTCACAAGATCTTCCTCGACCTCAAGCTGCACGATATTCCCAACACCGTCAAAAAGGCGATGGCGGTGCTCTCGCGGCTCGATGTGGACATCTGCAACCTCCACGCGGCGGGAACTGTGAGGATGATGCAGGCGGCTCTGGAAGGGCTGACCCGCGAGGATGGCACAAGACCGCTTCTGATCGCCGTTACCCAGCTGACCTCCACCGACCAGCAGAGTATGGAAGAAGATCTGCTGATCAAAGAGCCGATCGACAAGGTGGTCATGCACTACGCGAGCAAGGCGAAAGAAGCCGGACTCGACGGCGTTGTCTGCTCTCCCTTAGAGGCGCAGAAGGTGCATGATACCTGCGGCAAGGACTTTCTCACCATCACGCCCGGCGTACGCTTCGCTGACGGCGATATCGGTGATCAGAAACGCGTGATGACGCCCGCACAGGCAAAAGAGATCGGATCCGACTATATCGTAGTCGGCAGACCGATCACCGCAGCGGAGGATCCCGTCGCGGCTTACAGAAGATGCGTAAAAGATTTCATCGGATGAATAATCTTGTCATTGCGAGGAAGCAAATACGGGGTCCCCGAAAAGATAACATCTTTTTGGGGAGAGGAGGAACGGCGACGTAAGCAGGAGAGTGGGCACACTTGACCACTCTCAGCGAACACAGCCCGTGACGACGATATGGCAATCCCCTTGTCATTACTAACGGTAGTAACTGTGAAGGGGATTCTTCGGGGCTAAAGCCCCTCTGAATGACATTTATCATACAAGAACAGGAGAAAACTATGGAACTCAAAAGAAAGATAGCTCAAGATTTACTTAAAATTAAAGCGGTTTTTTTAAGTCCGGAGAAGCCCTTCACATGGGCGTCGGGTATCAAGAGCCCGATCTACTGTGATAACCGTCTCACCCTTACCTCAACAGACGTCAGAACCGACGTCGAGGAGGGTTTAGCCGAGATCATCAGAGAGAATTATCCGGACGCTGAGGTGCTGATGGGCACCTCCACCGCGGGTATCGCCCACGCGGCGATCACCGGTCACATCATGGGACTGCCGATGGGTTATGTTCGCTCCGGTCATAAGGACCACGGCAGACAGAACCAGATCGAGGGCAGACTGGAAAAGGGTCAGAAGGTCGTTGTGGTAGAAGATCTCATCTCTACCGGCGGCTCGGTCATCGAAGTCGTCAATGTCCTCAGAGAAGCGGGCGCAGAAGTCCTCGGCATCGCCTCCATCTTCACCTACGGAATGCAAAAAGGTCTTGACAGACTGGCAGATGCTAAAGTTAAGAACATCTCGCTCTCCGACTTTGACACCATTGTAGAAGTCGCGGCAGAGCAGGGATATATCAAAGCGGAAGATATCGACAGACTCAAAAAGTTCAGAGCTAACCCCTCTGACGAAAGCTGGATAGGAGCGTAATATGGTAAGAAGTGTTATCGACGTCCTCGACCTCTCGACACAAGAGCTCGAGGAGATCATAAGGACGGCGCAGGATATCATCGCAAAGCCAGACGACTACGCCGACGCGTGCAAGAGAAAGAAGCTCGCGACGCTGTTCTTTGAGCCGTCTACCAGAACCAGACTGAGCTTTGAAGCGGCGATGTATGAATTAGGCGGCAACGTGATCTCCGTATCAAGCGCCGACTCCTCATCAGCGGCAAAGGGAGAATCCGTCGCCGATACCGTCAAGACGGTCTCCTGCTACGCCGACATCATCGCGATGCGTCATCCCAAAGAAGGCGCGGCAATGGTCGCCTCCAAGGCGGCGGGGATCCCGGTTATCAACGCGGGCGACGGCGGTCACTGTCATCCCACCCAGACGCTCGCCGACCTGCTCACAATCTATCGTGAGAAAGGCAGATTCAATGATTTGACCGTTGGTCTGTGCGGCGACCTGAAATTCGGCAGAACGGTACATTCGCTGATCAACGCGCTGACAAGATACCAAAACGTCCGCTTTGTTCTTATTTCTCCTGAAGAATTAAAAGTGCCGAGCTACGTCAAGCGCGACGTGCTCAAAGAAAAGGGCTATTCCTACATTCAGACCCAGAGCCTCGAGTCCTATATGCCGGAGCTCGACATCCTCTATATGACCAGAGTGCAGAGAGAACGCTTCTTCAACGAAGAGGACTACCTGCGCTTAAAGGACAGCTACATTCTCACTCCCGACAAGCTCAAAACGGCGAAGAAAGATCTCTCGATCCTCCATCCCCTCCCCCGTGTCAACGAGATCGCGGTCGCGATCGACGACGATCCGAGAGCGTGCTACTTTAAGCAAGTCTTAAACGGCAAATATATGCGGATGTCCCTGATACTCAAACTCTTAAAGGAGGCGGGCAGAATATGAATATCGACGCAATCAGAAACGGTATCGTGATCGATCACATCAAAGCAGGCATGGGTATGCGGCTTTACGATCTTTTACATCTTGACAAGCTCGACGTCTCCGTCGCAATCATCAAGAACGTCTCCTCCCGCAAGATGGGCAAAAAGGATATCATCAAGATCGACGCGGATATCCCGGTCGACCTCGACATCGTCGCCTATGTCGATCCCGACGCGACCATCAATATCATCAAGGACGGCAGCGTGGAAAAGAAAACGCTCCAGCTTCCCGAACGCTTGGTCGGCGCGATCCGATGCAAAAATCCCAGATGTATCACCACTACCGAGCAGGAGTTGGAACATATCTTCAAGCTGACGGATCGCCAGAACAAGGTCTACCGCTGTATCTACTGCGAAACCAAAGCGGAAAACCTCAAATAAAACGGAATATAACACAAAACACAGATAGCCGGTCAGTCGACTATCTGTGTTATTTTTTGTGTATTATTTCATTGAAGGCAGGATCAATTTATGACCAGCTGCCGTCGGAGAATGATACTCCCCACTCTTCGCTTGCGGCGGTGGACGCCGCCTGGATTGCTTCGGCAAGCACCAGAACCTGGATATCATCAGCGCTTGTATCAAACGTGATCGGCGCGGTAGTAACGTTCTCATCGTCTTTTTCGGATACGATCGCGTTGTAGTAGATATAGTCGTCGATCTCTGTCCAGCCGCTGTTGACAGTGTAGGAAGGGACATCGCCCGGGATGATCTCATCGCCGTCTGTCATGTTGACGATCACCTTCACACGAATCAGCGCGGGGATATTGCTTGTGTTCGTAACGGTGTAATCATCGTTGACCTCACAGGTGACGTCGGCTTTAGCAAATGTCTCTGTCACGATGCCGGAGGTATCTCTGAGGATGATCGCCGCGGTCGTCACGATACCGGCGATCAGGAGAACGGAAACCACAGCGACAATGATCGTCAGCGTTTTCTTGTCAGGATGTTTCATCATTGACTCCTTTCATCAAACGCTCGGGGCGCTGTTATACGCCTCTGCGGCAGTCTGTTCTTCCACCTTCTGGATCATATAGGCGTAGAGCTTGACGGTACCTTCGTCAGTCGCGGGAACTTTATCAAGATCCTTAACGGTAACGGTCGGGATCGT
>CAZPOG010000100.1:0-8238 GCA_964588105.1 uncultured Ruminococcus sp. | reverse complement strand
ACAGTGAAGAAACAACTTCGCCGCGGATCCACGCCGCAACAATCGGGATCATCCGTGATATGGGCATCACTGACCAGAACAACATGGGCGCCGCCATGGCGCCTGCCGCGGCGGACACCATCGAGAGGTTTCTTACTGCGTATGAGACGAAAGCGGAGGAGTTTGACGCGATTTATACCGGCGATTTGGGGAAGATCGGGTCAAAACTGCTGTATGAACTGCTGATCCTCAAAGGGATCGATATTGAGCCTGTTCACAAGGACTGCGGCGTGATGATCTACGGCACAGAGGACGTAGACGTTCACGCGGGAGGCTCGGGCTGCGGATGCTGTGCGTCGGTGCTGTGCGGACATATCCTTAACCGTATGAAGAGAAAGCAACAGCGCAACATCCTCTTCATCGCGACCGGCGCTCTGCTTTCGCCGACGACCGTCCTGCAGGGAGAATCCATCCCCAGCATCGCGCATCTGGTGAATATCAGGATATAGACAATTCAGATTATTTCTGCTATAATCTTCTCATACTGACGAAAAGGTGTGAGAAGAATGGATTTTTATCCGATGATTTTCAAGCGCAAGTCCTTTCACAAGTTCAAAGATATCGGGACGATTTCGCAGGAAGAGCTCGAGTCGCTCAAAGAGTTCATCGCGCAAGTCACCCCGCTGGATGATAGTATCAAAACCCGGATCGAGATCGTGCCTGAGAGCGCGACTACCTGCAAGAGAGGCGCCGAGTACTGCATCCTGTTCTACAGCGAAGAGAAGAAGAACTATCTCAACAACATCGGCTACATCGGCGAGCAGATCGATCTGTACTGCGCGTCGAGGAATATCGGCGCGTTGTGGTTCGGTATCGGCAAGGTCAAAGAGAAGCAGAAGGACGGCTTGTCCTACTGTATCATGATCGCGATCGCGAAGGTGAGCGGGGACAGCTTCCGCAAGGATATGTTCAAGTCCAAGCGCAAGCCTTTGGAAGAGTTCTGGTCGGGAGATACGCTGAACGTCGGCGAGATCGTCCGCTTCACGCCTTCCGCCTGCAACACCCAGCCGTGGATCGTCGAGAACACGGGAGAGAAGCTAAAGGTCTACCGATACAAGAAGCCCGGCAAGCGCGGGATCATGCCGATCCTGATGGTGAAGTATTTTAACCGCATCGACATCGGCATCTTCCTCTTTATGCTCGAGGTATGCCTTGCGCACGAGGGGATCGCTTTTGAGCGAGAACTCTTTGAAGATACCGTAGGAGACGACGTCGAAAAGATCCTCGTCGCGGAATATACGTTGCAATAAAAAATAATGGCTGCTGTTCAGAGCTGAGCAGCAGCTTTTTATTTTTTGGGCGGCAAGTGGGTATCCAGATATTCTCAGGACGGCAAGTCGAGCCCGAACGGATTCTTCAAAGAGGACGGCACGATCTATATCGATATCAATGCCGGTATGAACGGAGAAGGTCTGATCCTCTATACCGCGTCTCATGAGCTGATCCATCTGATGAGGGCACAGGCGCCGACAGAGTTCAAAGCGCTCGCTGATTTCCTCGTGAAGGAGTATAACGAGAAAGGCAAGTCCGTTGACGCTCTTGTCAAGCAAAGGCTGAATAGTGATAAGTCGTTAGAGACCTATGATGACGCGTTTGAGGAGGTCATCGCGGATTCCTGCGAGTCGTTCCTCAGAGACGCGGCGCTGTCCGAAAAAGCGGAGCAGATCTACAAGAAGAGCCCCGAGACCGCGAACGCCTTTGTCAAATTCTTCAAGAAGATCATTGATAAGATTAAATACTATTACTCCGGTATCCATCCGCAATCCCAAGAGGGTCGGATCGTTTCAGAGTGGAAGGATTCGCTGAATGAACGGCTCCAGCTCTTCATCGACGGCGTCAATGCTGCCGCGCGTAACCTCAGCAATAAAGAAAACTCCACCAATGACGGCGGAGTGAAGTTCATGGCGCGGGAAAATGTCCCTGTTGACGAGCAAGATCTTTCAGAATATATGAGACTCGGTGAGCGCCAACACGTAAGAAATGCGAAACAGAGTATTGTCGATTCTGGGGATAGTCCTTTCTTGTATTCAAAACAAGAGATTCAAGGATTCATTAAGTCTTCTTTACAAGGAAAAACAGGTACAGTAATTAAAGCATACGGAAGAGTTGGAAGAAATCTTGCGGATGATATATTGTCTATTGATACTGATGGCATAGATGTAGCTGGCTTTTACTTGGAATTAGATAGCAGGAAGATAGAACATTTAAATGATCATATAGAAAATGATAAAGACGCTCGAAACATTCCTCTCTCAACAGAAGAGGTCTTAGAATTGACTGAGTATATTGATAATTATACCGAAGTGCTTGATTGTGTACACAGAAAAGACGGAAGTGTTAGGGTATATTTATCAAAAGAGAAAGGAGATGGAGTGGTTGTAATCGTTGAGCTGATATCTAAAGGTAGAAGCTCTCTCCAGCCTGTTACTGTTTGGAAAAACACAAAAGAAGCCTTCCATCTGATTTGGGATCAAAAAAAGAAGGCACCAAATACATCCCGTGCAGCTCATAAGTCTGCCTCAAGTGGATATCGAGGTGCCTCTAATGATATTATACCCGATTCTACCGCAAAAGGCAACACCCAAAACAGAAAAAATCAGTCCAGATTTGACTCGGATTATCTCGCCGCGGTCGATCGAGGTGATATGGAGACAGCTCAGAAGATGGTGGACGAGGCGGCAGAAGCTGCGGGGTATACTATCAAGGCGTATCACGGTACCGACGAGAGCTTCACTGAGTTTGACATTACAAAGTCGAGAAGCTGGGACGGCAAGCCCGACTATGATCTGCCCGGGTTCTATTTCAGCGCGAACGAGCAGGAAGCGAGCGATTATGGCGACGCAAAGGGATATTATCTGTCCATCAAGAATCCGTATCAAGGCTCTTTGTATATGCTCGCGAAGAAGATGGGCTCATTCCGCGCGGCTTATGACTACCTTACCGAGCAGGGATACGACGGATTCATTGATGACGACGGAAACGGAGCGGCAGAATATATCACATTCAGCTCCGAGCAGAATAAGCTGTCCGATCCTGTCACCTACGACGACTCCGGAAAAGTGATCCCGCTGTCCGCACGATTTGACTCCGAGAAGACAGATATCAGATACCAGCCTCGAACCGACGCGGATCTGTTTGGTGATATGGCGTGGCTCGATCAGGATGACGACGTCTCCCTGCTGACTCACCACTTCGAGAACAACAACGAGGCGATCGGTGAGGTGCTGAAGAAGACCGCCTCGATCGAGATCGCCGACCGGACACTCAAGAGTAAGATCCGGTCCGTGCTGACCAAGTATGGGGTATCCGAAAGCGCCGTCAACGGTGTATTCGATGAGGTCAAGAACATCCTCGATCTGTCCACTCAGGGCGTTGAGTTCGAAACGGACGAAACGCTCAACAATATCACCGGCATCATCAGCCGCGCGGTCAACGACTCCGAGTATATCAGCGAGGACTATGCGGAATATATCGACGGTATCGAGTCTATCCTAAAGGACGCGAAGGGCAACCGGTACTATCTGACCGATGAACAGATCCGGTCTCTCGAAGAAGAGAAAGAAACATATCAAAAGGATGTTGTTTTGACCAACAACATCCTTTCTTTATGCGAAGTTCATTTGTTACAGCTTGCTCCCCTGTTTGAGATCTCTTCTGTCCATCTCGCTGTTGATGTAGTTGAGCACGCGCTTTTTGTCGGCGCTCCATAAGGGCGCGATCAGAGAGCGCTTGTCGCCGTCGCCGGTGATGCGATGGATGACGACTTTTTCGGGTAGCAGTTCGATCGCACGGCAGAGGATGTCGGTATATTCCTCCAAGGTCAGGGTTTGGAACCTGCCCTTGCGGTATTCTTCGGCGAGGTCGGTGCCTTCGATCACGTGCAAAAGTTGCAGTTTGATCCCGTCGGTGCGCTGTCCGACGTACTTGACGCTGTCGAGCATCATCTGCGGCGTCTCCCCGGGCAGACCGAGAATCAGGTGGGTGACGACTTCGATACCCTCTTTGTGCAGCCTTTCGACCGCGTCGTCATAGACGGAAAGCGAATATCCCCTGCGGATGTACCTTGCTGTGCTTTCGTGAATGGTCTGGAGCCCAAGCTCTACCGTGACCGGTTTGACGCGATTAATCTGAGAGAGCAGATCGATGATCTCATCCTCAAGACAGTCGGGACGCGTCGCGACAGACAGCCCTACCACACAGTGGGGCGCGATCGCTTCATAGTACAAGGCGCGCAGATACGCGGGATCGCCGTAGGTGTTGGAGAAGGGCTGGAAGTAAGCGATATAGGAAGCCCCCTTGTACTTTTCCTCAACGCGTGTTTTGGCGGCGCGCAGCTGCTCGGTAACAGAGAGATACGCGCTTTCGGCGAATTCTCCCGAGCCGCCGTTGGAGCAGAAGATACAGCCTTTCGTTCCCAGTTTGCCGTCGCGGTTGGGACAGCTGCAGCCGGAGCTTAATGAGAGCTTATAGACCTTCCATCCGAATTTTTCTTTGCAGTAGTCCGAAAGTGAATAAAAGTGTTTCATACCATGATTATATCCGAGAAACAGCTTAAATGCAAGAGGAGAAAAAGACGTTACTGCGAGCCAAAAAATGAAACGCGTCCGGTTTTTGTCCGACTTGTCAAAAACTTGCCCGAAAAACCGCTATTCTGTCAATTGAAATTCGTTGATAAAAAGAGGTATAATGTATATGTATATTGTATGATGTCAGGGAGGCTTGCAAAATGAAAAAATATATCATGGCATTAGATTCGGGAACCACCTCGAACCGCTGTATTCTTTTTGATAAGGAGAGCAGGATCTGCTCCGTCGCCCAGAAGGAATTCACCCAGTTCTTTCCGCAGCCCGGATGGGTAGAGCATGACGCGACCGAGATCTGGCAGACCCAGCTTTCCGTCGCAAGAGAGGCGATGCGCAAGATCGGCGCGACCTATGATGAGATCGCCGCGATCGGTATCACCAACCAGCGCGAGACTGCGATCGTCTGGGACAAGACGACAGGCCAGCCTATCTGTAACGCGATCGTCTGGCAGTGCAGAAGAACCTCCGACTACGCCAAAAGTCTGAAAGAAAAAGGACTGGAAGAGAAGTTCAAAGCGAAAACCGGTCTGGTGATCGATCCCTACTTCTCCGCCACCAAGCTCAGATGGATCCTCGAGAACGTCAGCGGCGCCAGAGAACGCGCCGAAAAGGGCGAACTGCTCTTCGGTACCGTTGACACGTGGCTGATGTACAAGCTTTCCAAGGGCAAGATCCATGTGACGGATTACTCCAACGCTTCCCGTACGATGATGTACAATATCAACACGCTCCGGTGGGATGACGAGATTCTCGCCGAGCTGAACATTCCCCGCGTGATGCTCCCCGAGGTCAAGCCCTCAAGCTGTGTCTACGGATGTTCCGATCCCGAGTTCTTCGGCGGAGAGATCCCGATCGCGGGAGCTGCGGGCGACCAGCAGGCGGCGCTCTTCGGTCAGACTTGTTTCGATAAGGGCGAGGCGAAGAATACCTACGGCACCGGCTGCTTTATGCTGCTCAACACCGGAGAGAAACCGGTATTCTCCGAGAACGGTCTGCTCACCACCATCGCGTGGGGACTCGACGGCAAGGTCAGCTACGCCTTGGAAGGCTCCGTCTATGTTGCGGGCGCGGCGATCCAGTGGCTCAGAGATGAGCTCAGATTGATCGATACCGCTCCCGACTCCGAATATTTTGCCACCAGAGTCAAAGACACCGCGGGATGCTATGTCGTGCCCGCGTTCACGGGACTCGGCGCGCCCTACTGGGACCCCTACGCCAGAGGCGCGATCGTGGGGCTGACCAGAGGCGTGAACAAGTATCACCTGATCCGCGCGACGCTCGAATCCTTAGCGTTCCAGACCAACGATGTTCTGCACGCGATGGAGCTGGATTCACAGACGAAGCTTACCTCTCTCAAGGTAGACGGCGGCGCAAGTATGAATAATTTCCTGATGCAATTCCAAGCGGATATCATGAACGCGCCGGTGTGCCGTCCGAGCTGTGTGGAGACCACCGCGATGGGCGCGTCATTCCTCGCCGGCTTGGCGACAGGCTTCTGGAAGGATCAAAAAGAGGTAAAACAGTATTGGAGCGTTGACCGTGAGTTCCTCCCCGACATGGATGAAGAAAAACGCAGGAACGAAATCGAAGGATGGAAGAAAGCGGTTAACTGCGCCAAAGGATGGGCGCAGTAAAAGTGAAGAGATAAGAGTGAAGAGTGAAGAGTTGAGGGCGGACTCCGCCCGACACCCATTATAATGGTGAATAGGTAAGAGTGATAATTTTAGTCATTGCGAGCCCTTTAGGGCGTGGCAATCCCCCAATGAAAAATATTTTTCCATATGCGAAGAGAAGTGTAGTAATGAGAAGGGGATTGCCGCGGTCGCGGATGCTCCCTCGCAATGACAATACAGAAAGGCAGATATCATGATTTATGACGTAATTATAATCGGCGCCGGCGTGATCGGTTGCGCGGTGGCGCGGGAGTTATCGCGGTATCAGGCGAATATCCTTGTGCTCGAGAGAGAAGAAGACGTCTGCGCGGGTACTTCCAAAGCGAATTCCGCGATCGTCCACTCGGGCTATGACGCGAAGAACGGCACCCTGAAAGCACAGTTCAACGTCAAAGGCAACGAGATGATGGACAGGATATGTAAGGAGCTGGATGTGCCCTTCAAGCGGATCGGTTCTCTGACCGTCTGCACGGACGAAAGCCAAATCAGCGAGCTGCAAAAGCTCTGTGACAGAGGCAAGAGTAACGGCGTTAAGGGACTTCGGATCCTTTCCCGTGAAGAGGCGCTGGAGATCGAGCCCAACATCGGCGACAGGGTCGTCTCTGCGCTGTTGGCTCCCACAGCGGGGATCATCTGTCCCTTCAAGCTGACGGTCGCTTACGCGGAGAACGCCTGCAAAAACGGCGTGACCTTCCAATTCAATACCGAAGTGAAGAATATCTTCAAAGATGACAGCGGCGTCTGGCATATTACGACTGATGACAAAGAATATCTGACGAGAACCGTCGTCAACGCCGCGGGCGTCTACGCGGACGTTTTCAACAATATGGTATCCGAGAGAAAGCTCTCCATCACGCCCCGCCGCGGCGACTATATCCTGCTCGACAGGACGACAGAGGGTTATGTGCGCCATACCGTGTTCCAGATGCCGACAGAGCTTGGCAAGGGTGTGTTGGTGACGCCTACCGTTCACGGCAACACCATCGTCGGACCTACTGCCGTGGATATCGAGGACAAAGAATCCACCGCGACGACCGCTCAGGCGATCGATGAAGTGATAAAGAAATCCGCTATCAGTATCAAAGGTCTCCCCGTCAGACAGGTGATCACCTCCTTCGCGGGACTCAGAGCCAGAGAGAAGGATAAAGACTTCATCCTCGGTGAATGTGAGGACGCGGAAGGCTTCTACAACTGTGCGGGGATCCAGTCTCCCGGGCTCTCTTCAGCACCCGCGATCGGTGAGTATACGGCGCATCTGATAGGTGAGAAGTTGGCGCTCTCAGAGAAAGCAGACTTTGATCCTTTCAGAAAGGACTTTCTCAATCCCAACAAGCTCAGCATAGAAGAAAGAAATGAACTGATCCGAAAAGATCCTGCCTACGGTACAGTCGTCTGCCGATGCGAGTCGGTGACCGAGGGCGAGATCATTGACGCGATCCGAAGAATTCCCGGCGCGCGATCCTTAGACGGCGTCAAGCGCAGGGTGCGCGCGGGTATGGGCAGATGTCAGGCAGGCTTCTGCTCTCCCAAGGTGATGGAGATCCTTCAAAGAGAGCTCGGCTGTTCTTTAGAGGAGATCACCAAAAGCGGCAGGGATTCCTATATCGTGACCGGCAGGACAAAGGACGGTGACAGCAAATGATGAACTATGATATCGTGATCGTCGGCGGAGGTCCCGCGGGGCTCGCGGCTGCTGTCGCGGCATATGATAAAGGCTGTCGGAGTATTCTGATCATCGAGAGAGATCACGAGCTCGGCGGCATTCTCAACCAGTGCATCCACAACGGCTTCGGACTGCACACGTTCAAAGAAGAACTGACCGGCCCCGAATACGCCGGCAGATATATCGATATGGTATATGAGCGAGAGATCGCATACAAGCTCAACACCATGGTGATGGACATCTCTCCCGATCGTGTCGTCACCGCGATGAACCGTGAGGA
>CAZPOG010000099.1:0-8244 GCA_964588105.1 uncultured Ruminococcus sp. | reverse complement strand
TTATCTACAAAGCCTGCCATATTATTCTCTCCTTTAAACTTTAGTGGTTAGCTGTCTTGTTTTCAGAAGTATTTTCTCGCGCCAAACAGAGCAGAGCCAACCCTGACCATGCTCGCGCCGCACTTTATTGCTTCTTCATAATCATCAGACATTCCCATTGAAAGAATATCCATAGATATATTATCTATATTTTTACCCTTAATGTCAATAAATATATCGTGCATATTAGTAAAAAATTTACAATTTTCTTGTGCATTTTCACAAATCGGAGGGATTGTCATCAATCCTTTGACCCGAATATGAGGTATTTCACGCACTTCGCCGATCAATTCGTCCAATGCTTCGGGCATCACGCCGGACTTGTTTTCCTCTCTGCCGATGTTGACTTCGAGCAGAATATCGGTGGTGATCCCGAGCTTTTCGGACTGGCG
The DNA here is from genome assembly GCA_964588105.1 of uncultured Ruminococcus sp. Classification (GTDB taxonomy): domain Bacteria; phylum Bacillota; class Clostridia; order Oscillospirales; family Acutalibacteraceae; genus Ruminococcoides. The sequence continues at coordinate 7,813 of CAZPOG010000099.1, read as the reverse complement.
GGAAATCTCCTTGGCGAGTTTTACGGAATCGACCGACTGGATCAGATCCACCTTGCCGACGATCTGGCGCACCTTGTTTGACTGCAGATGACCGATGAACTGTAAGGACGTGTGATCCAGATCATAGTCGTCGTATTTGGAGAGCAGCTCCTGCACACGGTTCTCACCGATGTATTTCAGACCGAGCGAGATCGCATGGTTAATGGTAAGCGCATCCACCGTCTTGGTCGCCGCTAAAAAGATGATATCCGATGAGGTCTTACCGACGCTTTCGGCGGCTCTCTGGATATTCTCGCAGATCGTCTGATAATTATACGTTACGTCATTCAATGAGCTTGCCATTAAACAAATCACTTCCTTCTATAACAACCTGATCATACAGGGAGATCGTATTTCCGTCTACCAGATTTTCGGGTTTGGGATTCTCGTCACAGATCACATAGGTGTCTCCGGAATACAGAATGGATATCTGGCGGAAAATCAGTTCGTTTCCGTAGTTAACGTACACGCCCTGCACCTTTTCCTGTGTAACGGAACCATCCTCGTTCTCGCGCTCCAGATAATCATCATGGATCGCCGATTTGGAAACTTTCAAACCTTCATATTCGTTGATGATGATCTCGACGCTTTCGTTGCGGATCTTGGAGAGCGCGTCGTTCATGAAGTTGCATTCAAGCACCAGCATAACCTCTTCTTCATCGGCAAACTGCTTAACATATCTGACCTTTGCCGGAATATCGGTGCCGATCGCATAGGGAAGCTTCACCTTCACCTCGGAGCTGTTGTGAGAGATATTGACCGAATCATCATAGGAAATCGGGCACAAAAGATACCAGCTTACCCCTTGGATCACCTTGCCGACATATGCGTTCTCATCGATCTCCTGCGGCTTGATCTCCTTGAACTGCGCATAAGAGATCTCATCGATCGTTGAAACATCGATCGCATTCTCGTATCCGTCAACAGTTGATACAAAATAACCCGAGTGAGCGGTCTTGACGTCGCCGACAGGCTTAGGGCTCTGTCCCTCAAGCGATTGCTTCTCAGCGGTCAGTTCTTCTATCGCTGCGGTAAAATCTCTCTGCTCGCCGGTGATGATCTGTTTTCTGTAGATATCACTCATCAAACCGCCTGTAACGTCGTCGATATAGTCGAAGGTCTGGGTGTTGAGCGCCTTTCTGACATTCACGAGTTTTTCGTTGATCTGTGAGTTGATGGTATCAATACCGACGTTAACGGAAGCGGAAAAGGTGTTGAGCGTTTCAAGATATTCGATCTTTTCTGTCAGTTCTTCAATTCTCTGCATTCTAACGACGTCTTCTTCATTGCTGTACACCTGAGCAATCACGCCGTCGGCAGTAACCTTATCACCGTCAGACGCCTGATAGACCATAATGCCGTCCATATCGGTGGTAATATACTCCTCGTTTCTGACAACCAGCGCTGAGGTTTTGATCGTCTCATAAGCGGTGGTCTTATAGGCGGTTTCGGTCACGATCGTGTTGGAACCCAAAAAGTTGGTGGTAACAAATAAAAACACGATGTAAACCAGCACCAGTGTGATCACAACACCGAGAATGATTCTTCCTGTCAGTTTCTTTCTATTATTCTTCATAAGAATTATCCTTTATGATTTCAAGCGATGACGCAACAATATCATCAAAGCTTATTTGATCTATATCAAACCAGTGAATATCCGGATCTCTCAAAAACCATGTCAGCTGACGCTTGGCATAGCGTCGTGTCGCCTGTTTGAGATTATCCACACATTTATCAAGCGGTTTCTCGTTATCCAAATACGGTTTTAATTCTTTATATCCGATCGCACCGAGTGCGGTCTGACCGATATCACCGAGATAATATTCTCTTGCTTCCTGCAGCAGACCGTCATCAAGCATCTTGTCGACTCTCTGATTAATCCTGTCATATAGGAACTGTCTGTTCTCGGATTTGAGTCCGATCTTGACAGCGTGATAGGGAGATTCCGAAGAAAGCGATTCGCGATTGAGCTGCGTCTGGGTCTTGCCTGTCAGACGATAAACTTCGATACAGCGAATGATCCTCTTGGGATTTCTGCCGTCTTTGAGTCTCTCGAAGGATTCGGGATCGAAAGATCGGATCTGTGAAATAAGTTCGTCAACGCCTTTTTCTTCACACTCTGCTTGGAGTTCCTTTCTGAGCGACTCGACTGACGGCATCTCGGAAAACGAGATATTTTTCAAAAGAGAATCCACATACAGTCCCGTACCGCCGACGATCACGGGGAGCTTTCCCCTATCATGAATATCCTCTATCGCCTGTTTTGCCAGATCGCAATAGGACGCGACGGAAAAGCTCTCATTCGGCTCTAAGAAATCCATCAGGTGATGCGCGATACCCTGCTTTTCTTCCTCTGTCGGCTTTGCGGTCGCGATATCCATATGTCGATAGATCTGCATGGAATCGGCAGAGACAACTTCTCCCGACAACGCTTTGCAGAGTTCAACGGATAAAGCGGTCTTGCCGGACGCGGTAGGACCTACGACAGCAACAACAAATATCTTCTTCATACGATTCTTCCGAACTGCTTTTCCAGTTCTCTTTTCTTCAGGATGACGCAAACGGGTCTGCCGTGCGGACAGTGGCGGATATCTTCATCCTCTACCCTTTTTGCGAGCTCTATCAGCTCCTCGTCGGTGCTGAAGTCGCCGCCCTTGATCGCCGCGCGACAGGAGACGTTGTGATAGATCCACTCCATCTTCTCACTTCTGATCTCTTTTTTGTTCTGTGTCAGATACCCCGCCATCTCTTCGACGGACAATGCGATATCGTCAAAGGAGAGATACTGCGGTGCGCTTCTGATGATGATCATACCCGTACCGAAAGAGTCGATATCAAAGCCCGCCTCTATAAAAACGTCTTTGTTCATGATCGCGTTATCATAATCGATCTTATTCAGCGTCAGGGTAATCGGCTCAAGCAGAAGCTGGCTGCTGCCGGAGCCTTTGTCGCGCTTAAGCTTCTCAAAAATCATACGCTCATGCGCCGCGTGCTTATCGATCAACATCAGCTCGCGTGGGTTCTTCTCGATAATGATGTATGTTTTAAACGCCTCACCGACAAATCTGTAGTAATTATCATCGGTTTCTATCAGTGGCTTCGGATCTTCTATAGGAGTTTCAGCAAGTTTTGACGTTTCGTTGATGACTTCCTGCTGTTCTGTATAAGCGATCTGCGCGGCTTTATCCGCTTTGGCGATGTTAAGCGATCGCTGTTTCTTCTCCTCGTTGCGCTTTGCCTGCGCGGAGTAAATCTCAAAGGGATCAGCAGAATCAGAAAGCGTGGGAGAAAGATTGATCTTTGCCGGTTTTTTGACGGAAGCAGGATCGTCCAGCATAGAGAACAGCTCGTCGGAAGTAGGCTTTTTCTCTTCACCGGCTGAAGGTTTTACGGGTGATTGCCGTATCATCGTCGGAGGTACTGTCTTCTTGCTTTCTTCTTTTTCTCGTGATGTTTTTTTATACAGCTCAAAAGGATTGACAGCAGGAGCTTTCTGCGTAGGTAAGGACGCTTCGATCCGCTTTTCACCGTTTAAAAGAGCTGACTTGACCGCGTGATAGACCGCGTCAAATACCGGACGTTCGTTTAAGAACCTGACTTCGAGCTTGGTAGGATGAACATTGACGTCCACCGCCGAAAATGACATATCGATGTTGATGACACAGGAAGGGAACTTCCCGATCATCACTGATCCTTTGCAGGCTTCCCCTATCGCCGCCATCGCGGTCTTGCAGATCACATAACGATGGTTAATAAAGAAATTCTGCATATTGCGGTTGGAGCGGGCGTTCTCGGGACGGGAAACATAGCCCTCCACCTTGACGCCGTTAAGCTCATAAGATACAGGAATGAGCGCGTTGGCGAAATCTCTGCCGTAGACAGCGTAGATTGCGGAAAGCAGCTTGCCGTCGCCGGAAGTTTTAAGCGCGGGCTTGGAATCCTTGATATAGGTAATCGCCACCTCGGGATGAGACAGCGCAATCTTGTCGATCACATTGGAGACAGCGTTGCCTTCGGATAGATCCGTCTTCAAAAACTTCATCCTCGCGGGAACGTTATAGAATAAGTCACGGACAATAATCGTAGTACCGGTCGGACAGCCGGCGTCTTCCAATAATCTTTCCTCACCGCCGTCGATCAGACAGCGTGTGCCGATCTCTTCTTCTCTTGCCTTGGTGAGAAGTTCGAGATGAGAAACGGATGAAACAGAGCACAACGCCTCTCCCCTGAATCCGAGCGTAGCAATACAGTCAAGATCTTCTTCCGCTTTCACCTTGGAGGTAGCATGGCGGATAAAAGCGGGGCGAACGTCGTCTCTGAGAATACCGGAGCCGTTATCGGAAACGCGCATAAAGGTAACGCCGCCATTCTTGATCTCAACGGTGACAGCAGTCGCGCCTGCGTCTATGGAATTTTCGACAAGCTCTTTGATAACGGAAGAAGGTCTCTCAACCACTTCGCCCGCGGCAATCAGTTCAGCAGTATGCTTGTCCAGTATATTGATTCTGCCCATAGCGGCTCCTTTCTGTTTAAATTAATCATCAGTCATTCAGAGGAGGACAACGTCCGACGTAGGAATCCCCTTCCGCTTACTACCGTGTGCAAAGAAAATGCTATTTATCAGACAGCATTATTCACAAGGGGATTGCCACGCCCCTAAAGGGACTCGCAATGACGAATTAGTCTTCTACCATACGTTTGAGTTCATACAGCAGGTTCATCGCTTCGATCGGGGTAAGCGTGTTGACGTCGATACTCCTGAGCTTTTCGGTGACAGAATCGTCGAAGGTTGGCGCAAGCGTCATTTGCAGAGGTTCTTCTTCCTCTTTTCTCTCAAAGCTCTTTTGAGGCGCCGCAGCGATCAGCTCTTTAAGGATCTCTTTGGCGCGGTTGATGATGCTGTCGGGAACACCGGCGAGCTTCGCTACCTCGATACCATAGCTGTCGTCAGCGCCGCCGCGAACGATCCTTCTCAGGAAGGTGATGTCATCGCCGCGCTTCTTAACGGCGATGTTATAATTCTTGACGCCTTCGATGGTCTCTTCCAACACAGTCAACTCATGATAATGTGTGGCAAACAGCGCCTTTGCGCCCAAGCGGCGCTTATCGGCGACAAACTCCAGCACCGCCTGCGCGATGCTCATACCGTCGTAGGTGGAAGTGCCTCTGCCGATCTCATCGAGGATCAGAAGACTTTTGGACGTCGCGTTCTTCACGATATTCGCCACCTCGTTCATCTCTACCATGAAGGTTGACTGACCGGAGGCAAGGTCGTCGGACGCGCCGACACGTGTATAAATCGCGTCTACCAAGCCGATCTCGGCATAGGACGCAGGAACAAACGAACCCATCTGCGCCATCAGCACGATCAACGCTACCTGACGCATATAAGTAGACTTACCCGCCATGTTCGGGCCGGTGATAACGGCGATGCGGTTCTGATCCGAGTCGAGCATGACATCGTTCGGCACGAATACGGAGGAATCAAGCAGAGCTTCTACCACCGGATGACGGCTGTCCTTGAGAACGATACCGGCTCCTCCCGTGATCTCGGGACGGGTATAGCGGGAGTCGGAAGCAACGGTTGCTAACGAGAGCAAGACGTCGAGCTCAGCGATCGCTTTGGCGGTGCTTTCAATACGTGAAAGCTCTGCGGCAACGGTGTTGCGTACTGCAACAAACAGCTCGTACTCCAGCGCTACCGCTCTGTCCTTGGCGCCGAGGATCCTTGACTCGAGTTCTTTGAGCTCCTGGGTAATAAATCTCTCACAATTGGTAAGAGTCTGTTTTCTGATATAGGTTTCGGGCACCATATGCTTGTAGGAATTGGTGACCTCTATGTAATAGCCGAACACGCGGTTATACCCGACTTTAAGCTTCGGGATACCGGTCTTCTGCTTTTCTTCCAGCTCAATACGGGTCAAAAGAGAAGTCGAGTCGGTCATATCCGACTTGATGGTATCAAGTTCCTCAGAATAGCCCTCTCGGATCATGCCGCCTTCTCTGACGGTAAAGGGAGGATCGTCGTCGATCGCGTTTTCGATCAGAGAAGTGATGTCCTCCAAAGGATCAAGCGCTTGATACAATTCGCACAATTTCTTCGATTCGACCTTGGAGAGCTTCTGTCTCAGTGCCGGAACGTGGGATAAAGCGGACGATAAGGAACGCAGCTCGCGCGCGTTTGCGGAACCGTAGACGATTTTGGTCATCAAACGCTCGATATCGAAGATACCGCTCATATCAGCGACAAGCTCCATACGCAGCATTGTGTCTTTAAATAGCTCGTCTACGGCATTCTGACGCTTAAGGATCGCGGTGATATTCATCAAGGGATGTTCGATCCAATAACGGATCAGGCGTTTTCCCATTGCGGTCTTGGTCTTATCGAGTACCCACAGTAGGCTGTGCTTCTTCTCTTTTGTCAGCATGGTCTGGGTCAGTTCCAGATTTCGCTTGGTGTTGAAATCAAGCTTCATATACTGCTCTTTGAGATAGAATTCGATCGTATCGATACGCTCGAGTCCGGTCTTCTGGGTCTCTTTGAGATAACTAAGAAGTACGCCTAAAGATACGCTGACCTCCCGCATATCGGAGAGCGTCTCACATTGTTCTTTGGAAAATTGCTTTTTGATCAGATTATTGCACTCTAACAATCCATAAAGGGAATCGTCAGGAAGAGTTACGGCGCAGCCGAGTTTCTCTCTGACGAACTTCAGGAAGCTTTCATTCTTCTTGATACTGCCGCCGAGCAGCATCTCCTTCGGAGAATAAGAGGTAAGCTGGTCTTTGAGCTCATCATAGGATGAATTCGTCTTGAACTGCGTGACAAACAGCTGACCGGTGGAAATATCGCAGAAGCTCACGCCGATGAAGCGCTTCTCACAGAAAACGGAGCAGATATAGTTGTTCTTGCTTTCATCGAGCATAGAGCTCTCCATCACGGTACCGGGCGTTACCACGCGGATGATATCACGCTTGACAATACCTTTGGCGAGAGCGGGATCTTCCGTCTGCTCGCAGATAGCGACTTTGTAGCCCTTCTGCACCAGTCTGGCGATATACGACTCGGCAGAGTGGAACGGCACGCCGCACATCGGGGCGCGTTCTTCCTGGCCGCAGTCTCTGCCGGTCAAGGTCAGCTCGAGCTCCTTGGACGCCAACTTCGCGTCGTCATAGAACATCTCATAGAAGTCGCCGAGTCTGAAGAAGAGTATCGAGTCTTTATTCTGTTCTTTGATGTTAAAATACTGCTTCATCATCGGAGACAGCTCTGCCATGGATTACACTTCCTTCTTTTTCGTCATTCATTCTGCACTATGCGCTCTTAGTCCGGGAGGGTCAAGACCCTCCCCTACTATGCACTAATCAGTGACATCCTCCGCAGGTGGAGCAGTCATGGGTGCAGTCATCGGAATAATCGGTGGTGTCGGGGTCTTCGCCTTGCGCGCACTGGTTGATGATCGCAAGCACACGCTGCATCACATGATCAAAATCTTCTTTTGCGCTGTTGTAAGCGATCATATGCTCGTTGGACATGATATCGGAGTAGAGCGTGCGCATCTCTTCGTTTAAGGTCTTGAGCTTGTCCTCATCGCGGTCTTCTTTGCATGCTTCGTGATTGATGGCGATCCGCTTGAGGTTGAACTCACCAATCAGGTTCTGCAGAGCTTCGTCTGGGGTCATACTGGTTATTGTTCATGGTTTTACCTCCTTGGTGTATTGTGGCCTCAATGTAGCATTCATTGGTATGCGTGTCAGCGCCAAGAATAGGACG
>CAZPOG010000098.1:0-8260 GCA_964588105.1 uncultured Ruminococcus sp. | reverse complement strand
TGACAAGGGGAAAGTTCATCCATGTCGCGGGCACCAACGGCAAAGGCTCCGTCTGTGTCATGCTGTCGCGGATCCTGCAGAAGGCGGGATACAAGACGGGACTTTTCACCTCACCGTATATCACCGAATTCCGCGAGAGGATCCAGATCAATAACGAACCCGTCGGCAGACAGACGCTGATCTCCGCTGTGGAATTCTATATGCCCTATCTCAAAGAGCTCAACGATCAGGGCGTCATCATCACGGAGTTTGAGTTTCTGACCGCTGTCGCCTTCTATATCTTCCGTCAGCAAAACTGCGACTTTGTCGTATGCGAAACGGGTATGGGCGGGCTGCTCGACTCTACCAACGTGATCGAACGTCCCCTGTGCTCGGTGATCACGAGGATCGACCTCGACCATACCGCCGTTCTCGGCGACACGATCGAAGAGATCGCCAGGCAGAAGTGCGGTATCATCAAGGACAGCGGTATCACCGTCACCGCCGCGCAGAGAGAAGAAGCATCAAAGGTCATCCAAAAAACCGTACAAGAGCAGCACAACACCCTCTTTCTCGCACAGGATATCGTCCTGCACCGTCTCGATATGAGCCGCCGCGGCACATACTTTGAGTACCAGAAAGAGAAGATGTTTTTGCCGCTGGTCGGTGAGCATCAAATCGATAACCTCAAATGCGCTCTCGCGGTGATCAAGGCGCTCAACCTGCTCAGGCTCAGACACGCGCATATCACGCCGATACAGATCCGCGACGGGCTCAAAGCGGTTGTCCATCCCGCGCGGTTCGAACTGCTTAGGGAAAAGCCCACGATCGTCCTCGACGGCGCGCATAACAAAAACGGACTCGAGGCGTTCACAAACGCGGTCAAAAAGTATTACGGCGGCATCGGCAAGACGCTGATCCTCGGGTTGCTTGCAGACAAAGACAGTGAAGCGCTGTATCTCCTCCGTGGGTTGTTCAAGCGGATTATCACTACGGATATCCAAAACCCCCGCGCGCTTGACGCACAGGCGCTCGCTGAAAAATGTGCGGGACTTGCCAGAGAGATCGAAGTCGTCAGAAACCCGCACGAAGCGGTCGACAAGGCGCTCTCCTATCACGATACGATCTTCATCTGCGGCTCGCTCTATCTCGCGGGCGAAATACGGCCGTATATCCTGTCTCTGCCGCAAGAATTAAACGACAAGAAATGACAACCGAATATGACGCATTATTTACGTCCGATCCTGTATCATAGGGTTGGACGTTTTTTTAGTGCAGAGTGCAAAGTGCATAGTGCAAAGTGTAAGAACAAAAGGTGAAAAGTATGGTAGATATGACATACAAAAACGACATCCTCACCGCGGGGCTGTACGGCGAGATCGACCACCATATCGCGCCGAAAGTGCGCGGCGAGATCGACGCAAAGTGTGAGAGCCTTCGCCCAAAGGTACTGCGGCTCGACTTCAAGGCGGTCACCTTTATGGACAGCTCGGGAGTGGGGCTTGTGATGGGCAGGCAGCGCTGTATCTCGCTTTTGGGAGGACGGCTGGAGGTCGTCAACATCCCCAAGCAAATCGAAAAGGTCTTTTCCCTCTCGGGGCTGGGCAGTCTGGGGGTGCTCAAATGAAAACACTCAATCAGATGAAACTCAGCTTCCTCTCCAAATCGGTCAACGAAGCCTTTGCCAGAGCGGCGGTGTCGTCCTTTCTGCTGCCGCTGGATCCGACGATCGCAGAGCTCTCCGACGTCAGGACGGCGGTATCGGAGGCGGTCACCAACTGTATCGTCCACGCCTATCCCGACACAACAGGAGTCGTTACCATAGACGCAAAAATCACCGACACAGGCAAGGTGATCATCAAGATCCGCGACACGGGCGTCGGGATCGAAAACATCGAACAGGCGATGGAGCCGCTGTTCACCACTTCTTCGGACGAGAGAGCGGGTCTGGGCTTTGCCGTGATGCAGAGCTTTATGGATCGGGTGCGGGTACGTTCCAAGAAGGACAAAGGCACCGTCGTCACCTTAGAGAAATTTATCGACTTAATACCCGATGACCAGAGATGAAAGGATAGAAAACAATCTCGGACTGGTACGCTCGTGCGCCAAACGGTTCTCGGGAAAGGGGATCGATCATGACGATCTGGTCTCCGCAGGAACGATCGGGCTTGTCAAGGCGGCAGACCGCTATGACGAGTCGTTAGGCTATCAGTTCTCCACCTACGCCGTGCCGGTCATCCTCGGAGAGATGAAACGGCTGTTCAGAGATGGCGGCACCGTCAAGGTCTCGCGCTCTTTAAAAGATCTGTCGCAGAAAGCAAAGAAGATCTGTGATGAGTACCGCAAAGAAACCGGCGCGCCCATCACAGTCTCGGCGCTCTCAGAACGCCTCGGCGTCGATGAATACAAAGCCGCTCAGGCGCTGGCGGTCAGCTCTGTCCCGCTCTCACTCTCGGCGTATGACGAGGAGGGCGGCGTGATCGACATCCCTGTACCCTCAGAAGAAGAGCCTATTCTCGAACACATCGCGCTCTCTCAGGCGCTCAACAAGCTCAGCGACGAGGAGCAAAAGCTGGTGAGGCTGCGCTACTTTGAGCACAAGACCCAGTCAAAGGTCGCCTCCCTGCTCTCGGTCACACAGGTACAGATCTCCCGCAAAGAAAAAAAGATCCTCCAAAAGCTTCGGACGATGCTGATATAGAAAAGCCTGCCCTTCCGAAAGGAAAAGCAGGCTCTTTCTAAAAAAAGCTCCCTTTTCAGGGAGCCTAAAACATCGTTCGTTATTCACCATTCATTCCAAATCGGGTGCGGGAGTCCCGCCCAAATCTATTCTCTCTTCTCTTTTCTCTATTCTCTATTACGGTTCACTATCCTCATACATCTTCTTGAGTTCCTCAAGATCATAGGGAGTCTGCTGATAGAGATAGTAGTTGAGCCAGTTCATAAAGAGCAGAGACGCGTGACTCTTCCATGTCATCACGGGCTTGCGGTTGACGTTGTTCTCGGGGAAGTAGTTGTGAGGAATATCGATCTTGAGACCCTTCTCCACATCCCGATAATACTCTTTTGCCAGCGTGTCATAGTCATACTCACAGTGGCCGAACAGATAGAACTCTCTGCCGTTCTTGGAACAGACGATCGCGGCTCCCGCCGCCTTGGAGGTGGCGAGGATGATCAGCTCGTCCTCCTTCTCGATGTCCTCGATCTTCACGCCCGTATAGCGCGAATGCGGGATCAGGAAGAAGTCGTCGAATCCGCGCATCAAGGGATGCTTGGTGTTGACGATCTTGTGGTTATAGATGCCGAACAGCTTCTTTCCCAAATCCTGCTTTTGGATCCCGTAACGATAATACAACCCCGCCTGAGCACCCCAGCAAATAAACATTGTGGAATAAACGTGCTTCTTTGCCCAGTTGAACACCATGCACAGTTCTTCCCAGTAGTCGACCTCTTCAAACTCGAGATGTTCTACCGGCGCGCCGGTGACGATCATGCCGTCAAAGCGGTCGTCCTTGATCTCGTCAAAGGTCTTGTAGAACTTGGTCAAGTGCTCTTCGCTGGTATTCTTCGAATGATGGGTCACCATCTGCAGCAGCTCGATGTCCACCTGTAAGGGAGAGTTGCCGAGCAGCCGAAGCAACTGGGTCTCGGTCACCACCTTGGTGGGCATCAGGTTGAGTATCACGATCTTCAGCGGTCGTATATCCTGTGTCGTCGCCCGTGTCTCAGGCATTACGAATATATTCTCACTTTCTAAAATCTTTGTTGCTGGCAGATCGTTGGGAATCTTAATCGGCATACAGACCGCTCCTTTCTAATAAATTATTATGTCATTGCGAGCCCTCAAAAACAGGGTCCCCGAAAAGCCCCTGCTTTTTGGGGAGAGGAGGAACCGCAACGCGAGGTTAAGGCATACCAACCGGAGTAGCCTTTTGAGTACAGCGAGTGACGACGATGTGGCAATCCCCTTCTGTCAGAAACCGATAGTAAAAAGAAGGGGATTCTTCGGGGCACAAACCCCTCTGAATGACAGTATCATCAATATTGCTTTCCCCAGTATACCATATGCTTGGCAGGTTTGCCGCAGCATACGCAGGTGTCACAGAGGTGTTCTTCTTCAAAGGGGATACATCTGGACTTGACGCCGCCGGTCTCGTCCTTGAGCTGATCCTCACAGGCGGAGTCGCCGCACCACATCGCCTTGATGAAGCCGGGCTGATTCTTGGAGATATCGATGAACTCCTCGTGAGTCAGCGCGACATGAGTCTTCTCTTCGGTATTTTTCAAAGCGCGGTTATACATATCCTCGTGGATGGTCTCGAGCAACTTCTCGATCGTCTCCTCCACGCCGTCGAGGGAGGTGAAGATCTTCTCTCTGGTATCTCTTCTGACCAGTACGCACTGGTTCTTCTCGATGTCCTTGGGACCGAGTTCGAGTCTGACGGGCACGCCCTTCATCTCATACTGGGCGAACTTCCATCCCGGAGACTGGTCGGAGTCGTCGAGCTTGACTCTGAAACGCTTTTTGAGATTCTCATAGACCTCGTTTGCCTTGTCCAGTACGCCCTCCTTATGCTGGGCGATGGGCAGGATCACGACTTGGATCGGAGCGACCTTCGGCGGCAGCACCAAGCCGTCGTCGTCGGAATGTACCATGATCAGCGCGCCGATCATGCGGGTAGAAGTGCCCCAGGAGGTCTGGTGGGGATGATGGAGTTTGTTATCTCTGCCGGTATAGGTGATGTCAAAGCTCTTGGCAAAGCCGTCGCCGAAATAGTGGGAGGTACCGCCCTGCAGGGCGACGCCGTTGTGCATCATCGGCTCAACCGTATAGGTCTCCTCTGCGCCGGCGAATTTCTCCTTCTCGGTCTTCTTGCCGAAGACGGCGGGGATCGCTAAGGTCTCCTTGTAGAAGTCGATATATACCTGCAGCATCCTGCGGGTCTCTTCGATCGCCTCTTCGGCGGTCTCGTGCATGGTGTGGCCTTCCTGCCATAAGAACTCGGAGGTTCTCAGGAAAGGACGGGTGGTCTTCTCCCAGCGGACAACGGAGCACCACTGGTTATAGAGCTTGGGCAGATCGCGGTAGGTGTTGATCACCTTCGCATAATGCTCACAGAACAAAGTCTCGGAGGTCGGACGCACCGCAAGGCGCTCGTTTAATTTCTCAGAGCCGCCGATCGTGACCCACGCGCACTCGGGAGCAAATCCCGCTACGTGATCCTTCTCCTTCTGGAGCAGGCCCTCGGGGATGAACATCGGCATATAGACGTTCTCGTGTCCCGTCTCCTTGAAGCGGCGATCCATATCCTTCTGGATGTTCTCCCAGATCGCGTAACCGTAGGGACGGATGACCATACAGCCTTTCACGCCGGAGTAGTCGATCAGCTCCGCCTTCTTCACGATATCGGTATACCATTTTGCAAAATCCTCGTCGCGGCCGGTGATCGCCTCGACCATCTTTTTCTCTTTTGCCATATCATTAACCCTCCGAAATATGTATCTCGCTAAAGCTCAATCATTTCTATATCCCTCCACCGCTGATCGCGGTCCCCCTCCCTTTCACAAGGGAGGCTCAGAGATACGTACCTATATATTATACATATGTATTGCGTATTTTTCAAGCGGTATTTCTCACAGTTTTATCATGGATAAGGTCGCTTTTCTGTATGATAAGGATATTTACTTTGTCCAAACCATCATAATATTGTAGAGGAGGGGTTCCATCCCCTCCCTGAGTTCGCAATAATATCAAGGTCAGGGAGGGCACAGAGGCCCTCCCCTACATTTATTCCCATTTTCGTAAGTAATCAAAAAAATAAAGCGCAGCCGCAGCCGCGCTTTTTCGAGGATGAATCAGGTGTTTGTTTCGATGTAGTTGACAAGCTCTCCGACGGTGCGGATGTTCTCGATCTCCTCATCGGGGATCTCGATCTCGAACTCATCTTCAATAGACATCAGAAGATCAACAACATCAAGAGAATCGGCGCCCAAGTCGTCCTGCATATCAGTCTCGAGGGTGATAGCGTCTTCTTCTACGTCAAACTGATCGGCAAGGATAACCTTAACTTTTTCTAATACCATCGTTTTTCCTCCTAATTATTTTGCGTAGGAATTAATACCTTACACACATATTATTAGTAATATCACGCTTTGTCAATAATTATGTCAATTTTTTAATTGTTAGTGCTGTACAAGAAAATTAAAGCAGTGTTTTTGAACAAAAAACGACAGAATTTCTTCTGCCGTTTCGTTCGATTATTTTTTCCTGCTTTTGTTGATCGCTTCGGTGATGATGTAATACAGCGGAACCGTCAGGAACAGCACCCACGCGGGATGCCACAAGTCGAAGAACAGTCCGCAGATCAGAAAGGCGATAACCACCAGCACGGGATAGGCAAAGTGGGAAGCGTTTTTCTTCTGGATCGCATCCACCAGCGTATAGTAGAGCGGAATCGTCAGAAAGACAAGCCAGCCGTATTCCCATCCGCCGCAGATATCAAGAAAGCCAAACGCTAAATACGCGGCAACCGCGATAAACGGATACGGGAACATCATCCAGAAGCCGTGCTTGCGCTCAAACTCCTTCTCAAGGATCTCCTCGCTCCTGTGGATGTGACCGTCGACATCGGTATAGACCTTTTGGTCGCCGTTCTCGGAAACAAAGATGCCGTTCTTGTCGATACTGACCTTGGTGCCGTCCTTCGAGTTGATATGGATGCCTTTTAATCCGATATCGACCTTGTCCGTTCCGCTTTCGGCGTGCACATGAACGGCTTCGTCTGACGCGGGAGTCTCTGCCTTTTCTTCCTCGGGCTGAGAGGGTTCGGGATCAAAGACGGCCTCGTCTTCTTTTCCTTTTAATAACTCGTCAAGCGTCACTCCGTAGACCTTAGACAGCTCGATCAGGTTATCGGTGTCGGGCGAGGCTTCGGACCTCTCCCACTTGGAGACCGCCTGGCGGGATACGCCGATCTTCTCAGCGAGTTCCTCCTGGGTCAGTCCCATATTTTTTCTGTATTCATAGAGCCTGTTAGCGATTTCGATATTCATAATCGTCCCTCCTTGTTTTTTGTTGATCCCATCATAGCAAAGGGACTCCGGTTGCACAAGAAATTCGTGTTGTCAATTAGGCAACCGTCGGTTGCGAAGCAGGTTTTATGCGGGTTTGGAGAGGTTTTTGTCATTCCGAGGAGAGGATTTATCCTCGACGTGGGAATCCCCTTCTTCTCACTGCTGTTTTCATAAAGTCGTAGGGGCGTGCATTGCACGCCAGCTCGCTGAGGCTTTTCTGATAACAGCAGAGTAATAAATCTGGTTACAAGGTCGTGGCATACGGGCAACAGAAGCTCCCCGCCCTATAAGCGGCATGATGAAGGATATCGTGCCCTACGGTTGATGTGCTTCGCACCCGAAGACGGTATTGACTATCAGCGTTTCGGCACGATGAGGGCATCGTGCCCTACGGCTCTTTGTAAACTGTAGTAACGACAGGGGGATTGCCACGGTCGCTTTGCTCCCTCGCAATGACAATTCCTAATTCCTCATTCCAAATTCCTCATTATTATACCTCTATGCCTTCCTGCGTCTTGAGGAAAGATATGACCTTCTCTTTGATGATCTCTACGCCGCCCTCGGAGTCGGACTCGATGTTGAGGGGGAGGATCGGATCGTGTACGGAAAGACGAAGCAAAAACCATCCGTCGCCGTTATCTTTGTCAAAGCTCACGCGGATACCCTCGCGGGAATCGGGCGCGATATGCCAGTCCTCGCGCTCTTCGGCGTATTTGGTGAGGTTGTCGATTACCTTCAGTCCCGCGGACTTGAAGTCCTTCTCGGTGATCTTGAAGCGCAACTCGATCGCTTCTACCGGTTCTTTCAGGGAGGCTACCAAGCTCTCGAGCTCTTTGCCTTCGCGCTTGAGCTGCGCCATCTTGATGATGATCTTGGTGCAGAGATACGCGCCGTCGTCGAGGAAGTAGTTCTCACGCATCGCGACGTGTCCCGAAGTTTCGGAAGCGATGGGGCAGTTGATGCCCTGCTCGTTGAGCTCGATCGCCTTGTTGATGATGTTGCGGTAGCCGCGGATATAGCGGTAATGCTTCGCGCCGAGGACGTTCTCGAGATAATCCTTGACGCCGGTCGAGGTGATGGAGTCGGTCACGACCGTGCCGCCTTCGTTGCCTTCCAAAGCGAGATAGGAGGACAGCGCCACCAGACGATTGCGGTTGATCTCTTTGCCGTTGTGATCCACCGCGCCGCCGCGGTCTACGTCGGTGTC
>CAZPOG010000097.1:0-8354 GCA_964588105.1 uncultured Ruminococcus sp. | reverse complement strand
ACAAGAAGGGGATTGCCACGTCGTAACCGCAAGGGTCACTCCTCGCAATGACTGCTGACAACCAACAACCATATTTTTGTTGATATAAAAAACAGGAGACCGTAAGATCTCCTGCATTTATGATCATTATCATTATGTATTATGAATTATTTTATCTTTCTTGCCTCGATGTAGTAGCGCTTGTCATATGCGTGACCCATCGAGAAGGTCTTTCTCGGGAGGGAGCCGTCCGCTTTGATCGCGTCAAAGAGCTCGTCCTTGCCCATACCCTCGAAGATGAAGCCCAGAGCGTTGTCGCCTTTGCTCAGACGCTCGGTCACATCCGTGCCGTGGATGTAGTCGATCCTGACATCAGGGTTCTCCTTCATATAGTCGTCGATGAAGGTCTGCAGGGTGCCGACAGGGAGTTTCTGGGTTGCCTTGATGTCAAGCTCGCCCTGCTTGTCCTTGGTGATGTAGGTAAAGCGCTGGCGTGTATCGGAGCCGTTCTCCTCGGTGAAAGCGGTAAACTTATTTAGGAAGTCCTCGGCGTCGATATCGAACAGCACGCGGTAGATCGGCTCAAACTCGATTGAGGCGTCGTGGATGTTCACGACCTCTACCAGCGCGTAGCGGGCGAGGGGAGACTTCGTGAGGTTGTAGCACTCCTTGGCGGTAGCGAGAGAGTGGTTGCCGTCGCCGACAGCGAAAAGGAGCTTGTCCTCCTGATCCGCGGTGAGCGCTTCTAAGGCGGCTTGCACCTCGCTGATCACATCGTCAGAGAGGAAGTAGCCCTCGATATGACCGCCGCCCTGCATCAGGGTAAAGTCATACGCCTTTGTAAGGCTGTCCTTCTTTTCGGTCAGCGGCTCGATCACAGAGAGCGCGGGATCGTCCACGAGCAGCAGGATGTGCGGCATTTCCAACGGCGCGTCCCTGCGGATCTCCACACGCGGAGGAATACGCTCGAGCACGGTCGCCTCAGTCGCGCGGATCAGCGCGCGGCTGCCCTTGGTATAGTCGTAGTCTTCAAGGTCGATCAGTCCGACAATACCCTTGCGCAGGGTGTTGTTCGATTCTCTCTCGACATAGATCATAGTGTTCTTATATTCTTCAAACACGCCGCCTTCAAGATACTCGGTCATCTTTTGGTTGATCTTTGCGATCCGTTCGCTGTTGTCCTTTTTGAGATACAGCTCTGGCAGGATGATGTTCAGCGCGGAGGGCGCGTCGCCGGCGATGCGTTCGGTCTCCTGCCAGTAGTCGGGCTCGGAGGTGTACTGGTCACAGGCGACGACAGCCCATTTGTCAAAGTCCTGCTTTGGCAGTAGGATATCAGCGGGTAAAAAGTGTTTCATATCGGTTCCTCCCTTTGTTTAATGCTAAGTATAGCCTCCCTTGTGAAAGGGAGGGGGACCGCGATCAGCGGTGGAGGGATATAGATTGTCCGACCGTAGGGAGAAACCGACAGATAAAACAACGTTGATATCAACGACCGTATCGCGCGTGGTAACTCGCTTCGCTCGAACAATTAATATATCCCCCTTACTTCCCCCTTTCGCAAGGGGGACTGCGCGATACTTTCTTACACCCTTATTCTACCATCAATCCCTGCGTTTGACAACACTTTTGTATCAGAATTGTTTCTTGTACTATTTTGTCGGATATAGTATAATAAAAGATGGTGATGGTATGAAGAAGTACAAGCTGATTATGACGGATCTGGACAACACCCTGCTGCCGGTGATCACACAGGATAAATTTGTGCAGATCTGGTTTACGGATGTTGCCAAGAAGTTCTACGACTACGGTTTGAACCAGGCGATCGCGCTCAACGCGATCAACGAAGGCTGCCGCGCGATGATCCTCAACAACGGCAAACGCCGCAACGACGAGGTCTTCTACCGCACCGCCGTCAGGATCTCGGGATACTCGAGAGAGAAGCTCGAAGAGGTGCTGATGGATTATTACGCCACTACCTTCGAGAACGTCAGAAGCATTATCGAGGTCAACCACTTCGCGCCGAAGATCGTCAAGCTGATCCGCGAGAGAGCTCAGTATATCGCCGTCGCGACAATGCCGCTGTTCCCGCTTGCCGCCTGTGATACGCGGATGAGATGGACGGGGATATCGGCGGATATGTTCGATCTCGTGACCTCGTTCGATCAGAGCTCCTACGCAAAGCCCAATCCGATGTACTTTCAGGAGATCTTGGACCGCTTCCAGGTCAAGCCGGAAGAAGCGCTGATGATCGGCAACGACGTCAGAGAGGATATGATCCCGTGTCAGTCTTTAGGGATCGATGTATTTCTTGTCACCAACCACATGATCACCCACGACCTCGACTACAGCCGCTTTACTCACGGAACGTATGAGGAACTGATTGAATATTTGAAGAGTGTATAGTGCAGAGTGCAGAGTGCATAGTTTATGAAATATGAAAAATGAAATATGAAATGTGATGGGAGGGCGCTGCCCTCACCCGATTGGTATTTACTGTAGGGGAGGGTCTTGACCCTCCCGAGAGAATAGAGAATAGAGAAGAGTGACGGTTACTCGCTTTGCTCGAACAATTATAATCATAGCACGATATAAGCATAAACACACATTCCAACGTAAAGGACTGATAGGATGAATATATGTGTATACGGTGCGTCGTCACGTAAGCTGGACGATCGCTTTATCAACCATGGGGAGGCGCTCGGCGCCGCACTCGCGAAGAGAGGGTATACCGTCATCTTCGGCGGCGGCGCTCACGGCATGATGGGTGCGGTCTCCCGCGGCGCGCATGAGGCGGGCGGCAAGGTGGTCTCGGTCGCGCCCACCTTCTTCAACGTCGACGGCGTTCTGTATGAATTCTGCGACGAATATATCTACACCGAGACGATGCGCGAGAGGAAGCAGATGATGGAAGAGCTTTCCGACGCCTTCATCGTCAGCCCGGGCGGCATCGGCACCTTTGAAGAGTTCTTCGAGATTTTGACGCTCAGACAGCTCCAGCGGCTCAAAAAGCCCATCGCGATCCTGAACACCGACGGCTACTATGACGCGATGATGCAGTTCTTGCAGAACGCGATCGACAACCGCTTCCTCTCCGCGGAGAACCTTAACCTCTTCTTCGTCAGCGACAGCATCGACGAGATCATCGACTACATCGAAAAGCCTATCCTCGCGGAAGACGACATCGAGAAGCTGAGGAACATTATGTAAAAGCCTGTGGCTTTTACAGTAAAAAGTGCATAATGTATAGTGTAAAGTTTATTAATGGGCGGAGTTCTTTCTCCGCCCTAAAGTATTATATGATTGCAAAGCTAAGGGAGGGCATGGAAGCCCTCCCCTACAATTACTATAATCAGGTGAGGGCAGCGCCCTCCCATCACATTTCATATTTCATTTTTCATATTTCATAATTACAAAGAATCAGGTGAGGGCAGCGCCCTCCCACATCTCTTCTCTCTTCTCTTTTCTCTCTTCACTCAAATCTATCCCTGCTCAAACTGGCTGTTGTACAGCTCGGCGTAGAAGCCGCCCTCTCTGAGCAGTTCTTCATGGGTGCCCGAGCCGATAACGTCGCCGTCTTTGAGCACCAAGATCACGTCGGCGTTCTTGATGGTGGAGAGCCTGTGCGCGATCACGAAGGAGGTCCTGCCCTCTGTCAGGGAGTCCATCGCCTTCTGGATGATCCGCTCGGTTCTCGTATCGACCGAGGAGGTCGCTTCGTCGAGGATCAAGAGCGGCGCGTTCTCGATCATCGCTCTGGCGATGGTCAGCTGCTGCTTCTGTCCCGCGGAGAGAGAGCTCTTGTCGTCGAGCACCGTGTCATAGCCCTGCGGCAGGGTGCGGATAAAGTGGTGGATGCCCACCGCCTTGCAGGCGCGCTCGATCTCTTCGTCGGTAACATTCTTCTTGGAGTAGACGATGTTTTCTCTGACCGTACCTTCGAACAGCCATGTGTCCTGCAGTACCATGCAGAACAGGTCGTGGATGTTCTCTCTCGTCAAAGTGGAGATATCCACGCCGTCGATATAGATCTTGCCCGAGTTGACCTCATAGAAGCGCATCAAGAGGTTGACGATGGTCGTCTTGCCCGCGCCGGTAGGTCCTACGATCGCAACCTTCTGACCCGCCTTGATGTCGGCGGAGAAGTCCTTGATGATCACGCGCTCGGGGGTGTAGCCGAAGCGAACGTGCTCAAACTTCACGTCGCCTCTGACGTTTGTGAGGACTTTCGTCTTGTCGCTTTCGTCGGGGAGTTCTTCCTCTTCGAGATATTCAAACACGCGCTCACTCGCGGCCGCCGTCGACTGCATCGAGGTGAAGGACTGCGCCATCTGGGAGAGAGGCTGGGTGAACTGGCGGATATAGATGGTGAAGGCGATGATCACGCCGAAGGAGATCGCGCCGTTTAACGCCAGCATCGCGCCGACCACGCACACCGCGACAAAGCCTAAGTTGCCGATAAACTGCATCAAAGGCTGCATCAATCCCGAGAGGGAGGTTGCCTTAAAGACAGAGTCCTTTAAGTGACGGTTGATACGGGCAAATTCCTCTTCGTTTTCTTCTTCCGCGTTATACGCCTTGACGATATTGTGACCGGTGTAGATCTCTTCGACATGACCGTTGATCGCGCCGAGGTGACGCTGCTGACGGTTGAAGTGCTTCTGGGACTTGCTCATGATGATACTCATGAGGATAAAGCCCAGTATGGTTGTCACCACTGCGGTCAGTGTCAGCCAGATGTTGGTGATCAGCATCATCAGAAGCGATCCCAAGAACATCGTCACGGAGGTGACCAGCTGACCGATACTCATGTTCAGCGACATACCGATGGTGTCGATATCGTTGGTGATACGCGAGAGGATATCGCCGAAGGGAGTGGAGTCGAAGTATTTTAAGGGCATGCGGTTGGTCTTCTTCGTGATATCCGTTCTAAGCCTTTGGGAGATCCGCTGGGAGAAGGTCGCCATCATGAAGTTCTGGACGAATCCCATCGCCCAGCTGATTCCGTAGATGACGAGCAGCATGATACACAGGTTGGATATCGCGTCAAGATCCATTTCGGATTGAGGATTGTTGAGCGGCTGGGAGATCAGATCCGTGATCTGACTGATGAAGCGGGGGCCGATCAGCGTCATCACCGTACTGACGGCGGCGCAGATCAGTCCGATGACCGCCAGCGGCATCTGGGGCTTTGCGTAGCGGGTCATCTTCTGCCAGGACTGTTTGAAGTTCTTGGGCTTCTCGGTGACGACGCCCTTGGGGCCGCCCATACCGCGCTGTGCCTGCGGACGCTTGCTGTTCTTGCCGATCAGATCCTGACGTTCTTTTTTGATCACTTTGTTTTCGGAGGGAGTCAATTTCTCAGGCATTTTTCAATTCCTCCTCCGACAGCTGGGAGAGCGCAATCTCCTGATAGATCTTGCAGGTCTTCAGCAGTTCTTTATGTTTACCGATACCGGCGATCTTGCCCTCGTCGAGGACGATGATCCGGTCGGCGTCTTTGATGGTGCCGATACGCTGGGCGACGATGATGTTGGTCGTGCCCTTGGTATGCTCCTTCAAGGCGGAACGCAAGGCTCTGTCGGTCTTGTAGTCAAGCGCGGAGAAGCTGTCGTCAAAGATCAGGATCTCAGGCTCTCTGCATACCGCTCTGGCGATACACAGACGCTGTTTTTGACCGCCCGAGAGGTTGGAGCCGCCCTGCGCGACCTCGTGCTCATAGCCGTCTTCAAAGCCTTCTATCATCTCACCGGCCTGCGCGATTTCGACCGCGCGTTCTACGTCCGCCTGGGTATATTCCGTCTTTTTGCCTTTGCCGTAGGCGACGTTGGTGTTGACGGTACCGGAGAACAGCACTGCCCGCTGGGGGATATAGCCGATCCGCTCGTGCAGCTGATCCAGCGTAAAGTCTTTGACGTTCTCGCCGTCTACTAATACCTCGCCCTCGCTTGCGTCATAGAAGCGGGGGATCAGGTTGATCAGCGTCGACTTGCCGCAGCCGGTAGAGCCGATCAGCGCGACGGTCTCGCCCTGATGCGCCGAGAAGGTGATGTCTTCAAGCACATAGTCCGCTGCGTCGGGGTATTTGAAGCTGACATGCTTAAATTCGATCTCGCCCGTTATGTCGGTGTGATCGACGCCGTCGCCGTCTTCGATGGTGGTTTTGGTGTCGATGACCTCGTTGATACGCTTGGCGGCGACCATCGAGCGCGGCGCCATGATCAGGATCAGGTTGAGCATCATGAACGCCATGATGACCTGCATCGCGTAGGCGGAGAACACCACCATCTCCGAGAAGAGGGTGAGCTTGTCGGCGGCAGAAGCTGCGTTGATCAGATACGCGCCGATCCAGTAGACCACCAGCGAGAGTCCGTTCATGATCAGGATCATCGAGGGGAACATCATCGCCATGACTCTGTGAGCGGTCAGGTTGTTGTGAGTGATCTCGTCGTTTGCTTTTTCAAATTTATCATACTGGTAGGACTCCGCGTTATACGCGCGGATGACTCTTAAGCCCGTGAGATTCTCTCTGGTGATACGGTTGATGTTGTCGGTCAGGGTCTGGATCCTCTTGAATCTCGGATGAGCGAAGATATAGCACGCGCCCAGCACGATGACCACCAGCACGACCGCCACGCCCGTGGAGAGCGTCCACTGGTAGCTTTTGTCGGCGATCTTCATGATCGCCCATACCGCCATCACCGGCGCTCTGACGATGGTCATCAGTCCGAAGACGATGATCGTCTGTACCTGTGTGATGTCGTTGGTGGAGCGGGTAATCAGCGACGCGGTGGAGAACCGGTTGATCTCTCTCATCGAGAAGGATTCCACCGACCGGTAGAGCTTGCCTCTGACGTTATACGAATAGTCCGAGGCGAGATATCCTGCGATCACCGTGACCGCCACGGCGATCAGAAGACTGCCCAGCGCGCATAAAAGCATCTTGCCTCCCGAAAGGAAGATCGCTTCCATCTCGGTGCCCGGGGTATTCAAAAGGGTGGTGATATCGCTCATATAGTCCGGCAGCTTGAGGTCAAGAAACACGGACCCGACGATGAGCGCGGCGGCGAGTATGGTACACGCCCAGTCACGCCCGCTAAAATGTCGAAGAATAGATCTCATACAAATACCTTCTGTAAATGGATTGTTCCTATTTTATCATATTAAAGATTTTATATCAATACAATCCGGTGAACAATTCAAAAAATGTAGGAGAGGAGTTTGGATAAAAACGTCATTCAGAGGGAGCGGCACGCGACCGAAGAATCCCCTTCTTTTTGCAGCCGGTATTAATGAGCAGGGGATTGCCACGGCTCCTTTGGAAGCCCCGCAATGACAATTCCCGACTCTGCGCTCTTCACTCTTTACTTAGGAACGCTCAAGACCGTTCCCTACAAAAAATATTGACTTTATCCCTGATTTGTTGTAATATAAAATTTACGAGTCAGCGTTTTACTGCGGTAAAACGCAAAAACAACAAGGAGTTGGTAGAATATTATGGAAAATTATCTGGTAATATTCATCTTTGTAGGCGCTGTCCTCGCTCTCGGCTTTGCGGCTATCATGGCGAAGAGAGTGCTTTCCTTCGATGAAGGTACAGAGAAAATGATGAAGATCTCCCGCTCGATCCGTTCGGGCGCGAACGCTTACCTCAAGCGTCAGTACACCATCGTTGCGGTCTTCTTTGCGGTCATGCTGGTAGTCCTGTGCACGATGGCGGCTTTCAAGCTGCTGACATGGTATGTTCCGTTTGCGTTCGTTACCGGCGGTTTCTTCTCCGGTCTTTCGGGCTTTGTCGGGATGAAGATCGCGACATTCGCCAACGACAGAACCGCGAACGCCTGCCGTACCGGACTGAACAAGGGCTTAAGAGTCGCGTTCTCCGCGGGTTCTGTTATGGGCTTTACGGTCGTCGGCTTAGGTCTTCTCGATATTTCCATTTGGTTTACACTGTTAAAATACGCCTTCGGATGTACTCCTCCGGAGATCACCTCCGCTATGCTTACCTTCGGTATGGGCGCTTCTTCGATGGCGCTGTTCGCGCGTGTCGGCGGCGGTATCTTCACCAAGGCGGCTGACGTAGGCGCCGACCTCGTCGGTAAGGTCGAAGCGGGTATTCCCGAGGACGATCCCAGAAACCCTGCTGTTATCGCGGATAACGTCGGCGATAACGTCGGCGACGTCGCCGGTATGGGCGCAGACCTGTACGAGTCTTATGTCGGTTCCGTTATCTCCGCTTCCGCTCTGGGCGTTGCGGCGTTCGGCGGCGACATCAAGGCGATGGCGATCCCGATGATCATGGCGTCATTAGGTATTGTCTGCTCCATCATCGGTACCTTCTTCGTCAGAACAGGCGAGAAGACCGAGCAGAAGCT
>CAZPOG010000096.1:0-8355 GCA_964588105.1 uncultured Ruminococcus sp. | reverse complement strand
ACCTCGAGCTTGACTCGACCCTGACCTCCCGTGATACCATCAACGACAAGATCCGTATCATTCTTGATGAAGCGACAGACGCATGGGGCATCAAGGTTATCCGCGTAGAGCTTAAGAACATCCTCCCGCCCAGAGAGATCCAGGACGCGATGGAGAAGCAGATGAAGGCAGAGCGTGAGAGAAGAGCCCGTATCCTCGACGCCGAAGGTGAGAAGCGCTCCCAGATTCTGGTAGCAGAAGGCTTGAAGGAATCCGCTATCTTAAAGGCGGACGCTGTTAAGGAAACCAAGATCCGCGAGGCGGAAGGTGAGGCGCAGGCGATCATCGCTGTCCAGAAAGCGTACGCAGACGCCTTAAGAATGCTCTCCGAGGCGGATCCCTCCGAGAAGGTTATCGCTCTCAAGTCCTTGGAGGCTTTGCAGAAGGTAGCCGACGGCAAGGCGACCAAGCTGATCATCCCCTCCGATTTACAGGGCGTAGCAGGTCTCGCAACCTCCGTCAAAGAACTGGTTACAGATATAAAAGTATAAGATTAAACCCATTTGTAAGGGGGGCTTCCTTTTGGGAGCCCTCTCTTCATTTTTTGCTTGTCACCATGTGACAAATATGTTATGATAATCTAAAATAATAAAATGAGGTGATTCAATGTCAAGCTATTCATCGACAAACTCATTCGGAATGCTTTTTACAGGCCTTCTGTATAACCTGCTGATCATGCTGCTTTCTGCGATCCTTCCGCTGATTATCGGTATCGGTCTGACGATCCTTGTCAGCAAAGTCAAGAAAAAAGGCTTGCGTATTCCGCTGAGAATCGTCGGCGCGGTGTTGTATTCGCTGGCTCCGGTTGCTCTGACGTTTTGCTTTTTCTTTAACGTGTTCGGTGTTCTTAAGGTTCAAAACGCTCAAAACGCCGGTATGTTCTCCATCATATTCACCATAACACTCTCGCACCTTGGATATTTTATGATGTGTTATGACGACTCCGGATCTATCAAGAAGAACATTATTGTCAACATTCTCGGACTTTTCTCATCGACATTCCTGTGGAGTATGGTCGGTAGTCTTGTTGGAGCTCCGGAAGTAATTAACACAGCAAAAACGGTTGCAGGTCATACTTACGAGTTCGGTATCTACATAAAGGTATTGTTCCTATGCTTTATTGTCCTCGCCGCGCTCAATATCCCGCGTATGATTTTGAAAGAAGTTTTAGAATAATCTGTATTTATCTGATAATATCAAAAGGGAGAGCTTCATGCTCTCCCTCCTTTTATTGTCTGACAATTTGTCTTTTGACACGAAACAACAGTTTCCTTCCTGCCCATATGACAAGACACTCGACGATAGAGAACGGTATCAGAACAGCCGCGCGGTATAATAGCAGCTGAGGATACGGGATATTCATCAAGAAGCACAAGACCAGTGTGTTCAGCGGCAGTCGGCACAAAAGCATCACGACGCCTTCCGCAAGGAGAATATCTCTGAATCTCAGCTCGCTCCCGTACAGGACGACTCCGTACAAAATACCTTCTAATATATAGCACAGCGTGATCCCGGGATTAAGAGAGAAGGCGGTCGGATTTGCGAATATGATAGAGAGGACGTCTCCTGCGCCTGAGACGATCGCCGCGCAGACGGGACCGTAAAGATAAGCGACGATTGCCGTGGGAATAAAGCTCAGACCGATTTTCACAAACGGCATAAAAGCGAGTGTGAAGTTTGCGAATATGCCCAGCACGATGCGGATCGCCAGCATCATCGCGCATACGGCGATCGTTCTGACGTCTGTCAAAGCTCTGGACGAGTTCTTGAATTTTGCTGCAATTGACATAAAAATACCTCCTTATCCTGCTGAAAATAGCATAAGGAGGTTACCGTATGCAACAGCGGGATGCAAAGAATACACCGCAGATTTTTCTCTTTCGTTTCGCTGTCAA
Organism: uncultured Ruminococcus sp.; assembly: GCA_964588105.1. Taxonomy (GTDB): domain Bacteria; phylum Bacillota; class Clostridia; order Oscillospirales; family Acutalibacteraceae; genus Ruminococcoides. Next base: position 6,421 of record CAZPOG010000096.1, on the reverse strand, counting down.
CTCCCCGTACAGCGAACACTTGACGCGTATTCTTTTACTCTGCTTATTATATTGTTATTGCGATGTCCTCAATCCGGGGTCCCCGAAAAGCCCCTGCTTTTTGGGGAGAGGACGAACGGCGACACGAGGTCAAGACATACCTATCGAATATGTCTGCCGAGTTCAGCCGATGAGGACGACGTGTCAAGGTCAAGCATGAACAGGTCGTGATGGGGGACCTGCTTATCCTCTGGCGGCAGCGCCATGTAGTCGCCGAAAGCCATGGTCAGATATTCGTCATACCCCTGCGGCAGGGGAACGTTCATTCCCTCAAACTCATGGTACACCGGTTTTGCGAAAGCAATCTGCGGGTATTTGTTCTGCATATAATGCGGACCCGCGCACAGCTCTGTGCAGTAGGTATGCGTTTCAAAGTCGTATTTTGACATTTTACGCTCGGCTTTTTGATAGATTTTTGCTCTTGTTTCTTTCTTTTTGAAGAGAGAGAGCAGCAGTTTGGAAACGAAAGTGATCAGACCGCCGTGCTTCGACGGAATCACTTCGGTGGAGAAGAGGGAATAGACCATCGCGTGATAGTATTGCAGATACCTTTGAATCTTTCCGTCGGGACATCCGTCAAGCGGAAAGATATCGGTCACGATCCCTCTGGGGATATCAAGATCCCTCTGGTTGTCCTTGACAAGCATGACTGAAGTATCCACCAAGGTTGCGAAGGGATTGTGTGTGATCATATTTCCGTCGGGATACAGCATGATAAAGCGTTCTTCCTCTTCCTGTTCTTTCCACAGGGAGAGCATTTTTTCGTAGTGCTTTCTCGGCATGATCAGATCGATATCGTCATCCCACGGAATAAAACCGTTGTGTCTGACAGCGCCGATCACACAGCCGCCTAATAGATAATAGGTCAGACCGTTCCTTCTGCAAAACTCATCAAAATATGACAATGATTCCAGCTCTTTTAACTGGAGCTTTCTCAGTGTTTTTCTGTCGAGTATCAGCGTATCACTCATCGGTTTCTTCCTTGTCGATATTCAGCTTGGTATTATTGATTACCGCCTGTCTGACTTCTTCGATCCTTCTTTCCGCGGAGCCGTCGAGCCTGTGCTTCCAGAACGGCAGCTTGATAAGACCGATCAGGGTGCCGATACCGTATGAGATATGAAGAATAGGGAAGATGAGCGGCAGCAGCAAAAACAGCGGATTCAGAGATTTTTTCAGCACGAACGCGCCGACGGTGTTTACTAAATTGAACATGGAGTACATCGCGATAATGATCGCAAAATACACCGGCTGTCCGAATATCCAGATGATCAGACTGGCGATCAGAAAGATCAAAAATACAAAGGGGATAAAGTGGAAGTAGGACAGGCACTTGGGGCATACGCCCACGGTAAGACCGATCCAGTAACCGTTGCCGTACTTTTGCTTGATCATGCGGTCGAGCGTATTTCTGGTATGCTGGAATGAGACGATCTCGGGACAGCAGCAGAACTTGTATCCCGCTTGTCTCATGCGATAATGCAGTTCGTTGTCTTCGGTTCTGCCGAGTTCTTCGTTAAAGCCGCCGACGTTTTCAAACACTTCGCGTTTATATGCGGCGTGGAAGAGACTGTCGTGGTATTCCTTGGCGGCAGCGGCGCGCCTGTAGTCCGCGACCGAGGAGCCGAACAGGCTTTCTTCCGCCGCAAGCAGCGTCAGTGTCCACTTGTTGGGATTCATGCAGATATTCGGTCTGCCGCCGCCGACGATATCTTCTCCTTCTTCGATGTTGAAGACGTTTCTTGAGACAAAATGCCTCGGGATCTTGGAGTGGGCGTCAACACGGATGATGATATCTCCCGTAGCGTGTTCCAGCGCGACATTCCACGCGGCTGCCTGGTTTTTATGCTTGGAAGTATTCTGATACACCTGAACGTTATAAAAGCCGTTGTCGGTTTCACAGAATTCCTTCATGATTTCCAGAGAGTTATCCGTAGATCCGTTATCCACCATAATGATCTCAATATTCTTATGAGAATAACTCTGATCTCTGAAATCTCTCAGTAATCCGTTGAGCGCTCTTTCTTCGTTAAGAGCGATGGTACACAGTGATACTTTCATGGTTTAGCCTTCTTGTGTAAAGGTAGATTCTGAACGCGCGATCCATTTTGCGCAGATACACATAGCCTGAGTAATATATGGGCCGGTATATAGGATAGGGAGAACGGTCAGGCTTAAAAGCAGCCACGGCCAAAAACTGAAAAACAGCTTTGAGACCAGACCGGTTTTTCCTTTCATCATGCGTTTGGAGCTTCTGAACAGCTCGCTTGTGGAAAGATATTCAAAGTCAACCGCGTAAACATATACGAGGAAGTATTTGAATGACCAGAGAAGCACTATCAGCGACGAGAGTATGGAAAGGATAAAGTTGAAGAATGCCGTCACCTGCAATTCCACTTCACTGACGGAACAGAATATATTGAACGCGATTACGGGAATAAACGCAATGAGTGTCGGCAGCAGCATTCTCAGAATAAAACTGATGTTGATGGATAGCGCCTTGCCGTAATGATGGTTTTGAAAGTAATAGAACAGATCTTCAACATGATAAAGATTGTTTGTCGCGCCCCGATAAAACATACGGATATAGCCGTTGATAATGGGAGAAATCAGGAAAAAAGCAGTAAAGTCGACCAAAACAATAACAGAATAATAAAGGACATCCACCCATAACATGTCAAGATCGAGCTCAAAGTATATCAGTGTGATGACAGAGGAAATACAGTCGACAAAAGCCGCGCCGAGCAGCACCATGATCATGGCGAATATCGCTTTCATCCATCCGCCTCGAAGTACCGCGCGCGCTTGTGCTCGTATTGTCTTTTCAGCAGACATCATCATCATCCTTTGACATAGAGATTATATATACTTTCACAACAAATCTGTGCGTGCTTAAAGAATTTATCAACGCTGATATTTTCGTTAGCGTTGTGAATATTACATTCTTCATCTTCAAATATCGGACCGAAAGCCACGCCTTTTCCGCCGAGCTTTTTGGCGTAGGTGCCGCCGCCGGTAGAGTAGAGGGAAGGCTTTTCTCCCATGATAGTCTCATAGGATTCGCTCAGGATCTGTATAATACGGGAATCCTCGGGGATGTTCAGCGGTCTGATATGCTCTAACACCTTCATGTGTACGTGTTCTCTTTCCGCCTTCTCGTTGATCTTTCTGAGGATCTCATCGCCGTCGGCGGTGACGGGGTAGCGGATATCCATCGTACAGGTGGAGTAGCCTTCGTCGATATGTACCGTGCCGACGTTAACGGTCAGAGGACCGGATTCGTGATCTCTCATTTTGATACCGAGCATCACGCCGTCACTGTCTGTTCCGATGTAAGAGCTGATGAAGTTCGGCACGGAACCCAGCGTCGGCATCGCAAAATTGGACGTCAGCAGATCGATCAGCGCCGTAGCGGCATTGAGCCCTGACTCAGGCTCCATCGCGTGAGCCGCTTTGCCGCGGGAGAGGATCATCAGTCCGTCGATGGTATAGTAGAATTCAAAAGAGCCTTCCTTGGCGTCCGCAAGGCGCATCAGCTGATGATCTTCGGTTTCCGAGCAGTCCAACAGCGCGTAAGCGGTATCCGGAACAGCGTTGGGAGCTTTGCCGGAGTGAAGCTGTGTCAGCGTGGTGCCGTCATGTGTATCGGCGTAGATCTCCAACTGGATCAGACCTTTTTCTGATTTGCAGATACCGTATTTGGAATCGGGAGTGAACGAAAGCTCGGGCATCGGCTCATGCTGAAAGTATTCGTCCATATCGTCCATGCCGCGCTCTTCCTTGGTACCGAAGATCGCGCGAATGGTATTCTTTCCGATAACGCCGTTATCCTTCAGCGCTTTAAGACAGTACAGGTTGATCAGCGCGGCGCCCTTGTCGTCCGCGATGCCTCTGCCGTAGATCTTTCCGTCGCCGACAGAGAGCTCAAAGGGGAGAGATTCCCAGTTGTTGCCCTCGGGAACGACGTCAAGATGAGAGAGCACGCCGCAGAGCTTTCCGCCTTCTCCGAGCTCAATATGACCTGCTACGTTATTGACGTTTTTGGTTGTCAGTCCGAAAGAATCCGCTTTGCTGAGCATCCAGTTGAGCGCTTCTTCACATTTTTCTCTTTCATGTGTGATGGACTTGATCGCGATCAGTTCGCCTAAATCGGTGATGATCTGATCCTTATAATCCAGTATTTTCTCTCCGAAACTCATTTTGCCCTCCCTGTATTTGAATATTGTTTAACCCTGTATTTCTTTTTAAATGTTCTTTTTGATCTGAAGAATCCTGTCAGAATGATGTACAGCAGCATCATGCCGAATCCCGCGATAGAGATATACAGCCCTTGTTGCAGATAAGGAGTCGTATAAACAAACTCGATCTCATTATCGGAATCCTTTTCTACCCTGATCGCCATAAATCCGATGTTGACTTTTTCTATTTCTGCTTCTTCGCCGTTGACATATGCCTTGAAGCCCTCGTCATAGGGGACAGAGAAGAAGAGCAGATTTGCGTCTTTGTCGTTTTTGAAATGCGCCTTGAATCCGTTTTTGGTATAAGAAAAGTCTGTACAGGTATTCTGTCTTAATGATTCGCAGTCACTCTTGAATGACTTTTCCGTATAAGAGAAGTCGGCGGTGATGCTTTTATAGTTATCATACTTGGGATAATCGGCTTTTTGTAGGTTCTTTTCATCATACTGAGCGTTGAGCTCCTGATACTGACCGTCTACATATCCGGTGATATCACTGTATTTCTTCATCTGATCCTGTGTGAGCACCATCGCTTTGAGCAAAGCTAAATGCTGTACATTGGTAGAGAGCTCCTTGAATTCTTCTTCACAGATGAAACTGTCATACACAAAACCGTAGGGGATATAATTCTCATTAATATAAGTGTCAAAGCCTTTTGTCTCACCGATATAGGTGTAACCGGGCATCAGCGTGTTCCCGTTTTTGTCAAATTCACTCTTTTCGTTCTGGGTGAAGAGATATTTGACGGACGTCAGTGCTCTGACGCCGTAGAAGTTTTCGTCCGGTCGGGAACCGACGTCTCTTTTTACGCCGATCGTATTATAAAACTCCATCAAAGAACCGGGAACAACAGAGTGGAACGCTTGGATATTGGACACGCCCCAGTACATCCCGATATTGTCCATTGAGCGGAAGAAGTCACATCTGACCGTGTCAATATCTTCAAATTCAATCTCGTCGGAATAGTTCAGCGCGTATTGTCTGAGATAATCGTCGTTGTATTCTGTCTGTCTCTTTCCGATAATGATATAAATCTCGCTGTATGCGACAATGAACAGACACAAAGCTGTGCATAAGATCCTGAAGAACAGCTTTTTATTCTTTCTGAATAACAGGTAGCTGAGGAATACGACAGCCAATCCCGCGACCGACATCGCGACAAACAGCCAGAATCTGAGCGGGTATTTTTCTACGCCGAAGTGATATATTTTGAAATTCTTCACCTCATAGAATACATAAGGCGTAAATCCGATAATCACAGCGACAGCCGCGGTAACAACAGTCGTGAACGCAAACCCTTTCTTGAATTCACACTCATCGATATGCTCTAATTCATAGACGGTCATCGCGGACATCATTAACACCAGCATATAGAACCATCTGGTATAAAATACGGAGTTGAACGCCTGAAACGCAGCGTTCAGGATCGGGACGAACGCCATCACGATCAGTACTTTGAACAGGAGCGTAAAGATGCTTCTTTTTCTCTGCTTGATGTAAGATACAACAAAAACAACAGAGAAAATCGGCAGGAATGCTGAGACAGAAGACCATTTGGAATTGGAGTCCGGCGTGAAGTTCGGTCTTGCGGGAATATCCGGCGGGAAGAAGAAGCTGATGAAGATATGCAGATATCGCTGGGTGTTGGGATACAGCAGCGCGCCCCAGCCGTTGAGGGTATCTCCCAGTCGATAATTTCCCATGATCGCCGCCAGTGAAGGCAGCATCAGAACCGCGGACGATACGACGCCGATCACACATTCGCATATAAGCAGCAAGAATTCTTTGATCCGGAACCGATAGCCCTTGGTAATGAGCTTGAGCACATAATAGATCAGACAGAACAGCGCTTGTCCGAAGAAGAAATAATAATTGATGATCGCGCTGGCGCACAGCGAAAGCGCTACCAAGCCGCGTCTTTTGGTATAGTGAAATTCATCTATTGCCGCCAAAACCAGCGGAAAGATGATCATCGGTTCATGGAAGTGGAAAAAGAAGATATTATAGACGGAGAATCCGGAGAATGCGTAAAGCAGTCCGCCTAAAACCGCATACTTCCTGTCTCTGACGTAGCGGCGCAGATAGATATACGCCGTAAAGGAGCACAGCCCCAGCTTTAAGATCAGCAAAGGGCCGATCGTATA
>CAZPOG010000095.1:0-8458 GCA_964588105.1 uncultured Ruminococcus sp. | reverse complement strand
ACTTTTGCACCGAGCGCAGGGGAGAAGTCATCGACTATGTGACGAGAAAGTACACGCCCGAGCACGTTGCCCAGATCGCGGCATTCGGTACCTTCCAGCCCAAGGCGGCGGTACGCGACGTCGGCAGGGTGCTGGATATTCCGTACGCGACGGTGGATAAGGTCGCAAAGCTCATTCCATTTACCCTCGGTATCACTATTGATAAAGCGTTAGAACTTTCACCCGACTTAAAGAAGCTATATACGACAGACGACACGGTTCACCGCCTGATCGATCTGGCAAAAAAGATAGAAGGCATGCCGCGCCATATCACCGTGCATGCCGCGGGCGTGGTGATCACCGATCGCGCGGTGTCCGATTATGTGCCGCTGACCCGCTGTGACGATGCGGTACTGACCCAGTACACTATGACCACCTTAGAGGAGCTGGGACTTCTCAAGATGGATTTTCTGGGATTGCGCAACCTTACCGTGATCCACGACGCAGAAACGCTGATCCGCAAGCGTGAGCCGGGTTTTTCCATAGAGAACATCAGCCTTGACGACAAGGCGACCTATGATATGATCTCCTCCGGTGAGACCGACGGTGTCTTTCAGATGGAGTCAAACGGGATGAAGAATGTTCTCGTTCAGGTCAAGCCTCGTGAGCTTGAAGACATCATCGCCGTGATCTCACTCTACCGTCCCGGTCCGATGGACTCCATCCCGCAGTATATCAAAAACCGCAATCATCCCGAGAGCATACGCTACGCGCATCCTCTGCTTCAACCGATATTGTCCGTTACCAACGGCTGTATCGTCTATCAGGAGCAGGTGATGCAGATCGCGCGCTCCTTAGCGGGATATTCCCTGGGCAGAGCGGATATCCTTCGCCGCGCGATGAGCAAGAAGAAGCACGCGGTGATGGAGAAGGAAAGAGAGATCTTTATTCACGGGCTTGTCCGTGAGGACGGAACCGTAGAAGTTGACGGCTGTCTGAGAAGAGGTGTTGACGAGGACACTGCCAAATCAGTCTTTTCCCAGATGGAGACCTTCGCCTCCTACGCGTTCAACAAATCTCACGCTGCGGCATATTCCGCCGTGACCTATCGTACTGCGTATCTGAAGTGCCATTATAAAAGAGAATACATGGCGGCGCTGCTCTCCTCCGTGATCGACAACCAGAACAAGACCGCCGCGTATATCGGCGAATGTAAGCGGATGAATATTTCTGTTCTGCCGCCATCGGTCAACGAGAGCGAAAGCCGTTTTACCGTCTCCTCTGGAAATATCCGCTTCGGACTCTCCGCGGTGAAAAATCTCGGCGTGCATTTTATCTCTGAGATCATCACCGAGCGGCAGAGAGGAAATTATATCTCGCTGTATGACTTTGCTAAACGTCTCAACGGCAGAGGACTTAACCAGAAGAGTATCGAAGCGCTGATCAAGTGCGGCGCGCTGGATCATTTGGGCTCTACCAGACGCACGATGCTCGCGTCTATCCCCGCTCTGCTATCCGACTTGGAGTACCAGAGGAAGAAGGGCGCATTGGGTCAGATCTCGCTTTTTGATATGGGCGCGGATCTTGCCGCGGAACCTCCCTTCATGACGAGAGAAATGCCGGAGTTTGATTTGATGGAGCTGCTCTCTCAGGAGAAGGAGATGACCGGAATGTATCTTAGCGGTCATCCGATCGATAGCTACCGTCCTTACGCCGAGAGTATAAAAGCCGACGCGATCGGAAATATTGTTGACGAGAACACCTCCTATCAGGATCGCCAGCCTGTCAGGCTTGTCTGTTCCGTTACCGCCAATAAGAGTCAGTTGACAAAGTCAAACAAGATGATGGCGTTTGTCAGCGTTGAGGACAGATCCGGCAACATCGAAATGATCGTATTTCCCGATGTGCTTTCACAGTGTCATGGCGCTTTATTTGTCGGCGCCGTGCTCAGGGTTGAAGGAACGCTGTCGTTCAAAGAAGAGGAAGAACCCAAGCTGATCGCAAACCTCGTTACACCGCTTCCTCCCGCGGAACAGCTGAAAACGGAAAACATTTCCGAGAATAGGCCTCAGAATAAAATGAACGCTCATACCATCATTCCGGAAAAGGAACAGAAGCTGTATCTCAGAGTTCCCGATCTCGAATGTGAAAAGTATAAAAAAGCGAAGAATCTGCTGGAGATTTTCCATGGAAATACCCGGGTGATATTCTATCTCACCGACTCCAAAAAACAGGTGCTGGCGCCCTCATCTTTGTGGGCAAAGCTCAACAACACCCTATTAGATGAGCTTTGTTATCAGCTCGGAGACGAGAACGTTGTTCTCAAGTGAAGAAAATCGTGAAATTTGTCGTTATTTTTGACAAAACACTTGATTATTTGTGCAGGAACATTTATAATAAATGTATATATGCTGAAGGAGGATTTCACTATGGCAGATAAAGATATTATCATGGAACAAACCGAAGATAAAGTTAAGGGGAAGTCGATTGCGGTATTGACCAGCGGCGGTGACGCTCCCGGTATGAACGCGGCTGTCAGAGCAGTCGTTCGTGCCGGTATCGGCAAGGGTTTCAAGGTGATCGGCGTTTACAGAGGCTATAACGGTCTTTTAAACGGTGATGTTAAAGAACTCAAGCTTCGTTCTGTATCCGATATCATCGGCAGAGGCGGTACCATCCTGTATACTGCGCGTTCCGAAGAGTATAAAACTCCCGAGGGTATCAAGAAAGCGGCTGAATTCTGCCGCAGCCTCAATATCGTCGGTTTGGTCGTTATCGGCGGTGACGGCTCCTTCAAGGGCGCAAGAGCGCTGGCTGCCCAGGGAATTCCCTGTGTCGGTATCCCCGGCACGATTGATAACGATATTGCCTGTACCGATTACACGGTAGGTTTTGATACCGCGATGAATACCGCACTCGATATGATCGACCGTATCCGTGATACCGCTCAGTCTCATGATCGCTGCTCCGTCATCGAGGTCATGGGCAGACACTGCGGTGATATCGCTCTGCAGACCGGTATCGCTGTCGGCGCTACCGCGATCATCGTTCCCGAAGTACCGTATAACATTGAAGAAGATGTTATCGCGCGTATCTATGAGCAGAAGGCGACCGGTAAGAAGCACTTTATCGTTGTCGTTGCTGAGGGCGTAGGAAAGAAAGGTCACGGAAATATCGCTGACAGCCTTGCAAATTACATTGAAAAGAGAACCGGCATCGAGACCAGAGCTACCATCTTAGGTCATGTACAGCGCGGCGGATGTCCCACCCTTCGTGATAGAGTCATGGCGACAGCTATGGGTGTTGCGGCTGTTGATATTCTTTATGACAGCGTCGGTTCCGATGAGCAGGTTTCCCGTGTCGTCGCGTCCCGCGGCGGTAAAATCGTTGACTTTGATATTACTGAGGCGCTTGATATGCCCAACGATTTTGACAAGCATCTCTATGATGTCGCGCTGCGCGTTTCTATTTGACGATCATAAAGCAAACAAAATGGGAACCGGACGTCCTGTTCGGTTCCCTTAAACTATAAGAGGTTTTTAACGGATAGGGGAAAAAGATGAGCGTTACCAATTTTTATAATATCCGATTGGCGCCGAGAGATCAAATTGTTATGGGAGACGATATTCTTTCCGCGCTCAGAAAAAGCTATTTTGAAACATTTTCAAAGATAAAGGACAAGATTACGGTCGATTCCGAGTCGGATTCTGTATCATACGAGTATACTCTCGAAAAGGATAAGCCGATGAAGTGGCTTGTCAAGGATAAGAACGGCACTTTGTTAGAGGAGGGCAAGCCTTCCGACTCAGATCGCTATATTGTCTCCGTTTATCAGAATAACGGTCTTTTCAAGAGAATGATTTTCTCCAAACTGCATACGCTGCTGAAGGTGGAGTATTTTAATACGCAAAGCGGTGTGTCTGTATCATCCGTTGAACCGCGAAGAGGCCCTTCGGGACTATGTATCCTGCTCAAGTCTGTGAGCCTTCCTGAGCCGATCGTGCTGTACGAAATGCCCGAAGTAGATGATAAGATCATGAAGCTCGCCGACAAAAGTTATACGGACTTATATGTAGAAGCGACTACCAACGAAGGCATCATCCGTTATATGTCGACTGCTCAGACCAATCAATATATGGAAATCGTCGACAGCGTCAAACAGCAGATCGCTGAATCCGAGAAACAGCAGTATCTCAGCGATGAAGATGCTCCCTTGGCTTTGAAGCTGAACGTGAAAGACTTTAACGTGAAGAAGAATCTTGCTTCTTCGATCGATATCACGAACGCGGAAGAGTTTATCTGTGAGTATGAAGAGATGGATGATGAGGTCATCCTTCCCGATACTGTACAGGAATCCGTTGAAGCGGCAAAAGAGCCGGATGATCAGGAAACTTCCGAAAATATCGAGGCGGAGTCCGATATTCTGGCGCAGAAGATCATGGGTGTGCTTGCTCAGACGCAAACCACACAGGTCGAGGATCCCCGCAAGCCCGATAAGGTCATCGAGTCAGATGATACCTCCTTCTATTATTACGGCGAGCTGGATTCTCAAGGAGATCGCTGTGGTTACGGCAGAACCGTTACGCAGGACGGCAAAACCGCCTATGAAGGCTGTTATCTCCACGACAAGCGATCCGGACAGGGCGCTTATTACTACAAAGACGGAGGTCTGTGCTATGCAGGCAGCTGGGAAGAAAACCGCCGCTCGGGCGTAGGCGTGGGCGTCAGTTCCGCTGACGGCTCGATCCATGTCGGCAAATGGGTCGATAACCGACCCAAGGGAAACGGCGCGCGCTTCTCCTCTGACGGAAACATCAAGTTTGTCTGTAAGGAGACCGAGGATGATCAGACATTCCTTTTCAACTTTACATCCGACGACAGTGTAGTCGTTGCCCGATATGACGGCAACGGAAAGAAGATAGGGGAGAAGACTATCCCGCTGTCAAACCTGATAAAATAAAATTTTACCCGAACCGCTGAAGAAATCTTCGGCGGTTTTTCCTATTATAGGAATATTTACGGTTAAGCTGCGCATAATATTACCGTTCACAATAATCCATAAAGGAGTAATATTATGTTAAAAAGAATTCTTTGTATCACCTTGCTTGCTGTTATGATAACGACCGTTCTCTGCGGCTGTGCGAAAGAAGCGATGGACGACGCGGAATCTATGATCAGCGGGGCAGCAAGCGATATCAGCTCCGGCGTTGACAGTATGATGGGTGACAACGCGAGTCAAATCCCGTCAAATCCGACATCTTATACGGAATATACGGAAGAGACCGACAATCCCACAGACGGTGAGTTCGGCGAGCCGAACGTTAACGATTATGACGACAACGACAGCGATGTTGTCGGCGACGAAGACGGCGAAAATTAACAAAAGAACATTGACCGAAAGAGACGCCGGCTCAAAAGAGCCGACGCTTCTTTTTTTGCTATACATATGAAATAATACCGTTTTGCCTTTAAAGACAGGCAAGGCGGTATTTCTTTCACGACAAAAAGGTACATTCATTCTTTGCTTTTCCGGTATTTCGATCATTATACATAAAATAGTTGTTGCAATAATCGTAAAGTTATGTTACGATAAAGGTGCCAACAATCATCAATTGAATAATCAGCATATAATATGTATAACTATCACTATATGTATAATACTTGTAATAGAGTGTTTTTTGCTTTTGTAAAAAACACAGCTCTATTAATATAGGCTCTATTACTATTATACTGTAGTTTAGTTATGCTGATATTGATGATTGTTTGGCGACGATTCGGAGCTATGTGTTTTTTGGCGTACGGCTTTCGGGTCGTACGTCTTTTTTATTAAATTATAATTTAGGAGGAAAGGAAATGAAAAAAATAATATCAATGATGTTGGTATTGATGTTGGTCATCTCTTTAGCTGCTTGCGGTAATGGGAAGAGTGAGCCCCAAACTACAAACAGCACAAACGAAATTAATGAATCGGAAACCGCTGACTCATCGGTTGTGAAAGGTAACACTGAAAGCTCAGATAAGACGGGTCGCTCGGAAGAATTAACATTTGACTCCGATACAGACGAATGGCGATTGGAGAGAGTCAACCAAGCGATAACTTATCTTGACACTGCTTTGGGTTCGGATTTGAAGTCCTATGATAAAGGCGAAATCGAAACATCTTACAGCTTTTATCCGATATACTACAACTGGAACACAGCGAATTCAACTAAGCCTGACCAAAGTTTAATACTTGATGTTTCATTTGATGGGCTGCAAGTCGTTAACGGAACCCCGGTAAGTACGCTTGTTGACGCAGGTTTTGTTTTGGGAAGTTCAGACAAGGAAATCGAAGCGGGATATGTGGTCTCTCCCTTTAACTGCGAGAATAAGAATCTGAACAGACGGTTATATTTGAAGCTGGCAAATACAACAGACACAACCAAAGAGGCAAAGGACTGTGTGATCACGGCAATTGACTTTATGGAAAAATGTGAGGGAATCAATTATAATGGGATCACAAAAGATGACAGCTTAACTAAAGTGATTGATGCATTCGGACTTCCTGTCAACGGCTTTGATATCAGCTGCCAACAAGGCAGCAACCCCAAAGTAGTAGCAAGGTATAAGGCAGAATCAGGGAATGATTTAGAAATATCGTTTTGGTATGATCCTCAAAATAATAATACTTACTTATTTAATTTAGATTTTAATTAAGGTATGATATCTTTATAGATTAATAATCACAGACTGTTTCTGTAAACACATAAACTGCTTATTCAAAAAAGTGAACATCCCTGATTATTCAGATTAGGATAATCAGGGATGTTATTGTATGTAATCATTATATGGTTTTTCAGTTTTAAGTTTTCAAAATTCATTCAAAAAATCCTGTTGCAGAACTTAAGACCGAAAATTTAAGACTGAAAAATAATCATAAAAAGCGAAAATTCCGCCGATTTCGCCGACGGGATTTTTCTCGATGTATTTGCATTGATCCTCTTGTGCCCGACCGACTCACCAACCGTGGCAAGGGAGAGTTTATTCAAGAGAAGAGCTTGAAACAGTATGCGGGTATGGTGAAGTGGACGGCTTGAAGGGTGCGAACTGTTATCACGATTTCCATCCGTTTTTCAAAGGGATCTCAAAGCGGATCTATTCGGACGAAGAGCTCGACAGGATGAACGCTGAAGAGAATACGCCGAAAGAGTATAACGGAAAGCAATACACCACATATGAAGCCCTACAGAGACAGCGTCGGCTCGAGACGACTCTCAGAGCTCAGCGTCAGGAGATCAAGCTGTTGGAACAGGGACACGCTTCAGAAGATGATATTCTCGCCGCGAAAGCCAGGTATTATAAGACTTCTTCCGAATATGCTGAGTTTTCAAAAGAGATGGGTCTCCCACAGCAAAGAGAAAGAGTATCGGTAGACGGGCTTAAGAATATTGGACAATTTCCGAAAGATAGAATATTGAAAAATGCGGCAGGAAATGATATAATAAAAGTAGACAAAGCATCGCTCAGATTTGCCCCAAATAGTATTACTCAACTCATAAACAAAAAGGGTGGTATTACTCGAAATTATTATGGAAAAACTGGCGGTCAAGTCAAACAAATTTCAAACAACGATCACAGTCATATAAAAGAAAGTAAATTTGGAAAGCACGGAGAACACGCACACGACTATTATTATGACGAAGCTAAGAAGCGCATCGTTCACGATGAAGCGAGAGAGCTGACAGATAAAGAGAGAAAGGAGAATGCAGATATTCTATGAACGCACAGCAAATAAAAAACAGAATTGATGAGTGTGCTACTTTATTCGGCTTTGAATATCAAGGCAAAGAAGGAAATGTAGACCCATATTATATTCACAAAGAACAGCGGTATGAATACTTGCTCTTCTTTGATGGTGCTGAGCAAACCGTCTATGATATCGAATCCGTGATGAATACACCGTTTGTTATGGGACACACTCTTGAAGAGGTTGCTGAAAAAATTGAAATAACTGAATGGTAAACCGCTTTGCGTTTGCAAGGCGGTTTTCTTATGTCCGAAAAGAGGTGATATGATGTATATCAAAGCGACTCAGCTCTTCTTAGACAGAGAAGAGGATCTGAAGCGGCGGGAGCCGGGCGATATCTGGGAAGTCTCAGAGACCCGCGGAAAGAAGCTCATCGAACTGGGCTACGCTATTGAAGCGAAAAAGCCAAAGAAAACAAAAGTAAAACACGATACCGGTAATTAATGCGTTGGATCAACAGATTCAGCGTATTTTTTATATCCAAATTACCCCGTCAGAGGTCATCCGGCTAACGAGATTTTTTCTGTGATGGTTACATTATATTATATATAAACTTGTGATTTTTGTTGCTTTTTGTTGCCATCAAAAGAAAAGAGCCCGACAAACGCACTGTTTATCGGACTTTTCTTTGTTAGGAATGGAGACTATTGGAATCGAACCAATGACCCCCTGCACGTCAAGCAGGTACTCTAA
>CAZPOG010000094.1:0-8491 GCA_964588105.1 uncultured Ruminococcus sp. | reverse complement strand
GAAGGAGAACATCAATATCTTAAACGGTATGACAGACGATCCCGAGGGCGAATGCAAGAGATATGAAGAGAAGATCGCTTCTTACGGCGGCATCGACCTCTTTATGGGCGGCATCGGCGTTGACGGCCACATCGCGTTCAACGAACCGTTCACCTCGCTCGCTTCCCGCACCGGCGTGAGAAATCTCACCACCGACACCAGAATCGTTAACTCCCGCTTCTTCGGCAATGATCCCGAGGCGGTTCCCGCTCAGGCGCTGTCCGTAGGCGTCGGTACCGTTACCGACTCCAAGGAAG
The DNA here is from genome assembly GCA_964588105.1 of uncultured Ruminococcus sp. Classification (GTDB taxonomy): domain Bacteria; phylum Bacillota; class Clostridia; order Oscillospirales; family Acutalibacteraceae; genus Ruminococcoides. Next base: position 8,195 of record CAZPOG010000094.1, on the reverse strand, counting down.
TTCTGATCCTCATCAACGGTCATAACAAGGCGAGAGCTCTTGCCGAGACCGTAGAAGGCTCTGTCAGCCACAAGTGGACCTGCTCCGCTCTGCAGATGCACAACGGCGCGATCATCGCCTGTGATGAGGCTGCCTGCGGCGAGCTGACCGTAGATACCTACAAATACTTCCTCGACATCGAAAAGAAGGAGAGACTTTAATGTATACCATAAAAGACCTCTATGACCTTGACCATACTCTCGCGAAGGACTATCTTTTACAGTTCACCTATCCGTGGGAAGCGCTCAAGGGCATCAAGGATATGATCATCGCGCTGGGCGCGACGCTCGGCGACGACTACGAAGAAAGAGAACCGCAGGTGTGGGTACATAAGACCGCCAAGGTCTTCCCCTCGGCGTATCTCGGCGCTCCGTGCATCATCGGTCCCAACACCGAAGTGCGTCACGGCGCTTTCATCAGAGGCTCGGCGCTGGTAGGAGCTGACTGTGTGGTCGGCAACTCCGTTGAGCTCAAGAACGTGATCCTCTTTGATCACGTACAGACGCCTCACTATAACTATGTCGGCGATTCGATTTTGGGCTACTACTCCCATATGGGCGCAGGCTCGATCACATCGAACGTTAAGTCCGATAAGAAGCTGGTCGTCGTACACAACGGCACCGAGAGCATCGAGACCGGTATCAAGAAGTTCGGCGCAATGCTGGGCGACTATGTAGAAGTAGGCTGCAACGCGGTCTGCAACCCGGGCACCGTGCTCGGCAGACGCGCAAGCGTCTATCCCACCTCCTGCGTACGAGGCGTGGTTCCCGCTGACTGCATCTTCAAGAACAGCGGCGACATTATTGAAAGGATTTGAAACTATGGGTAAATATTTCGGAACAGACGGCTTCAGAGGCGAGGCGAACAAAAACCTCACCTTTGAGCACGCGATCAAGATCGGCCGTTTCTTAGGCTGGTACTACGGCGCGAATATGGGCAAAAAGGCGAAGATCGTCATCGGTAAGGACACCCGCCGCTCTTCCTATATGTTTGAGTATGCGCTGTGCACCGGTCTGATGGCATCCGGCGCCGACGCGTATATCATGCACGTCACCACCACTCCCTCCGTCGCGTATATCACCCGCACGGACGACTTTGACTGCGGTATCATGATCTCCGCTTCTCACAACCCCTACTACGACAACGGCATCAAGCTGTTAAACGGCAAGGGCGAAAAAATGGAAGAAGAGACCCTGCTCGAAGTTGAAAAGTACATCGACGACGAGCTGGAGATCCCCGTAGCCAAGAGAGATGAGATCGGCAGAACCGTAGACTATGTCTCCGGCAGAAACCGCTACATCGGCTATCTGATCTCCATGAGCAAATACAGCTTCAAGGGCGTCAAGGTGGGCTTAGACGTCGCCAACGGCGCGGCATGGCAGATCGCCAAAGGCGTGTTTGACGCTCTCGGCGCGAAGACCTACGTGATGAACGACAACCCCGACGGTTATAACATCAACACCGACTGCGGCTCTACTCATATCGAGCATCTGCAGAAATTCGTTGTCGAAAAAGGGCTGGATATCGGATTTGCTTATGACGGCGACGCCGACCGATGCCTGTGCGTTGACGAAAAGGGCAACGTCGTCACCGGCGACCATATCATCTATATCTACGGTCTGTATATGAAGGAAAGAGGCAAGCTCCTCAACAACAAGGTCGTCACCACCAAGATGAGCAACTTCGGTCTTTACAAGGCTCTCGATAAGGTTGGCATCGGTTATGAGAAGACCGACGTCGGCGACAAATACGTCTATGAGAACATGGTTCAGAACGGTCACCGTATCGGCGGCGAGCAGTCCGGTCATATCATTTTCTCCAAATATGCAACTACCGGCGACGGCATCCTGACTTCTCTGAAAGTCATGGAAGTCATGCTGGCAAAGGAAAAGCCGATGAGCGAACTGGCGGCTCCCGTAGTCTTCTATCCGCAGGTTCTCGAAAATGTCAGAGTTAAATCCAAGCCCGAAGCAAGACAAGACCCCGACGTTCAGGCCGAGGTCAAAAAGGTTGAAGAGGCATTAGGCTCCGACGGCAGAATCCTGCTCAGAGAATCCGGCACCGAGCCTGTGATCCGTGTTATGGTTGAAGCCGATACCGACGAGATCTGCAGAAAATATGTCGATCAGGTCATCGAAGTCATCGACAAAAAGGGTCACATCATCAAATAAAACATCTATATACAACAAACCTCCTGCGGGACCGTCCGCAGGAGGTTTTCTCTTTATCACTCAGTTGTTCTTGAGCATCTTTTTCGCTTTGCCGAGAAATACAATATAAATGATCAGCTGTATAGTACCGAAGAGTTCCGCTACAAGGCTGATAGACGAAGCGATGATAGAAGCGGTCTCATCTTTGAAGATCGCCGCAATCAGATTGGACACACAGGTCAACCCGTATAAAATAGTGATCAGAATAAACAGCGTTTTGCCGCGTTTGATGATTTTGGCGTCCCCTATCGCTTCGGCAAGATTGATAATACCCTGGATCACATAAATCACCACGATCAGACTCAGCAAATCCATGATCTGGCTGATAATGTTGCTTAATACCTCGTGATTGTAGAAAATGAGATACAGAATCCCCACCGCAATAATTGCGATCGATACGCTGATCGCTATCTTGAAGGAACCTTCGTCCTTGGACGCCTGCGCATAACCGACGATCGACAGGATCTTTGCTATCAGAGTCAAAATCAGGGATACAGCCAACCCGATGATTCCGATGAGCCCGATGAGTCCGGTTACGGAATCTTCACCGACACTTCCCTGTTCGATCATCGCGGCAATCACCAGCGTAATAAACGCGCTGATAACCATTCCGGCAGCGCCGATAATCTCCAATACCGCCGAAGCGAAAATCTTTTTGATACCTTTTTCTGCATTAGGAAACTGCATTTTCATTCCTTCTTTCTGTTATCGTTCATCGCAGATTATCTTGCGTGATAGTACTGTACGCCCGCAGAGGGCTCTTCTCCTGTTTTTGCCGTCATCAAGTCATGGCAGGTTACGATCTGATAGCCTTTCTCGATCAGCTCGGGCACCATCTTCTCCACCGCGTCGGCGGTAGAGTCATAGATCTCGTGCATCAGGATGATGTCGCCGTCCTGTACATGATCCATTACTTCATGATAGATCTTATCCGCGTCGCGGGTCTCCCAGTCTCTGGTATCGATTGACCAGTAATAAGCGGGCATTCCCTCTTCTTCACATTCTGAGAGGATCGCGTCGGTCGTCATACCGCCGGGAGAACGGAACGCGGTGGGATACTTTCCGGTCACATCGTAGATCGTTTCGCTGCATTTGCGGATATCCTCAGCGGTAACGTCGTCGCCGTAGTGAGAATGGTTCCATGTATGGTTGCCCAGTTCCATGCCGAGGTTCACCTTTCGCGTGAGGTTGCTCTCATTACTTTCGGCATAACAGCCGACCATAAAGAACGTAGCCTTGGCGCCGTACTTCTCTAACGTATCGAGGATCCTTTCTCCGGCGTCGCCATATGGTCCGTCGTCAAATGAAAACGCTATCATCGGCTTGGTCGGATCGATGTTCGGATCGGTCACGGGGATCTCGGGATCGATCGGCTTTTTATAGACCTCAACGGTCTTCTCCTCGCTGTAAGCGCCTTTGCGCTCTTTATCCGCAGCAAGGAAGGAATACATCCTCACGGTATAGCTTTCTCTCGGCTCAAGATCGCCGATATCGCATGACGTTGTTTCGGGATCGTCGATGCGGATCGTGTTATCATCAAAATACTCTTTATCCGTCATTCGGTATTCGATCACATAGCCGCTTGCTCGTTCGTTCTTGCTCCATTCGATATGGATAATCCCCTCTTCTTCTGAAGACACTGCGACAAGTTCGGCTTTCTCAGGAAGGGTATAAGCGTTTTGCAGCACGGCGCTGTTCTCGCTCTCAACATAGCGATTATACGCAGTCACATAAAAGCTGTACTGTGTCGCCTGCTGCAAATCGGAGAGCTTTAGCGTCAAGACGTCGGGATCCTCAATAGTTTGATACAGATCGTAGTCATCGCCGCCGTTTGTACACATATAGATGTGATAGCCGTCCGCTCTCTCCACTTTATTCCACGAAAGGCTCATCCCGCTGTCGGAAAAATCGGACGCAGAAAGAGAAGACACAGCGTCAAGCGGTCTTAATACCACCGTATAAACCGTAACAAAACCGCCGACGGCGACCAAAAGAAAAACCGCCAGTGAGATCAGAACAATTATCAGCGCCGACTTTTTCTTTTTCTTAGGACGCGCCTGCTCTGTCTCCTGAAAACGCTTCTCACCGTATTCTTTTTTTCCGTTATTCACTTCAGGGGAAGAATCGGTTTTTTTCATATTAACTCCTCAAGCAGAGTATTCAAATGTATTATAATGGATAACAACGAAAGAATAATTCTGTATCAGAATAATAAAAACAATATCAAAAACAGTCGAACTCCCTAACTTCTCTCCTATTGACACCGTATGATCACGAAGTTATAATGTCATCAGAAAACGAAGGAGACGTCTTATGAAGATAACAGCGCTGACAGAAAACACTTCCTCCAGTGATCTTTTTGAAGCAGAGCACGGGCTGTCGCTCTATATCGAAACAGAACAGGATCGGATCCTGTTTGATACCGGTCAAAGCGAGATGTTTGAGAGAAATGCCAAAAGATGCGGGATCGATCTATCACAGGTTGACTTCGCCGTATTATCGCACGGTCACTATGACCACGGCGGCGGGCTGAAACGGTTCTTTAAGATCAACAAAAATGCTCCGGTATATCTGAGCCGCTACGCTTTCAAAGAATACTATAACGGCAGTGAAAAGTACATCGGGCTGGACATCTCACTGAAAAATGAGGACAGGCTGATCTATGTCACAGATTGCTGTGAGATAAAAGAAGGCGTCACGCTCTTATCCTGCAACAATCATAAGAAAACGATTGATCTCGGCAGCTTCGGTCTGAACATGCGCGAGGACGGCGTACTGAAACCCGACGACTTTCGTCATGAACAATATCTGCTGATCGAAGAAAACGGCAAAAGAGTGCTGTTCAGCGGATGTTCTCATAAGGGGATCCTCAATATCGCAAGCTGGTTTTCGCCGGATGTGCTGATCGGCGGATTTCACTTCTCCAAGCTGCCGCTTGACGACACACTTTCAGGTTATGCGGAAGAACTGAACCGTTATGATACGGACTTTTACACCTGCCACTGTACGGGAGCTGAGCAATACGAGTGGATGAAACAGCGGATGAAACGCCTGTCTTATCTTTCAACCGGACAAAGTATCATAATATAAACAAATAAGGACGCGGAGTCACAAGCTCTGCGTCCTTGTTGTTAGGATTCTTTTTCGACTTTGTAAAACATCAGGATCAGCCAGATGTACATACAGGTTTTCGGCAGCATCAGCATACCGATGAGAGGGATCTGCTGCGCCCACAGCACAACGGGCAAATAGAAGAGAAAGCTCAGCGTGACCGCTAACCACGCAAATCTCAGCGGCTTGTCACCCTTGGCGCTGATCAGCCACAGCAATACCGTCAGCAGACCCAGCGCGGCAAAGGGAATGTTGCGCAGGATCGCCCAAAGCATGGAAGGCTGCGCATCCGTCCAGCCGTTCTGCGGAAAACAGCACAGTCCGATGCGTATAACGGTCAGCGCCCATACCGCAATCAGCGCGGGCTTCTGCCCTTTGATAGCGTAGCGCTGTCTTCTCGCGTACACAAACAGCAGATAAAACACCGTCATCGTTACGGAGGTGACGAGCTTTCCGATTCCCAAAGCGGCGGTATAGTCCGCGTCGGTCCAGTAGTTGAGAACGCGCGGGATCAGGTGGAAAGAATCTCCCAAACCCAGCAGCAGCGTCATCGATCCGAAAACGGTGATGAGCGGTCTCCCCTTTGCTTTTAGCAGCAGAACAACTCCGCTGACCAAAGCGAATATCAGATACAGTATGTCAAATATGCTTTCGGGCAGAGCAGGCATCAGGCTCATAGCGTCCTCCTACGGTTTAATTTTCTTTTGCGGCGCTGCGCGCAGCAAGCTTGCGCTCGATCCTTTTATATACGGGCTTCATTGTCAGTCCTTGAATCACGGTGGTGAAGAATACGATCGCGTAGGAGCCGCCGATGATCATATAATAGATATTCTCGGGGAGCATCTCGCGGGTGCTCATCGCCAGCGCGATACAGAGTCCGCCGCGCAGGCCGCCCCATGTCAGCAGTTTGATAAAGCTCGGTCTGTTATACCCGTCGGGGATCTTCCCCATGATCAGCGAGGAGATCGAAAGGCTGCCGGCGCGCGCGATCAGATTCAGCACAATCGCGATCAGAGAGATCAGGATCACCTTGTCCATCTGGAACACACGGACAAAGCTCAGTCCCAACATCACATACAGCACGGAATTCATCAGAGAATCCAGCACTTCCCAGAAATTCGAAAAGCTCTTGGCTCTCTCCTCTTCCTCATCTTTCATAAAGCGGGAACGCAAGGCAGAGAACAGCAAGCCGCATACAACCGATGCGATCGCTCCGGAAAAGCCGAAGATCTCACAGAGATAATAGGCAAGCGATACCGCAAACAGGCTGATAAAGATACCGAGGTTGGAATTCTTGACAAAGCGATAAAGCAAAAAGCACAGCGCTGTCGCCGCAACGCCCACCAAAACAGCGCCGAAGATCTCTTTGAGCATGACTGCGAAAAATCCCTGTGACGAAGTCGCGGTGACCATACCGGAAAAGCAGACGAATAGCGCGACGCCCACGCCGTCGTTAAACAGCGACTCGCCCTCGATGAGAAAGGAGATCCCTTTGGGAAGTCCGAACTTGTTGAGGATCCCCGTCGCAGCGATCGGATCGGTAGGCGCTACAATACTGCCGAACATCAGACAAACGGGCAGTGAGAGCTCTATTCCCAACAGCAGACCGACGCCGTAGAATAAGAGTCCGTAGAAACAAGCGCCTAAGAGCGTACACACCACGGACAGCACCGTGATCTGACGCGCGTAAAGGGCAAAGTCAGAGAGCTTCAGATGACAGGATCCGGCAAAGAGCATAAAGCACAGTACGCCCCGCATCAGAAAGCCTTCAATATCCATCAGCTGGAAGCTTCCCAGAAACTCTCCTACAGTAGTACCTTGCGCCAACGCGCCTATCACAACGGCGATAATACCGATCACCGTCGAAAACAACATCAAAGCGATCTCGTAGGTCAGACGCGTGACCTTTTCGTTAAAAAAGCCAAGCAGACATACAAGACCTGTTACTATTACAAAAAACGGTAAAAAAGACATAATTCCTCTTTTCTGTCATCATCCAATTACTTTCTGGCGTTAGTCAACTGATCCACCAAGTAATTAAATACTCGTTCTACCGGAGAGCGATCCTTCATGCTCTCTTTGATCTGTTTTGCCTGTGAAACACTGTCGGTAATAATACCGTCTGCGCCGCAGAAGAGGAAATAATTCAAATCTTCCTCGTCGTTGATCGTCCAGACCAAGAGCTTTTTCCCGTTATTGTGGATCTCATCAGTCAGCGAAGTGCTGACGCTTTCTTCCTCCAACGCGATATAATCACAGTTGAGAGAAGCGGTATCGCCGAAGGAAGCAAACGCAAGATAGCCCGTCTGCATTTCGGGATAATTCGATTCGATATAATTGATCAGATCATATTTGAGCGAGATCAGGACCGTCTGATCCGCCATATTCATTTCTTTGATGATACGGATCGCGTCATCCGCCATCTGCTCGTCGGCAGTCTCGCCTTTGAGCTCTACAAACAGCGTTACCTTATCCCGGGACGCTTCGAGCATATCCTCGAGCGTCGGCACCGGCTCGCCGTCTACCTTAAGCTCTTTTACTTCTTCCAGCGTCATCTCGGAAGGCTTTTTGTCCACACCGGCAACACGCGCGAAGGTAGTGTCATGGTTGACAACATAATAGCCGTCCGACGTACGCTGGATATCGATCTCACAGCCCTCTGCGCCGAGATCATATGCTTTTTCGATTCCGGCGACGGTGTTCTCGGGAGCATCACTGCCTCCCGCACGGTGCGCAATGTAGACGGTGCTCGTCTCGCTCGGGAAGAAAACGTCATAGTATGAAGAAAATACAAACGCTAAGAGGACAGTAATTGCTGCAAACACAACAGCAAAG
>CAZPOG010000093.1:0-8595 GCA_964588105.1 uncultured Ruminococcus sp. | reverse complement strand
GCGGCAAAATCAGCTTCTATGACACGATGCGGATCATCCTGCCCGTGATGGACGCGCTGATCTGTGTCCACTCCAAGGGGATCATCCACAGAGACTTGAGTCCCGATAATATCTTTATTACAAAAGATAACAGAATTAAACTGATCGACTTCGGCGCGGCGAGATACAGCTTGGGCGACAAATCCAAGTCTCTTGATGTAGTGCTCAAACACGGATACGCGCCGATGGAACAATATACCAGAAGAGGACGTCAGGGTCCTTTCACGGATGTTTACGCTCTCGCAGCAACCATCTATCGCTGTATCACGGGTCTGACCCCGCCCGATTCCATTGAAAGGATCGGCGACGATATGCTGGTCTCACCGTCCGCGATGGGCGTCGCTATCCCCGACTACGCCGAGGACGCGCTTTTAAACGCGCTCGAAGTAATGGCGCAGGACAGAACGCGGGATATGATCACCTTCAAACGGGAACTCACACAGGACAAAACGCTGCCTGAGCCTGCACCTGTACCGACTCCCGATCCAAAGCCCGAACCGAAGCCCGGACCGAAGCCCGAACCGAAGCCCGAACCGAAGCCTGAGCCGAAGCCCGAGCCGAAGCCCGAGCCGAAGCCCGAGCCGAAGCCGGAACCGATATCCGAAGAAAAGCAGAAAAAGCCACTGCCGAAAGCGGCAAAAATAACGCTTATCCTTTTCCCCGTTGTGATAGCGGCGGTCGTCGGTATCATTCTGCTGATATCCCTCAATCGACCTGATTATCGTTACGAAGCATACGAAGAATCAGACAACAAAATCATTCTTACAGGATATATAGGAAAAGACGAGGAAGTTATTGTTCCCTCCGAGATAAACGGAAAACAGGTAGTTAAAATCGGAAAAGGCTGCTATTCCGGTAACAGCAACATCAAATCCGTCACTGTCAGCGATGGTATCCGGACGATATCCAGCGAAGCTTTTCGCAGCTGCAGCAATCTTAAGAGTGTTTCTATCCCTGAGGGGATCACAGATATCTACGCCGATACCTTCGCCGGCTGTAAAAACCTAACAAGCGTTGAATTCCCATCCTCTTTAGAGCATATCGCTATTATGGCTTTTTCCGGTTGTGAAAGCTTACTGGAAGTCTATGTTCCTGCCGGCTGTGAAATCAGTACAGACGCCTTTGACGAACACACTGAGATCACCTATATCGACTCTGAAGGGAATATCATCGGATCGGCAACCGAATCCCCCGCAGAAAGCTTCACTGCCCCCGCTCCGACAGAGGCTCAGAGCGCCTCGGGCAGCACCTTCCAACTTGACGGGATCACCGTTTCCGCTACGTTCCACTGTCCGGTTACCAATCAGGACAATATCACGACGATTTCTCGGGATAACTATGATCTGGTCGTGAAGCTCTCCGCCTTATCGGGTAAACCGGACGTCATCAAGGACATCAAAGGAAAAGTCGTTACCACCGATCCTGACGGGAATAAAAAGGAGTTTGATATTGCCTTTGCGGACGGTATCAGTTTCATTCTTCCCGATTTCCTGATCAACTCTATGTCGGCGGGCGACTTCACCGTAGAGGTGTTTGACAGCGCGGGAAGCTCTGTATACACAACCGTCTGCGCGATCACATAACAAACCGAACCGTTATCATTACATAGTTATTTATAACCACAAGGTTTAAATATAAAATTTTTCAAGAGGTGAAACACAAATGGCAATTACAGAATGTGGAAAGGGACACGTATACGATACCGATCAGTATGCAACCTGTCCTTACTGCAACGGAGACAACAGAGTCATTGACTTCGGTCAGGGCGCTTCTTCCGCTGCGAACAAAACCGTGGCTCCTAACATGATGGGCGCGGGCGGTCACGCTCAGACCGTTATGGGAAGAACAACGGCGGTAGGCGTCGGCGGCATTGACGCGGGCGGCTCCAAGACCGTAGCTCCCGGCATGGGCGGCGCAGCCAAGAAGGTAGCTGAAGAAGTCAACAAGACTGTCGGCGTATTCAAGAAGAGTCACGACAGCCTCGATCCCGTTGTAGGTTGGCTCGTATGCATTGAAGGGCCCGAAAAAGGTAAGGATTATCGTCTTTGGGCACGCATCAACAACATCGGCAGAAACGAGAACAACGACGTGGTCATCAAAAAGGACAACACCATCAGTAAGGAGAATCATGCCCGCTTAGCGTATGATCACAAGCACAACAACTTCCAGTTTATCCCGGGTGACAGCACCAACAACATCTATATCAACGAAGAACCTGTCTATACGCCTGTCAAGCTCAGCGCGTATGACATTATCGAACTCGGCATCACCAAGGTCGTATTCGTACCGCTCTGCTGTGAGAAATTCAGCTGGGACTTTGGTGTCAAAACTGATGCCGAATAAAACGGAGAACGCTTATGTCGCAAATTAACAGAACTCTGGAAATACCTTCCGCTTCCCCCTCAAAACCGAAAAGGCATATCAGCTACCGCGTAGCGAACCTGCAGGGAATCGGCGCTCGTCAGAGACAGGAGGACGCCTTTGCGTTCGCAAATGTTTTAGACGTTGTCGAGATCCGAAACAGGGGTATGCTTGCGATCGTTTGTGACGGAATGGGAGGAATGAAAGACGGAAGGCTTGCGTCTGATAACTCTATCGAAGTGATACGCGCCGCGTATAACGACTTCGACTATGATCAGGATATCTTTTCCCAGCTTAAGGCAGCTCTGCTCAGCGCCAACGAGCGTGTCTACTCGCTCTTGGAAGGCGAAGGCGGATCCACCGCTATCATCTGTCTGTTTTACAACTCATCGTTGTACTTCGCCAGCGTCGGAGACAGCTATCTGATCATCAAAAGAGGTCATCACCTCTATCATCTGAACAAGAAGCACAACGTTCTGCACGAAGTGTATGCCGAAACCATCCGCAGCGGCGGCTTTGATCCTGCTATTGCGCGCGCGGACGCCGAGAAGGACGCGGTCACGCAGTATCTCGGTATCGATGAGCTGACGGATATAGACGGTTTTGTGCGTCCTCTTCCGCTTCAGGACGGAGACGTCGTTATGCTGTGCTCCGACGGAGTCGCCGGCGTGCTTCCGGATCACGTGATGCTGCAGTGTCTGGAAAACGAAGCGCCCGAACAGATGACTGCCGAGCTTGAACAGAATATCATTGCGGCAAGCCTACCCTATCAAGATAACTACACTGCACTGATCATCAAATGTGAATATTAAAAAAGGAGAAATAAAAATGATGAAAAGGATTATTTGTATTATTGCGGTCATCGCCCTGATCGCAAGCTTCGCGTTAATTCCTGCTTCCGCTGCTTCGCCGAACGACGCAAGAGAGTCCGTAGCGGTAGTACTTACCTGTCTGGACCTCGGTGAAGACGGCTGGATCCCGATTGCTACCGGCTCCTGCTTCTTCGTAGGCGCAAAAGGCAAGGATCCCACCAATATGGTCACTAACTACCACGTTATCTCTGACTATGTTGACTACGGCGCGGGTGAGCTGATCGACTTCAGTGCCGGCGGCAGAAGCTACTCGGGTCGTACACAGATCCGTATCTACTTCAACTCCGACGACTATGTTGAAGCCTTCCCCGTAGAGTACGACACCAAGAAGGATATCGCCGTGTTAAAGCTCGAAGCTCCTACCTCCGAGCGTAAGCCCATTGCGCTTCTCCCCGTTGAGGACAGCATGGTAGGCGAAAGCATCTATGCGATCGGTTATCCCGGTATTTCCGATAACGATTACAAAAAAGCCACCAACACATGGCAGGTTTCCGACTCGACCGTTACCAACGGTACGATCAGCCGACTCATCACCGTTTCCGGCGTAGGCGTTAACGTTGTCCAGACCGACTGTGCTATCAACCACGGCAACTCCGGCGGTCCCATCGTCAACTCAAACGGTGAAGCGATCGCTATCGCGAGCGCGTCTGTCTCCGAGATGTATCCCACCGACCTGACTGCTACTACCGTTTATTACGGCATCAACGTATCCGACGTTATCCCGATCCTGGAGAGAAACTCCGTTCCCTATTTTAAAGGCGGCAGTTTCAACTATCTGATCCTTATCATCATCGTCGCGGCTGTTCTGGTGATCGCAGGCGTTGTTGTCCTGATCATCGTACTGACTTCTTCCAAGAAGAAAGCAGCGCAGCAGCAGGCAGCGCAGCAGCAGGCAGCGCAGCAGCAGGCGCAGGCGGCAAGAGCAGCGCAGGCAGCCAAGGCGGCTCAAGCGGCTCAGGCGGCTAAAGCAGCTCAAGCGTCGGCTTCTAAAAACGAGAAATATCCTTATCTGCGTTCCTATGCGGTTCAGCATAACGGAAAACGCATCGTCATCAGAGACGCTCAGATCTTTATCGGCAGAAACGTCAATGTATGCGCAGTCGTATTTAAGGAAGGTACCCCCGGCGTCAGCGGAAGACACTGCTCGCTCTCCTATAACAAGGCGACAGGCGACTTTATCCTTACTGACCTGAATTCCTCCTACGGCACATACCTTTCCGACGGTACGAAGCTCAACCCGGGTGTTCCTTACCATCTCAGATCCGGCGACCGCTTCTATCTTGGCGATAAAGAAAACATGATGGGCGTTGAACTGGAGTGATAGCCTATGAATATAGATAGCTTTATCTATACCAATCAAGGTGGACGAGAATATAACGAAGACTATGTCTTCAAAAAAGATTTCTCCGACGGAATCCTCTTTATCCTTGCCGACGGGCTTGGCGGACATCAGCACGGCGAACTTGCTTCAAAGTGTATCGCGTATACCTTTTTGAAAGCGGCAGAGCCGAGCCCCGATACGGATATGGAAGAATGGATCAGAGCCGGTATCAGCCGCGGTAACGAGAACCTTCTCGTGATTCAGGCGAAGAAAGGCTGTAACATGAAAACCACTGCGGTCGTTCTTTCCATCCGGCTCTCCGGAGCCTGCTGGGCTCATGTCGGCGACTCGAGACTGTACTACTTCAAGAAGGACAAGATCGTATCCGTCACCGAAGACCATTCGGTAGCCTATAAGAAATATAAGGCGGGAGAGATCACCAAGGAGCAGATCAGCACCGACGAAGACCAGAGCTCGCTGCTGCGCTCCTTAGGCGGAAGAAAATGCCCGATCATCGATACCAACCACGCAGACACGCTTGAGCCGGGAGACGCGTTTCTCCTTTGCTCCGACGGTCTGTGGGAGTTCATCAGCGACGAAGAGATGCTCTTCGATATGCTCAAATCTCCCAATGCGCAGACTTGGGCAGAGCTTGTCCTCAACCGCGTGATCGACAGAGTACCGGCAAAACACGACAATCTTTCGCTGATCACTGTCATGATTCAATAACTCCGGTTATCCTGTTATCAGGAACCCATTCCAATTCATCCGCAAACCCACGAAAGGAATAGCTATGAAAAAGATTCTATCCATTGTTCTGGTGATGATCCTCGTAACCGCTTTTGCGCTGGCTCCCGTTTCTGCTACCAGCACACAGATCATGAAGGTCTATTCGGCGTATTACGCATCGGGAACGCTCTATGCCTTTGTCGACGGCGTCGGCGGCGTTGAGCCCGGTTCGCTGACCGTAAAGCCAAAGACCGACACGGCGGGAATGAACAGCGATACCCCGAAGCCCATTACCGATACCGATACAAAAATCGAGTATGTCCTGCTGATCGACGCATCCGGATCAATCCAGTATTATCTCGACAGCGTCTATAACTTCGTTTCTTCTTTGATGAATACCGAAGAACAGGACGTCACTGTATCGGTTGCCTCTTTCGGTGAAGAAGACGCCTACGAGATGATTGCACAAAATCTTACCAGTACCGATAAGGTCATGGAGATCGTATACAATATCAGCTACACCGAACCGTATACCAACATATGCGGCAGCGTTATCAGAGCGATAGATGATATTCACGCTGACAACCGTTCCGGCAGCGACGTCATCAATCTGGTCGTGATCACTGACGGACAGCCCGATCTCAGGGATCAATCCCCCACCGCAAAACAGACCATAGCCGAAAGCGCAAAGGACGTCATCACCACCTGTCCCGAAATCATTCTTCATACGATATGTTTTGGCGGCAACTGGGAGAGTTCCGCCTATGACGCGCTTTCACTGGGCTCCGGTATTCATCAGAATGTCAATTCTCCTTCTGATGCAACCACCGCCGGAGCAGATATGGCGAATCTGATAGACAGTCTTTACACCTTCAAGCTTCCTCTTAACTGGGAATCCGAACGCTCCCGAGCCGACGTCGAGCTTCGCGTTCAGAAGACGGATGACTCCAAAAACAGCCTTGAATTCTTTACGGTAGAGAATGTTGCCGATTTAGAGAATATTGCCGGCAGCCCCGACGATATCCCCTTCATTGAATACTCGACACAACCACAGATCCCAGACTCATCCGGGATCGTTCCCGAAGACTCATCCGACTCTGCGCAGGACGAAACAGCTGCAGCGCTTACGGAAGCCACCGCAGACCAACCGAACGGCATTTTCACCTCTGGCTTGTTCAAGTGGATCCTCATCGCGGTGGGCGCCGTGATTATCGCGGCAGCGGCGGTAGTCATCATTATCGTCGTTCTCAGGAAAAGAAAGAAATCGTCCCCGCCGCCGACTTCTGATCCTGCTTCGACTGCTGATCCGGCGCAGACTTCACCATATGTCGGATATTCCGCTGACACTTCCTACGATTCCGCTCCCAAAGCGTACGCGCCCGCTCCCAAAAGGGAGCCCGAAGGTCCCTGTATCACGATGCAGCTTCAGATGATCGAGGGTACGTCTCCCTCTGTATCAAAGCCCATCAAATTGTTCAACGAGATCTTCATCGGTTCTGCTCCCGACTGCGACATCATCCTGAATGATCCTACGGTAGCGAGTCGTAACGCCCGGATCTTTGTGGATAACTCGATCATCTATATTGAGAACATCTCCACCTCTCAGAACGTCTATCTCGAGGGTATGAAGCTGTTCTCAAGAAACCGTCTCAGATCTCAAAGCGAGATCACGGTAGGCAACACCACCTTTACCCTGCTCTTCTAAAGAATTAATAATAACCATAAGGAAAACGTCCGGACACATCGTCCGGACGTTTTTTTGTTAAAACAGATCATTTCCCGATCTTATACTCATCCTTGATATATTCGTTCATCACGCCGCCGATACTATCCATGATTCTCTCTCCGTCATCGGGCATCGCGTCGGTGGACACGCGGACATAACCGCCGTCGTCCTCTTTGAACCTGATTGCGGTAACGCCGCCGTCCAAAGCAGGACCGTCATACTTGTCGTTCCACTCACTGAGCTTGTTCTCGCGGATGATCTCATAGCACCTGTCAACCGCCTCATACGGCACGAGATAGCTTTCACTTACCTCTTCCTCACCGTCAGAATTTGCATAGACCGTAAGCTCCGCCTGGGTGTCGGAATACTCATAAAGCACTTTTTCGACAGAGCGATCATACCCGTCTGTGCCGACGACCGCTGTGTAATAGTCGACCAACATCACTCTGTCGTCGGGATTCGCAGGATCGGGCTGATACATCATCGAGTTGACCATCCGACACTCGAGCGTAACGTCGTGCTGTGGCATGACAAACATGATCTCATAGCCCTTTTTCTCGTTGTAATTGAACTTGATACTCTTGCCGTCAAGATAAAAGCTGTAGTCGGTGTCGGTCGCGATCAGGTTATAATACAGCGTGACCGTCTGACCCGCTCTGTAGCTGTCCTTCGCGTTAGAATAGCAGTCCTTCTGACCGCAGTAATCCACGTTATATTTTGTGCCGCCGCAGCCTGATAATCCAAACATCATCATTCCTCCTAAAGCAAATATCAATATGATCGCAATTACACTGAATAATCGTTTCTTCATTCTTTTCCTCCGATCGGAATACGAAAAAGCTTCATAGCGTTTTTGTACATCACGTTGTCATAATCCTCTGCGCTCACCATCTCGCGGAATTCGTGAAAATATTCCTGATAAAGCGAGCGGTCGCCCGTACGGTTATGAAAATAGGTGTCCTTGCCGTCGACCGGCATATCGGAGCCGAAGAGGATCTTCTCGCTGCCCCATTTTTTGATTGCCTGTACAGTCGACTTCACACTGACCCATGTGGTGTCTCCGTAGAGGTTCGGCAGCTTCCCGAGCAGATCGATCGCCTGCCGGTTATCTGTGCCGAGATCCATATGCACCATGACGAAATCCAGCTCGGGATGCTTCTTTGCGGCGTGATAAAGGCGGATACTCATCGCCTCTTTTCTGCCGCCCGTATGAGAGACGATCGGCAGATCATATTCAGCGGCGATCTTGTAGTAGCTCTCCAACCTCTCATCGTCGGGCGCAACCATGGAATGAAAGGGATGAAGCTTGATGGCGTAGATGAGATCCCGATTCTCTCTGATCATGCGTATAAACTCTTCATCCGGCTGTTCAGTGAGAGGCTTGACCCACGGCACTGCGCCGATCCTGTCGGAATTCTCACGGGCAAACCGAAGCGTCTTTCTGAAGACGTCATTCTGGCTCTTTTGCATGGACGCGGGAACCATGACGCCGTTGTGATCACACTCCGCGCCTTCGATATCGGACACCAGTGAGAAGTCGATACCGT
>CAZPOG010000092.1:0-8597 GCA_964588105.1 uncultured Ruminococcus sp. | reverse complement strand
AACGGAAGACCGCCTTGACAGCGCCCATCAGCTGCTCCTTGGGATCGGTCGGGAAGTCTTCGCCGATCTTGGACTTATACTCAGCCTTGAACTGCTCTGCGAGCTCTTTGAGATCGTCAGCGGTCAACTCGACGTCCTGCTTGACGCCGCGCGACTCCTTCATCTCGTCGATGAGCTCTTCGAAGTACTTCTTGCCGACTTCCATAACAACGTCACTATACATCTGGATAAATCTTCTGTAGCAGTCATACGCCCATCTGGGGTTGCCGGACTGCTTTGCGATGGTCTCTACAACCTCTTCGTTCAGACCGAGGTTGAGGATGGTATCCATCATACCGGGCATGGAAGCGCGAGCGCCGGAACGAACGGAAACGAGAAGCGGGTTCTCCTTGTCGCCGAACTTCTTACCGGTGATCTCTTCCATCTTGCCGATGTACTCATTGATCTGAGCCTGGATCTCAGGATTGATCTGTCTGCCGTCCTCATAATACTGGGTGCACGCCTCGGTAGTGATCGTGAAGCCCTGGGGAACCGGAAGGCCGATGTTGGTCATCTCGGCGAGGTTCGCGCCCTTACCGCCGAGAAGCTCTCTCATGTCAGCATTACCTTCGGTAAAAAGGTATACATATTTCTTGCACATTGGAATCTCCTCCTAAAATTTTATTGGTACTGTCTGCCTCCGTCCCGTAGTGAAAAACGGCGAGTTCAACGGACAGCATACATATACAAGTGTATTATAACAAAAGGCTTCAAAAATTACTATATCTTAAAAGAAAAATAGTAAAAAAATTGAAAATTTTTTCAGATGTTTTGAAGGGTATATTGTATAAAGTGATAAAATTGTAATATTTTTTCATATTTTTGTAATTTATCCTTGCAAATCCGCAAAAATATGAGATAATGTATATGTGTAAAACTATTTTGGAGATGTATGCAATGATGAAATCCGCCGTTATTCTCGCCGGAGGCGAGGGCAAAAGGATGAAGTCTCCCCTGCCCAAGCCGATGAACGAGGTGCTGGGCGTGCCGATGCTCAGATGGGTTCTGGGTTCCGTCAAGAGAGCGGGAGTCGATAACATCTGTGTCGTCACGGGATTTAAGAAAGAATGTATCGAGGAATATGTCCAGACACTCGACTTCCCCGTTGAGACCGTCTATCAGGCAGAGCGTCTTGGCACGGGTCACGCCGTGATGATGTGCAAGGACTTCCTCAAAGCCCACAAGGGCGACGTGGTCATCCTCTGCGGCGACGCGCCTTTTATGGACAGCAAGACCATCGAGGACGCTTATCTTCAGCATCAAGACGGCTATTCCGCTACCGTGATCTCCGCGATCCTCCCTGACTCTACCGGATACGGCAGGATCGTCAGAAACGACGACGGCACCTTAAAGGAGATCGTCGAGCAGAAGGACGCCGACGAGAAAACACTTCAGATCAAAGAAGTCAACTCCGGCGGGTACTGGTTTGACTCAGAGGATCTGCTCTCGGTACTGGACGATATCAAAGCAAATAATTCTGCAAAAGAATATTATTTGCCCGACGCTCTGACACTGCTCCTGCAAAACGGCAAGAAGGTCGGCGCTTTCGCGGCGTCATCCGTTGATACCGTCCTCGGGGCGAACGATCCTCAGCAGCTCAAGGAGCTCGAGGAGCTCGCCAAGCAAAAGGGCTACACGCCTTAATCGGTCTATCCGGAAGAATAATTCTTCCGTAGAAATATAATTCCATTTATCCATTCGTCTTTGAAACTTTATGAGCAAAAATAACACATAGGGGGAACAAAATGAATTCACATGGTAAGGACATCAAAATTTTTACGCTGAACTCCAACAAACCTGTCGCGCAGGGTATCGCGGAATGTCTGGGACTGCCGCTGGGCAAGAGCGACTGCTCTACCTTCTCCGACGGCGAGATCGCGGTATCTCTGCATGAATCCGTAAGAGGCTCCGACTGCTTCATCGTTCAGTCGACCTGCTCGCCCGTCAACGACAACCTGATGGAGCTTCTGATCATGATCGACGCAATGAAGAGAGGCTCCGCCTCATCTATCACCGCGGTCATGCCCTATTTCGGCTACGCAAGACAGGACAGAAAAGCTAAGCCCAGAGATCCGATCTCGTCAAAGCTGTGCGCCGACCTGATCACCACCGCCGGCGCGGACAGACTGCTGACCATGGATCTGCATGCGGCGCAGATTCAGGGATTCTTCAACATTCCTGTCGACCATCTGGTAGGCGCGCCGATGCTCGCCCGCCATATGAGAAAGAAAGTAGAAGGCCATGAGGATGAGTATGTTGTCGTCTCCCCCGACCTCGGTTCTGTTACCAGAGCGAGAAACTTCGCGGCAAAGCTCGGCTGCCCCATCGCCATCATCGACAAAAGAAGACAGAGAGCCAACGTCAGTGAAGTTATGAACATCATCGGCGAAGTCAAAGGCAAGAAGTGCATCCTCGTAGACGATATGATCGACACCGCCGGCACCCTCTGCAACGCGGCGAACGCTATCGTAGAAAAGGGCGGCGCGATCGAAGTATATGCCTGCGCTTCTCACGCGGTTCTCTCCGGTCCCGCGATCGACCGTATCAAAGATTCCGCGATCAAGGAATGCATCCTGCTCGATACCGTTCCGATCCCCGAAGAAAAGATGCTCGACAAGTTCACCGTACTCTCCACCGCTCCCCTCTTCGCGGAAGCCATCGAGCGTATCTACGAGGATAAGCCGGTTTCCCCCATGTTTTTATAATTCTTTTCTGGAATTATAAGCATCAGGTGCGATATCTACACCGCGCCGTCATTAATATCAAACGCAGGGCGGGAGAATCATCCCGCCCTTTCGACCGTATTCTATCATTCGGTACGATGTGGGCATCGTACCCTACAAACGCTTATGTTTTTCAAAAGATCAAAACCGACAGGACCAATTGAATATATTATTGTCGGGTTGGGCAATCCCGGACGGCAGTACGAGAACACCCGCCACAACGCAGGCTTTATCTGTATGGATTATCTCGCGGATCAGCTGGGCGTCAAGGTCAACAAGATCAAGTTCAAGTCCGCGACCGGCACCGCTGAGATCGGCGGAAAAAACTGTTTGCTGTTAAAGCCGTCCACCTTTATGAATCTTTCGGGTCAGGCGGTCACTGAGGCGATGCGTTTCTACAAAATCCCGCCCGAGAGAACTGTTATTCTATTTGATGACATCTCCTTGGATACAGGCAAAATGCGCGTGCGCAGAAAAGGCTCCGACGGCGGACAGAAGGGCATGCAGAACATCATCTACCTCTCCGGCTCTCAGGACTTTCCCAGAATCAAGATCGGCATCGGCAAAAAGCCGCATGAAGACTATGAGCTCAAAGACTGGGTGCTCTCCCGCTTTACCGATCAGGACAAAAAGGCGATCATGGAGATCCTGCCCAACGTCAAAGACGCCGTTGAGCTGATCGTCGACGGCAAGATTGACGAGGCGATGAACCGATACAATTAATCTGTCATTGCGAGGGAGTAAAATGACCGCAGCAATCCTCAAAACCCGGGTTGTTAGTTCCCGGTTGTTGGTTATTGGTTATGATGATTGATAAGTATCATTTTCAACCAATCGTGCAAAGTACACAATCAACTGAGAACTATGAACCAGTAACCGGGAACAGGATGAATGACAAGGGGATTCTCACGGGGCAGAAGCCCCTCAGAATGACAACTCAGAAGGTAGCTTCTATATGCAATTTTTGGACAGCGTACTCAGGGAGAACAAAGAATTTCAGGCTCTCTGTCAGGCGCTGAAGCGAGGCTCGAACTGCGCCGCGTCCGGCGTATCGGGCGTTCACAAAGCGAATATGATCACGACGCTCTGCCGCAGTATGCGTGTCAGAGCCTTTTGTGCTGCCCAAAACGAACAGGAAGCGCAGAAATTTGCCAACGACATTGCTTCGATGGGACTCAAAGCGCTCGTCTATCCGAAAAAAGATTTCATTTTTATTTCCTCCCAGATCGAATCGCACGAGTATGAGCATCAGCGTATCAATGTGCTCTCCAAAATGCTCACGGGAGATTATGACGTTATCATCACGACCCTCGACGCCGCCGCGCAGTATACGATCCCGAAAGATACGCTTCAAAGCGTTACCCGCACGCTTGAGCCCGGCGTGGAGATCGAGATGGAAGATCTTGAGCGCGCGCTGACGCTCTTGGGGTATGAACGCAGTGAAACCGTCGAAGGCTCGGGTCAGTTCTCTATCCGCGGCGGGATTGTCGACATCTTCATGCCCGACACAAGCCAGCCTGTCAGAATCGAGTTTTTCGGCGATGAGATCGACACCATCAACTACTTTGACGTCGAAAGTCAGAGAAGAACGGACTACTGTGAACAGATCTCTCTGACTCCCTCGTGTGAAATATTAGTATCCGACAAAACCGAGCTTGCCGACAAGATCCGCAAAAAGGCAAATTCTCTGAGATCGGAAAGAAGCGCGAAAGCGAAGGAATACCTCTATAAAGACGCGGATACGCTGTCTTCCGGCATCTCCCTGCATCGTCTCGACAAATACTACTCTCTGGTATATGACAAGCCCGCTACGCTCTTTGACTACCTCGATCGTGACGCGCTGGTCTTCATCAGTGAGTTCAACAACTGTAAGGAACGCGACCGATCCGTTGCTTTTCATCAAAAAGAAGAGATCCTCGCGCTGTTTGAGGACGGCGTGCTCTGTAAAGGATTGGAAACCTATTCGCTCGATTTCTCCCAGAGCATGAGCGTTCTGCTCTCCCATCCCCTGCTGTTTCTCGACACCTTCTCCCACTCGTCCTACGATACGCCGCTCGAAGCGCTGGTCACGATCACCTGCAGAAACCTCTCCCCGTGGAACGGTCAGTCCTCTCTGCTGATCGAGGATCTGAACGATATCGGCTATCACGACTATGCCGTCGCGATCTTAGCGGGCTCCGACAAAGGCGCGCAGAATCTGACGGATATCTTAAACGAAAAAGGAATCAAAGCAAGATACGCTCTGTCAGCCGAACAGATCCGCAAAGGCGAGGTCGTTGTCCTGCCCGGTCAGCTCTCGGCGGGACTGGAATATCCTTCACAGAGATTTGTCCTCTACACCCACACGCAGGTCTCCGTCGTTCGTCCTCAGAAACGCAGAAAAACGCCCAAGGACTCCAAAGCTGTTTACTCGCTCTCGGAGCTCAGCCCCGGTGAATACGTCGTTCACACCATCCACGGTATCGGCGTATACAAAGGTATCCGCAAGATGGAGGTACAGGGCGTTTACAAAGACTATATCCAGATCGAATACGCCAAGGGAGATATGCTGTATGTTCCTGTCACCCAGCTCGATCTGGTCGCAAAATACATCGGACCCAAAGAGAACTCCCGCGTCAAGCTCAACCGTCTCGGCTCTCAGGAATGGAAAAAAGCCAAACGCAGAGTCAAAGCCGCCGCCAAAGAGATGGCGAAAGAGCTGATGGAACTCTACGCGCAGAGAATGCAGACAAAAGGCTACGCCTTCTCATCCGATACGGAATGGCAGCGCGACTTTGAAGCTGGGTTTGAATATGAGGAGACAGAGGATCAGCTGCGCTGCGCCGAAGAGATCAAGGGAGATATGGAATCCACCGCTCCCATGGACAGACTGCTGTGCGGCGACGTCGGCTTCGGCAAGACCGAGGTCGCGCTGAGAGCGGCGTTCAAATGCGTCTCCGACTCCAAGCAATGCGCGCTGCTGTGTCCTCCAACCATCTTAGCGTGGCAGCACTACCAGACGGTGATCTCCCGTTTTGACAACTACCCGATCCGGGTGGAGCTGCTCTCACGCTTCCGCAGTGCAAAAGAACAGAAGCAGATCCTCGAAAAGCTCAAGCGCGGCGAGATCGATATGATCATCGGTACTCACCGACTGGTCCAGAAGGACGTCGAGTTCCGTGACCTCGGTCTCGTGATCATCGATGAGGAACAGCGCTTCGGCGTCGCGCAGAAGGAGCACTTCAAGGAAATGCGCAAAAACGTGGATGTGCTGACACTCTCCGCGACCCCTATCCCCCGCACGCTCAATATGGCGATGTCCGGCATCCGCGATATGTCGGTGCTCGAAGAAGCGCCGCAGAACCGTCATCCGGTCCAGACCTATGTGCTGGAATACGATCCCGCCGTCCTGCATGAAGCGATCAGAAGAGAACTCAGGCGCGGCGGTCAGGTGTTCTATCTGCATAACAACGTCGACTCGATCGCGGCAAAAGCTGTCCGGATCGCGCAGGCTGTCCCCGAGGCGCAGGTAGGCGTCGGTCACGGCAAGATGAGCGAGCAGGAGCTCTCCGAGGTGTGGAGGAAGATGCTCGCGGGCGAGATCAACGTGCTGGTCTGCACCACGATCATCGAAACCGGCGTAGATATTCCCAACGCCAACACCCTGATCATCGAAAACGCCGACCGCTTCGGTCTCTCTCAGCTGCACCAGATCCGCGGCAGAGTAGGACGTTCTCCCCGCAGGGCGTACGCCTACTTCACCTATAACGGCGGCAAGGTGCTCTCCGATATCTCTCAGAAGCGTCTGACCGCGATCAGAGAGTTCACCGAGTTCGGCTCGGGCTTCAAGATCGCGATGCGCGACCTCGAGCTGCGCGGCGCGGGCAATATCCTCGGCGCCCAGCAGCACGGTCATATGGAGGACGTCGGCTACGATATGTACTTAAAACTCCTCGGCGACGCCGTCAAGGAGGAAAAAGGAGAAAAGACGATTGAGGAAGACGCGCCCGACTGTCTGATCGATCTGCCGATCGAAGCGCATATTCCCGAAAGCTATATCGAAAGTCTCGGCGGCAGGCTCGACGCGTATCGGCGCATCGCCGACATCCGCGACGCTGACGACGCGTCCGATGTGATCGACGAGCTCTTAGACCGCTATGGCGACGTTCCCAAGGCGGTGATGGGGCTGATCGATATCGCGCTGATCCGCCAGAAGGCGATCGCCTCCGGTATCTATGAGATACGCCAGAATGACAAGAGCCTGCTCTTGTACATCCACGATATCCGCCGCGAAGAGGTGGTAAAGATCATCTCCTCCCTCAAGGGAAAAGCGCTTTTGTCGGCGGGATCAAAGCCGTATATCTCTGTCAGGCTTGAAAAGAATCAAGCACTTCTTAATTCTTTAAAAGAAGTATTCTCATCATAGCTCTATCTGTCAATCGCCTTATATTTCGATTTTGGAATAATAAACACAGTAATATCTCAAAATAATGAGAGAAATACATAGGAAACATTGCTCTTATTATTCTATATTAGAATTATAATGTATACAAATTGTGAATATTCAAAAAATTTGCCACAATATATAGACAAATGCAGGTTTTTGGTGTATATTTAATAGGATAAATTTTATTTTGGGTTTGTGTGCCCGAAGATGAAAAATAAAGGATGGTAATCAAAATGAGAAACTTTACGAAAATTCTGTGCGTTGTACTGTCTCTGATCATGATAGTATCTTTAGCCGCTTGCTCTTTCACAAAGCAGTACAGCTACAAGACCGACGACACAGAGCTCCCCATCGGAGTATATATCTACAATCTCTATTCTGCGTATAATCAGGCGCAGAACTTCGCGCAGAGTTCCGATCTCTACGACAGCGAAGCCGGCACCTACGACGGAAAGAAATCTTTCCTGAAGATGGAGATCACCGATGATGACGGCGTAACCGCTACCGCTGACGAGTGGATCAAGGATAAAGCGGACGAGTACACCAGAAATATTCTCGCGATCTATCACGAGTTCAACGAGCTCGGCTGCACCATCGACGAGGCTACCGAGGAAGGCTATCAGGGTCAGGCGAAAGAATACTGGGATTACGGTCCTTACTATCAGTACTACGGCGAGCAGTATCTCAACCCCTATTCCGAAATCTTTGAGCCGATCGGCGTCAGCTACGACTCCTTCTATATCGCTTCCTTCTACACCTCCGCTATGCAGACAGAGGTTTTCAAGGCGCTCTATGAGTCGACAGGTACCGAAGCGGTATCCGATGAGGATCTGACCGCGTTCTTTACAGAGAATTATGTTTCTTACAAATACTTCTCCGTCAATCTCTACACCACCGAAGAACAGCCCACCACCGATGAAGAGGGCAACGAAACCACAGAATCTGTCGACGTAGCTCTCTCCGCTGAGGACGTTCAGGCGTATGAGACCGAGATGGCAGGCTATAAGGACACTATCGCCGCAGGCGGCACCTATGACGACGTGGTTGCCGCGTATATGGCGGCGCATACGGACGTTGAGTCCGATCCTACCCAGTCCGGCGTCAGCATCCTTGACGACGCGTCAATCGGCGACGAGCTCAAAGACGAACTTGCCAAAATGAGCGAGGGCGAAGCCACCTATCTCACCGTCGGCGACGACGATAACACCAAGGTGATGTACTTCCTCTATAAGGAACCCATCGCCAATCAGGTAGAGAACTATATCGGCGACGAGACACAGCGCGAAACCGTCCTCCACGAAATGAAGGATGATGAGTTCGAGAAGCTGTTAGAGAAGGTCGGCAAAGAGCTCGATGTGACCGTCAGCTCTGCCTGCAGCAGCTATCAGCCCAAGATGTTTGAAGATAAG
>CAZPOG010000091.1:0-8638 GCA_964588105.1 uncultured Ruminococcus sp. | reverse complement strand
GAACGGATGAACGAGATATCGATGTCGTCCACTTTAATTTTGGAAAATGATAGGGAAGGGTCACACAGCCCGCGTTTTTGTTTTAAGAACCGGAAGAAGGTACGAAGATCACAGAAATACTGATCGACGGTATTCGGAGATTTTCCTTTGATCGTCTGTAAGTAATATAAATAATCTTTTACGATCTCCGGAGCTTCTCTGACAAAGTCACTCATAATAACAACCTCAGATTGAAATAATTAGTTTAAGAGATAAAAAGAATAGTCGAAATCAGATACCTGATTATATTATACGAATTATACCATAAAAGGGAGAGGCTAAATTTCTTATATAGAATATTACATAAAATTAATATTTTATGTAATTAAGGGGAGAATAAATAGCTGCTCATAGAGCCAAAACTATATTAAACGCCTTTTTTATATCTTTTGCAGAATAATGTAATTACTAATATATAATAGTA
The DNA here is from genome assembly GCA_964588105.1 of uncultured Ruminococcus sp. Classification (GTDB taxonomy): domain Bacteria; phylum Bacillota; class Clostridia; order Oscillospirales; family Acutalibacteraceae; genus Ruminococcoides. Next base: position 8,175 of record CAZPOG010000091.1, on the reverse strand, counting down.
GTAATTATGAAATTCTCTTATTGAATTATGTATCATTCTTTTTGATTATCTTTTCCGTTCCGGTATTTTTTTATGTTTTATTTCCTTTCAATTCTATTTCTTCTTTTTCTTTTTAAATAGAAATGTTTGGATCGTATGATTTTATGTCTCGAAAAAACTGAGAGGCTGTATTTGAATGCTCTTTCCTTATTACGATGACGTTTTCAAATAATTGATTGTCATAAGCTCATTTACAGTTGTTTTTGACATTAAAAATGGATTCTGTGTTATGTATCTATGTGATGGTATGGTTTCGTGTATCCATCATCCGTTTTATATGGTGGTATCTTGTTTACGTTAATTTACTGTTGCCTATGATAGTAATATGAAATTTACGATTATATCATTATGATCTCATTTCCTGTTATGTTTCATATTTGTTGATTTAACTTTTCCTCTTTTGTGAAATTTTTAACAAAATATGATTCCCCCGATATCCCGTAATGGACCATCAGTCAAGGAGATCATTTTGGTATTGTGTTTATCACAGAATTCTTTGATTCTTTGATAATCCGGATGTAATTGAATATTTCCCGTGAAATAAATCTTGTGAAATAAATCTTATGATCATAATATCCAGAGGCGCCACCGAGGAAGCCGTTTGTAGTTTCAGAGAGCCTTACTCTCCCCTCTTCGACTTTCAGCACTTCTATATTTATTTCATTTAAAGAATTAAAAATGCCATTATCTGCTGTTATCAAAGTGTGATCCGATACGACCACGCAGGAACATTTTGTGTATCCCTGACGGACGTTAATCAGCTGATAACCTCTTTTCAGACAAAAATCCAATACTTTTTTATCAACAGAATCAAGCCTGCCGATCAGAGTTTTTTCGATCACGCAGGCATTTAGTGGGATATTATTAGGATATTTTCCTGTAATATTATCGCCGCAATGTACTATTTTATAGTCATTTTCAAGTGATTTTGCAAGTCTTTGGCAGCATGACAGTACAAAAGCGGTGTCTTCGATAATCAAACACTGCATATCGGCGTGATCTCGCTCATAATTGATAAAACAGGATACCGTTTCACTCGGTATGATCTGATAGCCAAAATTACGCAGTTTATCGGCAAATTCGGGGAATTTTCCCGATAAGATCGCTTTAGTCACTGATTGCCTCAAAAGCTTGTCTGACATTGGACACAGGGATCACATCGACGCCTTCGGGCGCGGTGATATCCTTGGCGTTATGCTTGGGTATGATAATACGGGTAAAGCCCAATCGAGCTGCCTCTGTAATTCTCTGCTGCGCGTGGCTGACAGATCGGATCTCTCCCGCTAATCCGATCTCTCCGAAAGCGATCGCTTCTGCAGGGATCGTCGCGTCTTTTAAAGAAGACACCAGCGCCATCGCTACCGCTAAGTCTACGGCGGTTTCATCCAGTCTGAGGCCGCCTATCACATTGACATAGACGTCGGTATTGGAGAAATAATATCCTGCGCGTTTTTCCAGTACAGCAAGAATCAGATTGAGTCGGTTATAATCAAATCCGGTACTCATTCTTCTGGGGTTGCCGAATCCGGTAGCAGTCGCCAGCGCCTGAATCTCAGCTAAAATAGGTCTGGAGCCCTCCATAGCGCACGCAATGCAGGTTCCCGAAACATTCTTTGGTCTGCCGGAAATCAGCATCAGAGAGGGATTGTCGACCTCCCTGAGCCCTGTATCGGTCATCTCGAAAACACCGATCTCGTTAGTAGAGCCGTATCGATTCTTTACCGCGCGTAAGATGCGATAGGACATTTGCTTGTCGCCTTCGAAGTGCAGTACCGCGTCCACGATATGCTCGAGCACCTTAGGACCCGCGATAGAGCCCTCTTTGTTGACATGACCTACGATGATCATCGGGATATCAAGCGTCTTTGCGGTACGCATCAGGAAGTTGGTACACTCTCTTACCTGCGTGACAGATCCCGGCGAGGAACTGAGTTCGGAGAGCGACATAGTCTGGATCGAGTCGATCATCACGATATCGGGCTTGTCCTGACGGATGGTTTCGCAGACGAGCTCCACATCGGTCTGTGTTAAGACAAATAAAGACTCGCAGTCAACGCCTAAGCGGGTCGCGCGGAGCTTGAGCTGACGTTTGGATTCTTCACCGGATACATAGAGGATCCTGAGAGACTTGCCCAGATACTCGCAGATTTGCAGGAGAATGGTAGATTTGCCGATACCGGGATCACCGCCGAGCAGGACAAGACTGCCCTTGACGATACCGCCGCCCATCACGCGGTCGAGCTCTTTGGAACCTGTCTGATAACGCACCTCGTCGTCTGTTGAGATCTCACGAATACCGATCGGGGCGATATACTGCGTCGCTTTTGCGGGAGCCGAGGCCTTTGATGATACGTCCTTGATCTCTTCGTTCATGGTGTTCCACTCGCCGCAGGACGGGCATTTTCCGTACCATTTGACGCTTTCGTAACCACATTCTGAGCAGATATATACACTTTTGATTTTAGCCATTTTTCATCTTCCTTATCTATGTTTCCTGTTTGCTGCAAAACTCCATGACGCCGAGCATGATCGCATATGCCATCTTCTTTTGATATGCTTCGTCGGTCAGCTTCTGACGTTCTTCGTCATTTGACAGAAAGCCGCATTCAACGATGATCGCGGGAACCGCTGCTTGATCCAGAATGAAAATATCTTTTGATGAGGGCTTGAGTTCTCGCGTGTTATCCGGCTGCAGCAGCATTACTATTGCGGTGCGGATACTCTCGGCAAGTATGACGCTGTTTTCGTTATTAACGGAATAAAACACCTGCGTACAGCTGTATTTGCTGTTATCAAATTTGTTCTGATGAATACTGACGACGATGTTGTTCTCGTCAGAGTTAAACAGGTTCAAACGATTATGAAGGTCGGACGTCTTCTTTTCGGAAAGCGTCTCGGCGCCGTCACTATAGACGGAGATATCACTGTCTCTGACCATCTTCACTTCATATCCGTTGGCTTTGAGCATATCGCAAAGTATCAGAGAGATGTTGAGATTGATATCTTTTTCTAAAACGCCGTCCACCTCTGCCCCGCCGTCTTCTCCTCCGTGACCCGCGTCGATGATGATCGTCTGCTTTTCGGCAGGGATCTCAGCGCTGACTTTGACGTCGGAGAACGCGGAGAACAATATGATTGCAAAGGCGCAGAATAATACCGCACAGATAATGATATACAGCGTTTTCATCTTAAGCTTCACATGAATCACCCTGCCAGAGTTTATGCACATCCGACAGGAAAAATCACACTGTCTTTATTATATGGTTATTTTTGTATTTCGTCAATATTAACCTTTCTCATATCTTGCGCGGAGCTTTAGCAGCGCTTTTTTCTCAATACGTGAGATATAAGATCGGGAGATACCGAGCTTTTTTGCCAGTTCCCTTTGGGTCAGAATGTCCTTTCCGAATAAACCGTAACGGTAGATGATCACCTGCTTTTCTCTGTCTGTTAATGTTTCGCTGATATATTTTGACAGCTTTTCAATATGGATCTTAGTATCGATATCTTCGGCGATATTTTCATCAGACGGCATAATATCCATCAGCGTCAGAGGGTTTCCGTCTTTGTCGGTATCGATAGTATCATTTAGGGAAACATCCTGCGCACTCTTCTTGTTGTTTCTGAAATGCATCAGAATCTCGTTTTCAATACAGCGGGACGCATAGCTTGAGAGCTTAATATTTTTGTCTGGTTTAAAGGTGTTGACTGCTTTGATCAGTCCGATCGTGCCGATAGAGACCAGATCATCCTGATTGGCGCTCGTCTGATAATACTTCTTGATGATGTGCGCGACCAGACGTAGGTTATGCTCTACCAGCTTGTTTCTCGCCTTGATATCTCCCTGACAGGATTTTTCGATCAGTTCCTGCTCCTGCGCCTTTGTCAGCGGTTTCGGAAAGGTCTCGCTGTGCGTCACATGCAGGATAAAAAGAAATAGATACTGACTCAGATAAATCAAAAACTCAAACATCATACCACCCATGCTATTTGTATTCAGGAGGAGGTTGAAATTTGCCTGTACAACAGTACAGGTTCGTGATATAATTATTTAAAATACAATTTTTTAGGAGCACTTATGAGAATTCTTATTACAGGCGGAACGACTTTTGTCAGCAAGTTTGTATCGGAATACTTTGTCAGCAAAGGCAGTGAGGTGACTGTTCTCAACCGCGGGAGCAGACCTCAGAGCTTTGGGGTATCGCTGATACAGTGCGACAGGACACAGTTAAGCGAGTCGCTGAAAGGTATAGACTTTGATGTGATTATTGATATTACCGCATATACCGAGGAACACATCAGAACACTGATCGAATCAGGCGTTGCGTTTCATGATTATATCTTCATCAGTTCCAGCGCGGTTTATCCCGAAACCAATGAACAGCCTTTTAGTGAAGATCAGATTTGCGGATATAATTCTGTTTGGGGAGACTACGGGATGAATAAACTCAAAGCAGAACGGTATTTACAACAGAGAGTTCCTAACGCCTATATCCTGCGTCCTCCCTATTTCTACGGTATCTATGAAAATTTATATAGGGAAGCTTTTACCTTTGACTGCGCGATACAAAACCGACCGTTTTATCTCCCGCAAAACGGCGAAATGAAGCTGCAGTTTTTCAATGTATCAGACCTCTGTCGGTTTATTGAAATCCTGATAGAAAAGCATCCCGAAGATCATATTTTCAATGTCGGGAACAAAGAGCTTGTTACAGTAAAACAGTGGGTGGAGCTTTGCTACAAAGCCGTCGGAAAAACGCCGGAGTTCGTATATGTGGACAAATCTGTTCCTCAAAGAGATTATTTCTGTTTTTACGACTATGAATATGCTCTTGACATTTCAAAACAAAGTGAACTGATGCCTGATACCGTACCGCTGGAGAAAGGTCTGAAAGAAGAATTTGAGTGGTATATTCACAACCCCAAAAGCGTTTATTATCGCAAGCCGTATATGGAATATATTGATAATCATTTGGTGAAACAGTATGATGATCAGAGAAATCAAAGATAATGAATTAAACGAAATTCTTGAATTGTATACCCATTTGCACGAGTCGGGTATCCCCGAGAACACGGTTCATTTGAATCAAACTTGGGATACCATTTGCAGCGACGAAAATCATCATATCATCGTCTGCGAGGTTGACGGTATCATCGTGTCCTCCTGCGTGTGCGTGATCATCCCTAACCTGACAAGGAATATCCGTCCGTATGCCATTATTGAGAATGTCGTGACGCATACAGGATATCGAAAAAAAGGCTATGCCTCCGCCTGTCTTGTCTATGCCAAAGAATTAGCCGTCAAAGCAAACTGCTACAAGATGATGCTGATGACAAGCGCCAAAAGCGACAGCACTTTGAACTTTTACAAAAGAGCAGGTTACAACTGCACCGATAAAACTGCGTTTATACAATGGCTGTAACAAAAAACCGACGATGTGATCTGTTGATCCTCGTCGGTTCATTTTATAATATCCCGTATTATTCCGCATTACCGAATTCCTGTAGTTCTAAGCCTTTGTTATGTTCCAAAGCCCAGTCAATGCTCCATTCGCTTCGAAACAGCAGGAGCTTATTCTCCTTGAAGTCGGCGACGACCTTGGTATCAGACGCGAGGTCGAGCGATTTGTAGTCGGTAGTATCGGAGACGATCCAGCGGATATATTGGAACGGTGTGTTCTCCATAATGATCTCTACATTATACTCGTTTTCGAGGCGGTATTTGAGGACGTCAAACTGGAGTACTCCGACAACGCCGACGATAACCTCTTCCATACCGGATTCGGGCTCGTGGAAGATCTGTATCGCGCCTTCCTGCGCGATCTGGTTCATACCTTTGACGAACTGCTTGCGCTTCATGGTATCCTTCTGACGTACCAACGCGAAATGCTCGGGAGCGAAAGTCGGGATGCCTTTGAACTTGAACTTCTGTCCGGGGCTGACAATAGTATCTCCGATCGAGAACAGACCGGGATCAAACACGCCGATGATATCGCCCGCATAGGCTTCCTCTACGATCTCCCTCTCCTGCGCCATGATCTGCTGAGGCTGGCTTAACTTCATCTTTCTGTCGCCCTGTACATGGTAGACGTCCATATTCTTATCGAACTTACCGGAGCAGATGCGCATGAACGCAACGCGGTCACGGTGCGCCTTGTTCATATTCGCCTGGATCTTGAATACAAATGCCGAGAAGAAGTCAGACTCGGGCGGGATCAGCTCTCCGCCGGCCTCTCTGGCAAGAGGACCTGTGGTTATACTAAGAAACTCCTGTAAGAAGGGCTCTACGCCGAAGTTGGTCAGAGCAGAACCGAAGAATACGGGCGTCAGCTCTCCCCTTCTGACTAAATCAAGATCGAATTCATCTCCCGCGCCGTCAAGCAGCTCAATATCCTCAAAGAGAGAATCCTTCTGACCGTAAAACAGCTTGCTGTCGAGATCGGGATCATCCAAAGAGAGTTCCTCGGTTTCTACCTCACGCTGACCGTTGTTTGCAGTATAGGATAGGATTTTTCTTGTTTTCCTGTCAAAAACACCCTTGAACTCCTTACCGGAGCCGATCGGCCAATTCATCGGACAGGTGTTGATGCCGAGAACGTTCTCGATATCCTCCAGCAGATCAAAGGAGTTCATCGCGTCACGATCCATCTTGTTGATAAAGGTGATGATCGGAATATGACGCATCACGCAGACCTTGAAGAGCTTTTTGGTCTGGTTCTCAACGCCTTTGGAACCGTCGATCACCATGACAGCGGAATCCGCCGCCATCAGGGTGCGGTAAGTATCCTCGGAGAAGTCCTGATGTCCGGGGGTGTCGAGGATATTGATGCAATAGCCGTTATATTTGAACTGCAGAACGGACGAGGTTACGGAAATTCCTCTCTGCTTTTCGATCTCCATCCAGTCGGAAACAGCGTGCTTGGCAGTCTTCTTGCCTTTGACGGAACCGGCTAAATTGATCGCGCCACCGTAAAGAAGCAGCTTCTCGGTCAGAGTCGTCTTTCCGGCGTCGGGATGGGATATGATCGCAAACGTTCTGCGTTTTTCTATCTGTTGTTTCAAATCGCTCAATGGAATAACCTCTTTTATCAGTTGAGATTGCCGCAGGCTGATAGCCTTCGCAATGACACTTATGTTAAAAATAACCTTAACTATTTTACTATTATCACTTGGTAAAAGTCAATAAAAAACGGAGGGATTTTTCTACATCAATTTGCACAAAAGTTGTTGACAATCAAAGACCGTTTTGTTATTATATGTATACAAATTAGACTTCATCTAAGTTTTTTCATATACCTTCCAAATTAGAGGCGGGAACTTTGGTTCCCGCCTCGACCCTTTGTAGGAGAAATATCATGAATCGTCTCGGACTGTACATCCATATTCCTTTTTGCAAATCCAAGTGCAACTACTGTAATTTCTACAGCTTTTGCGCGAATAAAAGTGAATATAACACCTATACCGACGCGTTGATCAAGTCGATTCAAAAGTATGGAAGTGTTTATCATGACAGGATCGTCGATACGGTATATTTCGGAGGAGGTACGCCTTCGGTATTAGGAACAGTTCGACTATGTCGTATCCTGCAAGCGGCTGTAAACGCCTTCAGAATCGTCTCTGATGCGGAGATCACCTTCGAGGCGAATCCTACCTCTGCCGACGCGCTCGACTCCTACAGGCTCAAGGAGGCGGGATTTAACCGTATTTCTTTTGGATTACAGTCCGCAAACAATACCGAACTGAAAGCATTAGGCAGGCGTCATACCGCCGAAGAAGCGAAAGAAGTGATTTTATCTGCTCAAAAAGCCGGATTTGATAATCTGTCTCTCGATTTGATTCTCTGTGTTCCCGATCAGACGATGGAGTCTTTAAAACGTTCTATTGATTTTGCTGCGTCCTGCTGCGTACAGCATATTTCCGCTTATATTCTGAAAATCGAAGAAGGCACTCCCTTTTATCGGATCAAAGACAGCCTCTCTCTCCCCTCTGACGACGAACAGGCAAAAATTTATGAGTATGCTGTCAGATCGCTGGAAGAAAAGGGCTATCATCAATATGAGATCTCCAATTTTGCGAAGTCCGGTTTTGAGAGCCGACATAATCTCAGATACTGGCATGACGAGGAATATCTCGGGC
>CAZPOG010000090.1:0-8765 GCA_964588105.1 uncultured Ruminococcus sp. | reverse complement strand
AAATCTGCCGAGGTAGGCAGTATCGAATTTGTTTTCCGCTTTGTATGTGATTTTTCCTGTGTAGGCTTCAAATTCTTCTAATTCATTCAGCATATTTTTATCCCTTAACAATATATTCTTTGAGGTAGGTAAATAAGGTGTGCATCGCAAAATGCCGTTTACCGAGGGCGACCGCACATTTCAGGGCGTCATCACCGTTGATTTTGCCGCGCATATATGCAATGACTTCTGTTTTTACGATTTGCTCGTAATCCAAACCGGGATTACTCGTATATCTGCTCATAATCTTACGCATCAATTCGCTGTCGGTTTTTCTGCTGACAGCGTTTTTCTTTTGCACCTCATACCGGTTTTTATCATCGTAATCACAGATGATATCACCGAGAATACGGTAGCCGTTGAAGCGGAAATCAGCGAAGAATTCTGTGTAATCGTATTTGTAAAAAGGAAGAACATCCCTTACAAAATTGATCCTGTCCACGTATTTCATCAAGTGCCATTGCTTTGCGGTCAGGTCACGTCGAATGGCGGCTATCTTTTCCGCGTCATAACCGCCAAAAACACCGTACAGCTCATCGGCAGTATATTGATTCTCCTGACCTCGCGCAAACAGTATCCGCTCAATATCGCTTTTACGCTGCATTTCCTTTGGCTGTATTCGATTGATTTGAATGCGCCGCAGGGCTTCTTCGCAGTCGGCAATAACGTCTTTCATAAACTCCAGATAAAGAGGATTCAGCTTTTTCTGCCAATTCTTTTTCTTTGCGAATTTGAACAGCTCCGCGTCTGTCGCAGGCTTTGGCTGCAGCTTCGGCGTGTTGAGCTCCAACATCCGCGCAAAGTATGGAAGCTTTTCCACATTGGCGCTGATACTGTCCCAATCTATCGAAGCAAAGTATTTATCCAGCTTCTGCTTCAAGGTAGGCTCATACCATTGCCTGTCCCCGTCGCTGTTGACAATATTCTTGTATTTCAGAAAGCTGCTGCGGCTGACGACTTTTCGATTGAGGTATTCCGATAAATCGGGCTTTACACCGCTTTTTGCGGAATCTATCTCTAAGCCCGTCAGGATTTCGAGCGTTTCTGTTTCCTCACGCATTTGCTGCTGTTCCCCAGCGGCGGTATTCTCGTTGTACGCTACGATACTTCTGTCAAAGGCGGCATTGCAGATTTGACCGATCTTATTATTAAAGGTATCTCTGACCGCTTCAAAACGAGCGTGCCAATCATTCGCGTCTCGAATCATCGGAGGCGCTGACGGGATTTTCAGCACTGGGAGCATTTCGGAATAAGAATCATAAGCCAGCGGATTGTTGTAATTCCTCGCTACACAATCGTTCATCAGCGGATCGGCAATCGTTTTAATCATATCGCCGTCAAAATCGGCTCCGCCCAGCCGTTCGGGGATCAAAGTTTCTGAATCCACCATAATGACATAATTAAGGTGTGACAGATACTTTTTTCGGTAATAGCCGATTTCTTCGGGAGGCTTTGCAATCGCTTCTTCGTTTCGAGCTATATGAGGATTGCGCAGAAGAACATATTTATCGTTGTCTGCATATCCCGCACAGGGAGCATAAAATTCTCCGTAGCGTAAACGCTCATACTCCAGCTCCGTGATTGCCCTTGCATTACCGGCATCGGATGATTTGACAAGATGCTTTACAAATTTAATCAAATCTCCTGACAGATAACGGTTATCTCCCGCTATGAGCAAGGTGCCGAAAGCATAATTTTTTAATATCTGCTTTGCCTGTATATCAAGCTGTTTCGTAAAATACGGTTCGTTGATAAACTTCGGATTCTTCTTTAGTATTTCCGCCCATTTTTGATTGTGACTCATACAATAAACCAATCTGAAATCCTCATTGGCGACAAAGTCATAATAGCGCTGCTCCATCGTTTTTGTGATCCAATCCCGATTGTCTTTGGCAGGGCTGTCCTCCCATCCGAGCGGCAGATCCGCAGGGCGGAATTCCTCGGCTTTGATAGAAGCGGTCACAAGAAACTGATAATTCATCTCCGTGAATTCTTCCTGATTGATCTGGCTGACCTCGGAAATATACAGCGCGTGGTCATACTTCTTACATCTCATAAGATAATCCGACCAAGATAAACCATTCTCCGTCATCCAGCCAAAGCCCTTGAACATACTTTTGGAGAGAATAATATCGACTTCATTTATCGGGTGCGTTTCACCCCAAATATCCTTTATCTCATAAGTGCCGAGCTCGGCGAGAAAGCTCTTGAAATCAACCTTGTGCAATACGCCCTTGATATACGGCATACGGATTTGAAACGAGGTGTGTCCTCTGCCCTTAAAAGATACCTCATCTATATAATTCGCATATTCATTTGAAATCAAGCCCTCGCCGTCAAACTCGGTTACGTCAACATTAGTTATTCTTTCTATACGGCTGTATTTGCGTACGGCGTTGTCAGTACCGTCATCTTCTACGGTGATAACAGGTACGCTGTGAACGGTTGAAACAGGATTGTCCACAACGACAATCCGCTTGCTGTCCCAGATGGACATATCTTCTATACGGACACCGTCCGTCAGCATAAGCCCGTTATATGCGTATAGCTTGGATAACTGACATTTGCCGATAGTCATATCAAGCATAATACGCTTGCGGACAGGCTCAAAAAAATCAGAACGGATGAATGACAGCCTTGCGTTACGGCTCATACTTGCAGAACGCTCAAATGCAACATAGTCAAATTCACCGTATCCTAAATCTAAGGTAATTCCGTTTGGGCGAAACATATCTTCGGCTTGCTTTTGCCAGTCGATATATTTTTTCTGCGTAGGCTTACGGTCGAATACGCGTGAGAAATCAATATATACCAAGATGTCGGAAATAATCTTATCTCCGGCTAGTTTTTCATCACGGTCAATAACCTTTAATATCTGGTGGAACAAGGCACAGTCATCCTGTGTTTCGGGCGCTGAGGGTATGATACATTTTTTAGTTACTTCCTCGTTCAAGTAGTAGGTGTAGTTTCCGCTTGCGTTCTTTTCAGCGTTACGCATAATGGCGCGTGCGGATAATATATAGATTTTGTATTTCGTCATAGGAGCGGCTCCTTTCGGATTGGATTATACCATAATCTAGATATATTTGCAAGCACTTTTCAAAAAATGAATACTGCTCCCATACTTTTTGTGAGAGGAACGGTATATCTTAATGAAAAGGAGGCGATTTTATGCCTTTAAAGCTTACACCGCGTTTGGCAAGGCAGGTCAACAAATCGGTCAGAACGTCCTGCGCTAATTATGTGAACGGAAACTGTTTGCTGCTTGATGACGGCGACAGTCACCCCTGTGTACAGCTTCTTTCTATCAGGTGGCTCTACTGCAATTATCTGGAAAAATATGTACTACCTGCTGATAAGGAGTTATACGAAAACATTATCAAGTTTAATCAAAACTAAAGGAGTTGTTTTATTATGAAAAGTTATAATGACAAAGTTATTATCGGTATCGACCACGGTTACGGAAACATCAAGACTGCTAACCATTATTTTCCAACAGGCATTACAGCCCACGACAGCGAGCCGCTGTTTACAAAGGATATGCTTATCTATAACGGCAAGTATTATCTGATCGGCGAAGGTCACAAGGAGTTTCTGCCCGAAAAACAGAATGACGAGGATTACTATGTCCTCACCCTTGCGGCTATCGCCACAGAGCTTACCGATGAAGGACTGACGGAAGCAGATGTTATTATCGCCGCAGGGCTTCCGCTGACTTGGACGAGCGGGCAGAAGGCGGCATTTGCAATCTATCTGTCAAAGAACAAGGAGGTAGAGTTCACTTTTCGGAATGTAGATTATCATATCCGAATCTCTGATGTCAAAATCTACCCGCAGGGTTATTCAGCAGTAGTCCCAATCAAGTCAACATTGAAAGGCTTGAGTATGGTTGCCGGTATTGGCAACGGCACGATGAACACGCTCTATCTCGTAAACGGCAGACCGCAAAGCGGTAAGATGTTCACAGAGAAGTTCGGCACTTACCAATGCACCCTTGCTATCCGAGAAGGCTTTATGCGAAAAACACGCCGAGAGCTGAATGACTTTATTATTGATGAAGTCCTCAGAACAGGCACAGCGGATATTCCCGATTCCGACTTGGAGATCATTACCGCTATTGCAGAAGAATATGTTACCGAAATCTTTCGCCGCCTGCGTGAGCACGGATATGACGAAAGTACGATGAAGCTCTGTGTCTGCGGTGGCGGCGGTTGCCTGATTAGGAATTTCTATCGCGGCGATCTTGACCGTGTAAAGTTTATTGACGACATCTGCGCCGCCGCTAAAGGCTACGAATATCTCGCAGACGTTTATTTGAGAGCCGAGGCGAAGAATGAAGGACGTGTATAAAATGACAGTAAGATTCGACCTAACCGATGTCCGAGAACGTAATCTTGCCGAGTTTATGCAAAACCTTGATGTTAAGAAATTTCATTCCAGCAATCAGTTTATAATAGATGCTCTTGCGGACTATGTGGATTTACAGTCGATCACCCGAGAACAGCACGAGGAGGATATTCGTAGCATCATCCGTGAGGAAATGCGGGCTTGCTTTGCCGAAGCAAACTTTGCTCCGCAACCTGTAAATCCTGCTTTAAGCGCAGAACAGCAGGAAGAAACCGAGCAGGATATTCTGGACGACCTCAAACTGTTTGATTGACGGCACGATGACGGCAAATTTCAAGACCGATATTAAAATTGACGGCAAAATGCCGTCATACCAAGACAGTATTACAATCAGCAGTATAAGGCACAGCAGAAAGGGTGATAATTGCACTCCGTAGCTGTGTCTTATACTGTAGCAAGCAGGGAATTTGTACGGCAAATTCCAAATACAGCAGCCCAAAAGCTGTTGTAAATCTTTAGGGACACCCTAACACCCGAAGAAAGAAGGAATAAAATGACAGATAAAAATGCAAGAATCGAGCTGCGTGTTACGCAGTCCGAGAAAAAGAAGATAGCCCGGCTCGCCGAGAGCTGCGGCTTATCTCAATCCGAATATGTCAGACAAAGGACATTGGGTTATGCGCCGAGGACGGTGCAACCTGATGTCTTTTTTGATTTCTACCAAACGCTCTGCCGCTTGTGTGACGAGGTTGCCGATAAGGTATCTCCGGATACTGAGCAAAGTCTGCTTGAAGTCGTAGACGAAATTCAACGACAGCTTTTGTTGCCAGTAAAATCTACCGCCAAGCAAATCCGTGAGGAGGTAGCGACGTGGCAACCACAGGCTTCTGGCCCGTCAAAGGACGGTTGAAGGATGTTATCAATTACGCTCAGAATCCCGATAAAACTATCGAGCGCAAATATCTTGATGATGACTTAGCTGCCGCTCTCAATTACGTTGAGAACAGCGACAAAACCGACCAAACAATGTACGTCAGTGGAATAAACTGTCCGAAGAAAAGGGCTTATGAGCAGATGATGACCACCAAGCGGCGTTTCGGCAAGCTCGGCGGCAATGTAGCGTATCACGGTTATCAGAGCTTTCAGGCAGGAGAAATTACACCCGAAGAAGCGCACCGTATAGGTTTGGAAACCGCACGTCGTATGTGGGGCGATGACTATGAGATTGTTGTCACGACGCATCTGAATACGGCAAACCTACACAATCATATCGTCGTAAACAGTGTATCGTTTCGCACCGGACGAAAGTTTGAAAATCATATTTCCGACCACTACAAGCTGCGTGAGATTTCAGATGAGGTCTGCCGTGAGTATGGTAAATCCGTGATTGAAAACGCTCCGTTCTACGGCGGCGACAAGGCGTATTGGGTACGCAAGAGCGGACAAATTCCACACAAGGATATGCTGCGGCACGATGTTGATGAAGCGTTAGCCTGTACGATCAAGCCGTTTGATTTTGAATTATATCTGCGTTCGCTTGGCTATCAGTTTGTGCGGACTTTCAAATATCAACATCCGTCCGTGATTGCTCCCGACTGGCGGAAGCCTGTCAGGTTAAGCAGTCTCGGCAAGGACTACTCCAGAGAAGCGATACTCAGGCGGCTGCAATCACAGCGTGAGGATAAATACTTTGTGGATTTCTATTCCTATACGCCGAAATCGTATTTTCAGCGCCAACCGCTGATAGTGAGAATCAGGGATTTTGAGAAAAGAACAGAACCCGATGTAATCACGGCGCTGTTCGACCTGATTATCACGATCGCTAAACCTATCACAGGCAACAACGTGCAAAAGCGTGATTACCGTCCTGTTTCTCCCGAATTGAGATTGGAAATACAGAATCTCGACCGAACGCTGGAAGAATACCATTTTCTCCGTGACCACAACGTGGAATGCGCAGAGGATTTTGTAGCTTGCCGAAAAGAAATCGCCGAGCAAATCAAAGCCTATGAAACCGAGCGTCAGCACATCCGCAACCGAATCCGCAGGGCGAAAACGCCCGAAGAGGATTATTCTCTAAAAGAACAATGCAGAGTAATCACAAAGAAGCTAACACCCTTGCGCAAGCAGCTTATTATCTGCGAGCGCATTGAAAACAAAGTGCCTCGACTCCGTGCTTTGCTTGAACAGGAAAAGCAGTTGGAGCAAGGCAGATACAAGTACAAATATTATCACCAAAATAAAACAAAACAAAGGAGTTACGAACGATGACCAATATATCAATCAACAAATTACACGAATTCAGGGATCACCCTTATCAGGTGCTCGACAACGAAGAAATGAATAGCTTAATCGAGAGTGTTCAGCAGCAAGGCATTATGACGCCGCTGATCGTCCGACCGCTTGAAGACACAACCGACGAGTATGAAATCATATCCGGACACCGCCGCTTTCGTGCGGCACAGAAGGCAGGACTTGCAGAAGTTCCTGCCTTTATTCGTCCCGTCAGCCGTGACGAAGCAGCGATTATGGTGGTGGACAGCAATCTCCACCGTGAACATCTTCTGCCGTCAGAGAAGGCGTTTGCTTACAAGCTGAAAGCCGAAGCGCTCAATCATCAAGGTAAGCGTAACGATCTAACTTCGGGACAAATTGTCTCAAAGTCTGACGATAGACGCACAACCGCAATTATTGGAGAAAAATCAGGCGAGAGTTATAAAACAGTTCAGCGCTATATTCGTTTAACAAATCTTATTCCGGAGTTGCTTGAATTGATGGACGAGGGTAAAATCGCTTTTTCCGTAGGCGTGGAACTGTCCTACCTCAGCGTTAATATGCAGTATTATTTGTTAGATATTATCGAGCGTGACGACTGCACGCCATCCTATTCGCAGGCATTTCATATGCATAAGGAAATGCACAACGGAACACTCACAATGCAGTATGTTGACAAGCTGATGGCAACAGAAAAGCCCAATCAGCGTGAGATGCTGAAAATCCCTGCCGATCGTGTGAGAGCCTTCGTGCCGAAGAATTACACCGAAAAGCAAGCCGAAGATTTTATCGTAAAGGCAGTCGAGCATTACAACAAATATCTGCGCCGCCAGCGTGACAGAGAGAGGTGAGATAAATGAAAACCGATATGAATGACCACACCAAGCAGTACCGTCTTATTGACGGGCACCGCGTCTGCATCTCATTTTCTAAAGAACCCAATACCGACTTGTTCGGGAATATTAGGGATATTTTGCTCACCTGCTCCGACACCTCACACATTTGTCGGGAGAGTCTTTCTAATGATAGAATGAGCCCCAAAGCAAAGGAGGCGTCATAATGGAGAATAACAGAGTTTGCTGCCTGTACCGTGTTTCTACGGACAAGCAGGTGGACTACGACAATAACAACGAGGCGGACATCCCGATGCAGCGCAAAGCCTGTCACCGCTTTGCCGATAAGATGGGATGGACGATCGTTCACGAGGAACAGGAGGACGGCGTATCCGGTCACAAAATCCGCGCCGAGAACCGTGACAAAATTCAGGCTATCAAGGAGCTTGCCCGCAAGGGCAAGTTCGATATCCTCCTTGTGTTTATGTTTGATCGTATCGGACGTATCGCCGACGAAACGCCGTTTGTTGTAGAGTGGTTTGTCAAGAACGGTATTCAGGTATGGAGCACGCAGGAGGGCGAACAGCGTTTTGATAACCACATCGACAAGTTGCTCAACTATATCCGCTTTTGGCAGGCTGACGGAGAAAGTGAAAAGACATCTATCCGCACACGCACCAGCCTCGGTCAGATGGTAGAAGAAGGACACTACAAGGGCGGTAATGCCGCGCTTGGTTATGAGCTTGTCAAAAGCGGCAGGCTGAATAAGCGAAAGCACGAGTTGTATGATTTGAAGGTCAAAAAGGAGGACGCTGCTATTGTCCGCTTGATTTTCGATAAGTACACCAAAGAGGGCTTGGGCGTTCAGAAAATCGCCAATTTTCTGAATAACGGCAGCTATTCCAATCCTACAGGCAACCGCTGGTCGTACAACACCATACGCAACGTGCTGCACAATCCGACCTATACCGGTTATCTGCGAAGCGGCGACAGCCGTTCTCCGTTTATCCCCGAATTGCAAATCATCTCTCAGGAGCAATTTGACCGTGCACAGGAGATTCTGCGGCAGCGTGCCGATACACTGAAAAACACGCCGCGTGTTCCGCTGAATATGAAAGGCAATGCGCTGTTGTCGGGCAATGTGTTCTGCGGACACTGCGGAGCACGGCTTCACTTATCCACGGCGAACAAATGCTATACCAAAGCCGACGGCACAAAGGTCAGGAAGCCCCGAGTTCGCTACGTCTGTTACGGTAAGACAAGAAAGATAAC
>CAZPOG010000089.1:0-8799 GCA_964588105.1 uncultured Ruminococcus sp. | reverse complement strand
TTCACGGAGTCGGAGAGGCCGACTGTGTAATCAACGTTGGCGTATCCGGTCCCGGCGTCGTCAGAGCCGCTCTGGAAAAGAACGAATGTAAAGATATCACCGAAGTCGCTGATCTCGTAAAGCGCACCGCATTCAAAATCACCAGAATGGGTCAGTTGGTCGCAAAGGAAGCCTCCTCTCGCCTATCGGTTCCTTTCGGTATCGTAGACCTCTCACTTGCTCCTACTCCCGCTGTCGGCGACTCCGTGGCGCACATCTTAGAGGAAATGGGTCTTGAAATTTGCGGATGTCACGGCACAACAGCCGCGCTCGCACTGTTGAATGACGCTGTAAAGAAAGGCGGCGTGATGGCGTCTTCGCATGTCGGAGGACTCTCGGGCGCGTTTATTCCTGTATCGGAAGACGCCGGAATGATCAACGCCGTAGAGAAAGGCGCTTTGGATATTACAAAGCTTGAAGCTATGACTTCTGTCTGCTCCGTTGGACTGGATATGCTGGTGATTCCGGGAGATGTTACTCCCGAAGTGGTTTCAGCAATCATCGCCGATGAAGCAGCGATCGGTATGATCAACTCAAAAACAACAGCAGTCAGAGTCATTCCAGCTATTGGTAGGAAAGCCGGTGAGACACTGAACTTCGGCGGACTCTTAGGCGCAGGTCCCGTGATGGAACTCAGATACGGAGATCCGGCAAAGTTTATCGATCTTGGAGGCAGGATCCCGGCGCCGTTACAAAGCTTAAAGAACTGATTAATTAACAGAATTTTCGGAGGCAGTTTATGCAGGAAATGCTCAATAAAATCATCGAAATGGATGAGAAAGCCCGAAAAATCAAAGAAGAAGCAGAAGAAAATAAAAACCTTTCTCACAAGCAGGTTGAAGAACTGAAGCATAAAATTCACGAGGATTATATCAACCGCGCAAAAGACAGAATAGAAAAGAATATTGCTGTCGATCAAAAACGCGCGGAAAATAAATGGCAGATATATTCTTCCAAAATCAACAGTTCCAAAGAAAAACTGCAAACAGAATTTGATGAGAACAAAGACTCTTGGATCAATGAGATAGTCTCTCAGGTTATCGGATAAGTAACATTCTGCTATTTTGACACAAAGGTGGTGATAAGTATATATGGCGATCATCAATCCTTCTACTGCTGTAATCGCAAAAGCAAGAGCGAAGTACGGCAATCGTCTTAAGAACAAAGATTATATTGCGATGTCAAAAGCCGCTTCGGTCGGCGAGGTCGTTTTGTATCTAAAAACATATACTTATTATCGAAATTTCCTGAGCAAAGTTTCCGGTAATGACGTTCATCGCGGCAATGTGGAACAAATACTCAGGAAGGAATTGTTTAATAATTTTTTGAGTTTGTGCCGATATAACAAGAGCAATTCTCCGGTTACGACCTATATCCTTCGACAGACAGAGATCAACGAGATCATGAAATATCTCACTTTGCTCTCTATCGGAAGTCCGGAAGAATACCTGTTTGCAATGCCGCTGTATTTTAACGAGCATACAGATATTGAACTGGATAAGCTCTCAAAATCCAGGACATACAGTGATTTTCTTCGCACACTGAACAATACCGAATATAAAACTCTGTTGGAAGACTACGCTCCTTTGGAGAGTGATCGCATTGATCTTGCGGCAATCGAAGATTGTCTTCAGGTGTTTTCTTATAATGAGTTATATACTTCTATTCACAAAATCAAAGATAAATCTGAGAAAGCGGCTTTGAAAGAGCTTTTTGACACCGTTGTCGACTACAATACTTTTTCCAGGATCATACGACTGAAAAAGTACTACAACATGGATAATGCTGTTATTAAGGAACATCTGATCCCATACGGCACTCTCACATCCAAAAAACTTGACAAGATATTGGCAAAAGAAAATTATGACGAAATTCTGTCTGCGCTTCAAAAAACCAATATCGGCAAGAAAATTAAGAATAAAAACTTTGATTTTGAAGGATCTATTTCCGCTCAGGGCAAATTCGATATCTGCCGGCATTACTTATACTTTTCTACCAGTCCGGAAGCGGTACTCCTTTCATATTATATTTTAACGGAAATAGAATTGCGGAATGTAATCGTAGTGATCGAAGGCGTTAGATACTCACGAGAACAGTCTTCTATCACAGATATGCTGATACTCCCGTAATACAATCTATTTTTAGATAAAGAGGTGATATAATGGCGCTGGCAAAGATGAAACTGATGAACATCATAGGACCGATCACCGCAACTGACGACGTTGTGTATCTGTTAGGTTCATCGGGCGTCTTTCAGCCTGACGATACGCAGGAATTCTTTAGCGATAAAGATGATTTGATCCCGATCGTTGCCGTCAATCCTTATCAACAGTCCTTGAATTCACTCAGCGATATTATGTCGCGGGCGAAAATCAAGCCTGCAATAGTAAATTCTGATGAATTCACGGACAAGGATGACGATGAGCTTTTCGCTTTTGTAAAGGATACTGAAGAAGAACTCGGACAGCTGCTTGACAATAAAGACAAACTGAATGAAGATATCACGCTTTGTAAACAGAGAATCGAAAACACAAAGCACTTTATCGGTTTGGATATTGACGTCAAAAAGCTATCCGAATGCGAATTCGTCAGAACGAAATTCGGCAAAATTCCAAAGGATAGTTACATCAAGCTGCAATCCTACGATGAGAATCCGTTTGTAGAATTCTTTCCGATGACCAAAGATTCTCAGTATTACTGGGGAATCTATGTCACTCCTATTGAAGAAGCAGATAAGGTGGACAGGATCTTCTCACGCTTGTTCTTTGAGCCCTGCGAAATAGATGGAATTACGGGAACGCCGAAAGAATATCTGGAAGAACAAAACGCTGTTTTAAATCAGTTAAATGAGCAGCTAAAGGCGTTGGATGAGGAGATCAAAACTGTTTCTGACTCCAAGAAGAACGATATCCTCAAGGTTTATTCCGCGATCTGCAAAAGACACGCTTATCTCTCCATCAAAAACCACGCTTGTTCTTATCACGATAGCTTTGTTCTCGTAGGATGGATCCCATCCGAATACGAAGGAAAGCTGAAGCAGGAACTTCTGAAGATAGATAATGTGGAGGTAGCGATTACTGACGCAAAAGATGAGCTCAAGCACTCCCCTCCCGTGAAACTCAAAAACAGATTCTTCTCCAAACCTTTTGAGTATTACACCGAGATGTACGGTATGCCGAATTATCGGGAGATCGACCCATCCGGTTTTATCGCGTTGACATACACCTTGTTATTCGGCATCATGTTTGCCGATGTAGGTCAGGGATTCATGCTGCTGATTGCCGCGATAGTGATGTATAAATACAAGAAAATGCCTCTCGGCAGACTGTTGATCCCCTGTTCGATCAGTTCTATCGTTTTTGGAGCGATTTTCGGATCTGTATTCGGATTTGAAGAATTGCTTAATCCCGTATATAAAGCGATATTCGGACTAAGCGAAAAACCGGTCGATGTCATGGAATCCAACACCACCATGATATTAATTTTCTCCGCAGTTGGTATTGGTATAATACTGCTGATGATCGCGATGGTGCTCAATATCATTTCCAGCATCAAACGCAGAGATTTCGGTAATGCGCTGTTCGGTGTAAACGGCTTAGCAGGTCTGATCTTTTACGCATCTTTGATCATCGGATTAGGCGGATCGATTCTCCTGAATCTGAATCTGATGACAACACCGTATATCTTGTGTCTGATCGTACTGCCGATTGTGCTGGTATTCTTCAGAGAGCCGCTGTCAAAACTGCTCAGAGGTGAAAAAAAGCTGTTTGAAGAAGGAATAGGATCTTTCTTCGTCGACAATTTCTTTGAATTGTTTGAAGTACTTCTCTCCTATGTCACCAATACCATGAGTTTCTTAAGAGTCGGAGCCTTTGTACTTGTCCATGCCGGAATGATGCAGGTTGTGTTCGTTCTTGGCGGTATGTCAGGCGTCGGATCTATCGGATACTATATCACCATCGTCATCGGCAACGTTGTTGTTATGGCTTTGGAAGCGCTCTTGGTAGGTATTCAGGTGTTAAGGCTGGAATACTACGAGATGTTCAACAGATTTTTCATTGGCGACGGCAGAAAGTATGAGCCCGTCAATATAGATAATATGTAATCATTATGGAGGTTATCTTATGTTAAAGTATTTAGCGATGTTTATACCCGCCGTATTTCTTGTAATATCGGTCATTATTTGTATCAAATCGTTTGAAAAAGGCAAAAGTGCAAAAAGAACCGTACTGACCCAGATTTTCTCCTTCTTGGGAGTTGCTTCGATCTGTCTGGTTATTCCGATCGTTGCGCACGCAGCTGATGTTTCCGCAGCGACCGAAGCTGCTTCCGTAGCATCTAACGCGACGGGTCTCGGCTACATCAGCGCCGGACTCTCTACCGGTCTCTCCTGTATCGGCGGCGGAATCGCTGTCGGAGGATCTGCTCCCGCTGCTATCGGCGCAACTTCCGAAGATCCGAAGAACTTCGGTAAGTCGATCATCTTCGTCGCACTCGGTGAAGGCTGCGCGCTGTACGGTATGCTTATCTCCATTATGATCATCACCAGCCTCTGATATCACTATGAAAATGTATCTGATCAGCGACAACGTCGACACATTGATGGGTATGCGGCTTTCCGGTGTGGAAGGCGTTGTCTTGCATGAAGAAGAGCTTGTCAGAAACAAGCTCAAAGAATTGATGGAAAGTGAAGATATTGCCATTATTCTGATGACAAAAACAGCTGTAGACTTGTGCAGAGATACGGTATATCAGTATAAACTTGACCGAAAGCAGCCGCTGATCATCGAAATCCCCGATCGTCACGGTCAGGGCAGGACATCGGATTCCATCACGAAATATGTCAATGACGCAATCGGCGTTAAGCTGACATAATTATCATCGAGGGATAATCATGAATCAAAACACAAAAACGTCAAATTTTCTCGAAGCAATCAACAAATATGCTCAAAAGCAAAAGCAGATCATCGAGGAAGACGCAGAACGCCATAGAAACGAACAAATCGAACAAGCTACCAAGGAAGGTCTTGAAGACGCATATCAGCTGATCAAAAACGAAATCAGCAAAAGAAAGTCTATGATCATAACCGAATACGCTTCAAAAGAGAATCGCGCAAGGTGTGAGCTGTTTGAAATTAGAAAGCAGATGCTTCTTGATATCAAAGCTGAAGCTGTTGAGAAGATTAACACTTTTACTCTCACCGAAGATTATGATAAAACACTTCTGTCAAGTGCTAAAGAAATCAAATCTTACTTTGAGGGAGAGTCATGTGAAGTTTATCTTGGTCCAAAGGACAAGGATAAAGCGTCTTTGATCAAAGGTGTTGTCAAAAACGCAGAAATCACAACTGATAGTTCGATCTCACTCGGCGGATTAAAGGCGTACAGCAAATCTAAAGGCATTATTCTCGACTGTACCTTTGACACCAAACTCGACGACGCGATGAAGAATTTTACAGAAACCGGAAGACTTGAGGTGATGTTGACGTGACAAATGTGATTTACGGCATCAACGGTCCTGTAGTCACCGTAAAAGGCGCGACTTCGTTCTCCATGATGGAAATGGTTTATGTCGGAGAAGAGCGTCTTGTCGGCGAAGTGATCGGTATCACCAACGAAATGACAACGATCCAGTGTTACGAAGAAACGACCGGACTCAAACCCGGCGAGCCGATTTTCAAAACCGATACTCAGATGAATCTTCTGCTCGGTCCCGGAATTCTCAACAATATTTTCGACGGAATTGAACGTCCGCTCTCTGAGATAGAAAAACAGCACGGCGCGTTTATTAACCGCGGATCCTCCGTCTCTCCCTTGAACACCGAGAAAGAATGGGATGTACAGATCATAGCCAAGGTTGGCAATACATTAAACGGCGGCGATATTTACGCGACAACGCAGGAGACACAGATCATTCTGCATAAGATATTGCTTCACCCCTATCTTTCGGGAAAGGTTATCGAAGTCAAACCGGACGGCAAATATAAAATCAATGATACGATCGTCAAGATTCAGGACAATCACGGAAACATTCATGATCTTACTTTATGTCAAAGATGGCCGATCAGAACGCCTCGTCCTGTGAAAGAACGCCTGACGCCTAACATTCCGCTGATCACGGGTCAAAGAGTTATCGATACCCTGTTCCCTGTTTCCAAAGGCGGTACAGCGGCGATCCCGGGCGGTTTCGGCACCGGAAAAACCATGACGCAGCATCAGCTTGCTAAATGGTGTGACGCCGATATCATCGTCTATGTCGGCTGCGGTGAAAGAGGAAACGAGATGAGCCAGGTGCTTCAGGAGTTCTCCGAACTGATCGATCCCAAAACCGGCAGACCGATGACCGACAGAACCACGCTGATTGCTAACACATCCAACATGCCTGTCGCAGCAAGAGAAGCTTCGATCTATACCAGCATCACTCTCGCAGAATACTATCGTGATATGGGATATGACGTCGCTATCATGGCGGATTCTACCTCTCGCTGGGCAGAAGCGCTCAGAGAGATCTCCGGCAGACTGGAAGAAATGCCCGCTGAAGAAGGTTTTCCGGCGTATCTCCCCTCTCGCCTGTCGGAATTCTATGAGAGAGCCGGACGTGTCAATACACTGTCAGACAGCAGCGGCTCTGTCACCATCATCGGAGCGGTATCTCCGCAGGGTTCGGACTTCTCCGAACCTGTTACACAGAACACCAAGCGTTTCACACGTTGTTTCTGGGCTTTGGATAAAAGCCTCGCCTATGCCAGACATTATCCCGCCATCAACTGGATGGAGAGCTATTCGGAATACTTCACCGATCTCGATCCATGGTACAGAGAGAAGGTCGGTGATGATTTCATCGACTACAGAAACGAGATCTCCGCTCTCTTGCAGGAAGAAAACAGGCTGATGGAGATCGTCAAGCTGATCGGTTCCGACGTTCTTCCCGACAACCAAAAAATCATCATTGAAGTAGCAAAACTGATCAGAGTCGGATTCCTCCAGCAAAACGCTTTTCATAAAGAAGATACCTATGTTCCGATCGAAAAGCAGAAATTGATGATGAAGACCATCCTGCACCTCTATCACAGAGCAAAAGATGTCATCGCGGAAAACATCCCTCTCTCTCAACTTACCGCTCTGGGATTATTCGAGAAACTTGCAAAAATGAAGTATGATATCCCAAATTCAGAACTTCAATTATTTGATGATTATCTCAATGAAATCGACGAAAAGATCCATACACTGATTTAAAAAGGAGGAAACATATGATCATAGAATATGTCGGCGCATCCGAGATCAACGGATCGCTGTTATGTTTAGATGGCGTAAAAGGTGTTTCCTTTGAAGAGATCGTCGATATCAAACTCCAAAACGGCACTACTCGTCAAGGCAGAGTCGTCCAGATCGACGGAGATCGTGTTGTGATCCAGGTCTTTGAAGGAACACGCGATATTGCTTTGGACAACATCACAACTCGCATGACCGGCAGACCGATGGAAATGCCTCTGTCTCCCGAGATTCTCGGAAGAATCCTCGACGGCGCAGGAAAACCAATCGATAATCTCGGACCGATCTTTCCGAAAATCAAAAGGAATATCAACGGTACCGCGATCAATCCTGTATCGCGTATCTATCCGAGAAACTATATCAACACCGGTATCTCCAGCATCGACGTTCTCGCTACACTGATCCGCGGACAGAAGCTGCCGATCTTCTCCGGATCCGGCATGAAACATAACGAGCTTGCCGTCCAGATCGTCCGTCAGGCAAAAATCACCGGCGCGGATGAAAATAACTTCGGTATCGTTTTCGCCGCTATGGGCGTCAAGAATGACGTCGCTCAGTATTTTCGTAAGAGTTTTGAAGACGCAGGCGTTCTCTCCAGAGTCGTTATGCTCTTAAATCTTTCCAATGATCCAATTATTGAAAGAACGCTGACTCCCCGATGCGCTCTGACGATCGCAGAGTATCTCGCGTTTGAGCTTAACATGCACATCCTGGTGATCATGACAGATATGACCTCCTATGCGGAGGCTTTAAGAGAATTCTCTTCTTCAAAAGGTGAGATTCCCGGCAGAAAAGGCTATCCGGGATACTTATACTCCGATCTTGCTTCTATTTACGAAAGAGCAGGCATGATCAATTCCGCATCGGGATCTGTCACACAGATACCGATCCTGACGATGCCGAACGACGATATTACCCATCCTGTTCCCGATCTGACCGGTTATATCACCGAAGGACAGATCGTACTCGACAGAACACTGCAGGCACAGGGTTTCTATCCTCCCGTCAACGTTCTCCCCTCTTTGTCGCGTTTGATGAAGGACGGTATCGGCGAGGGATATACCCGATCGGATCACGCCGATCTTGCCAACCAGCTCTTTGCGTCATACGCAAGGGTCATCGACGCGCGAGCTCTCGCTTCGGTTATCGGTGAAGAAGAGCTTTCCGATATTGATAAAAAATACATCGAATTCGGCAGGAAGTTTGAACAGAACTTTATCAATCAAGCGTTCACGGAAAACCGAACCATCGAGCAGAGTTTGAATCTCGGTTGGAAACTGCTGACCACTCTGCCTCTCTCAGAGCTCGACAGAGTTGACGATAAGGTCATAAAACAGTTTTATAAACCGTAATCACATGGATGAATTACAGAAAGGAGGGGTGATATGGCACAGGGCACGATCCCGACAAAAGGAAATCTGCTGAATGTAAAGAAATCCTTGGCACTTTCAAAGCTCGGATATGAATTGCTTGACAGAAAGCGTAATA